>JALYZO010000024.1 GCA_030945745.1 Actinomycetota bacterium
CGCCATCCGCTCATACCTCCAAACAGCCAACAACCACGACGAGAACCTCCTCGACGTCATGCATCAACTCTTCACCACCGGCCCCTGGCTACCACCCCACCCCGCCGGAAGCACCTGAACGTTTACCAAATCAGACGGTTGCTAGTCGTCGCCTTGGTCGCTCGGTTTGAGGCGTTGGGGCGGACAACAAGACGCTTCAGGCGGCGAACGAGGCGCTGAAGGCGGAGGCAGCGAAGAACTCGGGGTACTCCTCAAGGCCGCGCCTTCTGCCGGCTGTTCGCGGCGTGCCTGCGCGCGTCTCAGACGATCGTGTTCGAGAAGACGTTCCGCCGAGACTCCAGGGTGTCCGAAGGTGAGTTCCATGACCAGCTGGAGGGCCTCCTGCGTGAGGATCCCGAACTCGACGGTCGGCTGAACCGGCGGGATCAGTCGCCGGTGGCTTCGACGATCTGCTCCACGATGACGTCATCGCAGAACTCAAGGTCTCCCGCGGATCCCCGGCCACCGTCGACAACGCCGTGTGGCAGGCACCCAAGCTGTCGACCTGCCAGTGCTCCTAGCGGAGCGTCGTGACGCTATCTGGGAAGTCGTGACGGGGTGTCGAGGCCGGCGCGTCCGGGTGTTCGGGTCGGTCGCCCGAGGTGACGACAGGCCAGACAGCGACATCGACTCTCTGGTGGACTTTGAGGCCGGCAGCTCCTTGTTCGACCTGGTTCATCTCACCGGGAAGCTTGAGGAACTGTTCGAGCGGCCAGTCGACGTGGTATCCACGGGCGGACTGAAGGAGCGGGACCGGCACATCCTTGACGAGGCGATCGACTTATAGCCGATGATCAGGACTGACGACGAGCGCATCGCCGACATCCTTGACGCGACGGCTCAGGTCGGCACCCGGAAGTCCCGTGGTCGGACATCGTCGGCCTCAGGACGGTCCTCGCCCACTGACCGGGGGTGCTTCAAGTTCCGTGCGTACCCTCGAATATATGTCCGTAACGGGTCAAGCGACGGTCGAGTCCTCATGTACCACGCTCCGAGTATCCATTGAGCGGTTGTCCAATACCGGGGGGCGCGCTAGCGGCTAGCGCGAGCCAGCGAGTGCCTCCTCGGGAGCCAGTCCGATCCAGCGAAGGCGGTTGTACATCTCCAATTGCGCGCCGTCATCGAGCGATTCGGGTGGGACCGGCACGAAGACCACCGGCATGGCCGGGTCGTGGCCGACCGGCGAAGCGCTCTCGCCGGGCGGCACGCCCACGTAGACGCACACCCGGTCAGGGCCTGCGACCTCCACCGCCTCGGCAGGGACAAGAGTCTCGACGAGAGCAGTGTGGCCAGCAACGGTCGGGACTTCCTGCGCCTGCTCCCTGGCGAGGTGCGCGAACAGTTCCTCGGTCAGGACCACGCCACACGCAGGGGCCCCGTGCATGCGCTCGGCGTCGGCCACCCAGCTCTCGATGATCTCTGTGAGCGTCACGATTTCGAGGCTACGCGAAGCGTCGGGCGAGGCGAGGCGGAGCGAAAGGTCGAGCACCTGGGCGAGCGAGGCGAGGCGACGCTCCGCGGCGAATCTTCGGGGGCCGAATACTCTGGCGAGCAGTGAGACCTGGGCTGGATAGGCTTGGGCTGCGCCGTTTGTGAGGACTTCGGCGAGCCGCCCGACGCGAGCCGCCCGACGTCTCCCGTGAGGTCGATCCGAAGGGCGCATTCGAACAGTGCCCGCTCCAGAAGCTCTCAGCCCGCACCGATCGGCACGTCGGGGGTGCCGCACCTAGCGGTGGACGGAGATCGCTGACTCCGGTCGACCTGGGCGGCTTTGGAAGCCGGGAGGTTCGGTTGCGATGATTTTCGTGTGGGCGGATCGTCTGAAACCCCGTGGACCAGAGAAAGGAAAAGCGCGTGACCGATATATCGGTTCCCCGGCCACCGGTTGTCTCGACGGACGAATGGCAACGTCAGCGTAACGAACTGCTCCGGGCCGAGAAGGAAGCCACCCGTACCCTCGATGCGCTCGCCGCCGAGCGTCGGCGGCTCCCGATGGTGAGCTTCGATAACAGCTATGTGTTCGACACACCGGAGGGCCCGAAGACCCTTCTCGACCTGTTCGACGGTCGGGAGCAGCTCGTCGTGTACCAGTTCATGGACAACGGACCGGACGCGTACTGCCCGGGCTGCACCCACTTCACGAACAACGTCGCCGACCTCGGCACCCTCAATGAAGCGGGGGTCACGTTCGTGACCGTGTCAAACATGCCGCTCGATCAGATCCGGCAGTACAAGGCCCGGATGGGTTGGACGGTGCCGTTCGCCTCCTCACGAGGCAACGGCTTCGCCGACGCTTCTGAGGCGGGGAACCTCTTCAGGCTCACGCTGTTCCTGCGCGATGGCGACGACGTCTACCTGACGTACTCGACCACGGCTCGGGGCGTTGATCGACTGCTGTTCTCCAACAACATTCTCGACCTCACCCCGTACGGCCGGCAGGAGGACTGGGAAGACTCGCCCCCCGGGTGGCCACAACATGCCACCTACGGGTAGGACCGAGTCCCCACCTGTCGTCGCTGCCAGTCGGGCCGGACACTGTTCCCGAGCCGCCCCCACGCACCGATCAGGGATGGTGCAGAACCGACGCCCGAGATCACGGGCGCCCGCGCGGCACCTCGAGGGTGAGGCCTCGACCCGGCGTTTGGGGGGCGGCTGGAAGCGGGACGAACCTATGGGAGATTCTTCGGGCCCTGTAGATTCACCTCCCTGGGCAGCATCCCGACGTTTCTGGAGGCTGACCCCCCGTGGTTCGCTGCGCCGACCATGGGGGGTGGTGGTGGCGTCGGTGCCAGTGGGCCGGCCATGACGCCGGACACGGCTTCATGTTCGATGACCTGGTGTCGTGGTGGCCTGTGGCTGGCCACGCATTGCTCGAAGTCGGCGGTGAGAGAGGTGAGGCGAGGTGGCGCGGCGCACGGTCGGTGCGATCGTGACCAGGGTGTCGCCGACGCCCGTGCGGGGGACCTACTGGGCTGATCCGCTTGGGGCCGCCGGGGCGTTGGGTCGACTGATCTCAGCGCACCTGGCCCTCAGGACTTGGAGGTGTTCCGCTACTGCCGGTGTCACACTGGGCGGATGGTGGTAGAGCGGCAGGTGTGGCGTGCAAGCGACGTGCAGGTGAGCAGAGCGAGCCTGCTCTTTCTGTTCGCCGACCGTGCCGTGTCGCGCTCAAGGGTTTCCACCCGGATGAGAGGCCACGCTGGGGCTCCGGTTCCGTGCACGCACCACTTCGTGCAGCTCGGGCCGTTCGAGCAGCTCCTCGTAGTCTGGGCGCTTTGGGAACTCGTCGCCGACGGGTATGCGACGACCGAGTTTGCTCCCGGGATGCGCAGCCTCGTGCCGGGCAGGCCAGCGAAACCCGTCTTGGCTCTCGTTCCCACGAACAAGAGCCCGGAGCGCCGCTCACTTGCGGCGTCATTTGCCGGAGCGATCCCGTCAGGCGGAAGTTCGGCGACGAACGTGGTGCTTAATTGGACCACGGAGCGGGATCCGTTGCCGGTATTCGGCGTGTTGCGGGAGGTGAGGCCCGAGCTCGTTGCCGCCGGCCTTCTCGGGGACCGTGTGAAGCCGCCCCCGCGCCGGCGAAGGTGGTCACTGAACCTCGTGATGTCGGGCGCTGAAGGGCACTGTGACCGGATCGACTCTCTGAGCGGACGGTTTGATGCCGTGTGGCGGGAGTGGCAAACGTTTCGGGAGGACGAGGAGAAGATCGTCAGAGGCTTCAAGGAGGGCGCCAATCGCGGCCTGTCCTGCGGTGCGATCATCTGTTCAGGAGGCGGGGACGGCTGAGCAACGAACTAGAACGACTGACGGGCGGCCCCAAGGTCGGGCGCCGGTGAAAGGGCTGCCGGCAGTCGTCCATATCGGCACCTCGGGAGCGCCTTGGGGTGACATGTCGCCGGGCTCTGAACGGCCCGGTGTGGCTACGGGAGCCAGTACACCCAATCGACCTCACCGCTGGGAGGGTCTGCCATCAACGTCTCGAGCGCGGCGACCAGGCTGGCCGGATACGAGTTGCTGCCCCGGCGGTAGCGACGGGGCGAGGTGAAGACGACCCCAGCGTGGTGCTCGCCGGTGACCACCCAGGTTCGTACGATGCGATCGAAGTCCCGGGCGTTCTCGGTGACCACAGCCCGGCTGGACTGGCTCGCTGCCCGCAGTAGTTCTTCGTCCGGTAAGGAAGCGAGAACCGGATCGTCTGCGGCGGCCAGCACGTCGTGCCCGTCACCCCGAAGTCGCTCAGCTGCCAGGCGGGAGTGATGGGTATCGAGCAGGAGCTTCACCCGGCCAGCAGGTCCTGCTGGCGTCGCCAGTGTGCCTCTGCTTCGTCAGCTGCCCGGTGGTTGGCTTCCACTTGGGCGTCGATCTCCTCGGTGAACTCGGCGTAGTAGGCGAGAGCTGCCTCGACCAGTTGGCGACGCAACCCGAACACCTCGACCGCTCGCTTGATCCGCTCGGCGGAAGGAACGTCCCCGCCTACCAGGCCTTCGACGACCTCCCACACGTCGGGACCACTACTCAGATAGGCACGGCGGCCGGCAGGTCCGTCGCGGAAGCTCACCAGTGGATGGCGGCGAGCTCGCAGTCCCTCGTCGATCAGTTCCTCCGCCAATGAGGAGGTCGATGCGCCACGAGCGATCGCCTCGGCCTTGAGCTGATCTGCCACCCGGGGGTCATGGAAGCGAACGGACACAGGATGCGACATGACTACATTGTAGTCGACGAGGACTCGGAACCTCGTCGTCAGCGATGAGGGTCGGGGGCACTGGCAGTCGACAAGCACGCCCGCGACCTCGGCCGCATCAACTGATGATCGTCGAGGGCAAGAAGGTTCGCCGAGCGGCACTTCAATTCAGGAGGTTACCGTCTTGGCCTTTCCGGCGATACCGCCACATGTCAAGGACGAAACGGTCTTCGAGATGGTGGACGACCTCTTCTAGGTTCGGAGTCGCTCCCATGATCGCGTGAGCTTGGTCGCCGTTGAGGGGATAGTCGGTTGTTCCGCGCCAGTGTACGCCGACCACAACGCCCGTCTCGGCCATCGACCTACTGGCTACCGCCATGACGCGGCGAAGGCCGTCGGCATCGAAGTAGTACGCCAGCTCGCTGAGCACGATCAGGTCGAAGGGACCCTCTGGCCACTCCTCGGGCATCGTCCTTCGCTCGACGAGGACCCCCGGCATACCGGCCGTGCGGGCGCGGGCCGCGGCTGCGGCCTTCTCCATGAAGTCCACGGCATGAAGGGTGTCACACCGCGACGCCAAGCCTTCGGTGAGCACCCCGATCGAGCAGCCCGGCTCGAACGCCCGACGGTAATGATCGTCGGGTAGCGAAGCCAGGGTGACCGCATACTTCCGAGCCTCATAGGTACTGGTGGTGAAGCCCCACGGATCCTCATCCAGATGATAGAGATTCTCGAAATAGGAACGGGGCGTACTGGTCGGTCGCCCGACTCCGCTGCCTGCACCGTGTGGGTCGGTCACGTGACGTAAACCTCCCAGGTCCGCCAGAAGCGGCGGAGAACCGGCGGTGGCAGCACGGCGAGTCCATCGGACAAGGTGAGTGGCACGCCGGTCTGGGACCGGAAGGCCCCAGTCGCCCAGCGCTTTCGGGCCGCTTGACGCCGGGTCAGTGCGAGCGTTCGACATGATCGCCAGGGGACGTCGGTGCCGTCCGGAGTGGCCCAGTGCCAAGCCCAGACCAGGTAGTGCAGGCTCGATGCTTCGGCCTCCGCTGCCACCCGTCGGCAGACCGCTCCGGTGACGTCGTGATCGGGGTGGCCGTCCCCGGTCCAGGGAGCGATGACCAATGAAGTGGGTGTTACGTGCTCGTGGAGCCAGGCGGTGAGGACACCTTGGCCGTCCGCTATACGGCCGTCGATCAGGCGCAGACGGTCCCGCCGCGTCGGCTCGACGCCGAGGCGGATCAGAGCAGCTTCGGACTCGGCGGTTCGGACCTGACGCAGCTGGTCGGCGGCCACGGCGTCGAGCGGTCCCCATGACGCCTCCCCGTCGGAGACGGCGCAGACATCGACGGGCACAGACCGGTCGGTGAGAACCTGGAGCAGACCGCCGGCCCCCAGCACCTCGTCGTCAGGGTGAGGGGCGACGACGACCGCGTGATCACAGGCGGGAAGGGTCAGTGGACCCATGTCTTGAAGAATACGGCTGGCCGTCCACTCGCTCTCTGCCCGGCCCAGGTGATCGGCGTCAATCACGAAAGGCGAAGGACTCACGGCTCCTCCACCAACAGGCTTCCAAGGGCGGCTGCGTCCCGCCCTCGATGGTGCTGGGCCAGGTAGGCGTAGAGATCGGCACTACGCCTGCTCTGCTCGGCGTCGAGGCAGATGGGCCGCGCCCCGCCGGCTGCCCCGGCGGCGGCGAGCACATCGACGCACGCTTGATGAACCGCCTGACGGGTCAGCAGAGCTGTGCGCCTGGCCTCATCGATATCGCCATGTCCCTGAGCGTCGATGTGAGTGGCGGCCAGGCGAAGGACAGCCTCGGCCGCCTCCAGCGTGGCCCATCCTGCTCCGAGGTCTGCGAGCTCGACGGCGCCCGGATGTCCCCTGGCCAGGTCGGCGCGCACCACCTGGAGCAGGGCACGGGCGCCTCCCCACCAGCAGGCAGCCACACCTACAGCCCCCCACCAGAACCCGATCCGATCGGTGTAGGCGCCGGGAGGCCCAAGGGAGGCCTCGACTCCCAGCTCCTGGCCCGGCCAGCACACGCAGCTGCTGGCCGAGCCCGCCATCCCCACCGCCGGCCAGGTGCCGTCCACCACCACAACGTCGGTTACGTCCAGGTCAAAGAGGCGGACACCATCGGGAGCGTCCGCCGCCACCAGGGCACGTGACAGGAGCCCGGCGCCGGAACAGAAGGGCTTGGCACCCTGCAGCCACCAGCCGTCTCCGTCAGGGAATGCCATCAGCTCCCCCGGCCGGCGGGCCGCCCATACGCCATAGACCCCGGGACCAGCCGGTTCCCGACCCATCTCGTCAAGGATGGCCAGCGCATCGAGATGCCCCTCGACCAGTCGACCTGCGGATAGGTCCATCCCGGCCACCTCGGCGAGCGCCTCAAGGCGGCGCCACGTCAGGCCTCGACCGGGGAAGGGAACCCCCGCCGCGTGCTCGGCCGTCCAATCCTCCACGCTCGGCCAGACCGGTGCCACCCCCATTTGCCGCGACCGTTCGTTCGTCACGGGCACGTCGCCCGGACGGCCAGAGGACTGCTGTGATCGAGGTCGAGGGCGTCGAGATAGGCGGCGAAGCCACCCGGGGCTCGTGCGAGGCGCCGCGACGAGGTCGTCACGGCCAGGTCCTCCGCCCATGCGATGAGCTCACCCGCACGGGCCAGAGCAGCAACGAGGGCGACGTCCTCGTTCCGCTCGAGGGCCTGGAAGCCGCCGACCCCCAGGTAGCTCTCGGCATGAAGACCGAGGTTGGCTCCGTGCACATGTCTTCGGTTCGTACCTTCGTAGGCCTCCTCGGCAGACCGGCGAACGCCCGCCGAGCGGGAGGACCAGTCCGCCACCTCGACGGTGCCCGCCACGACCGTGGCCCCGCCTCGGGCATGGGCGAGCTGGCGAGCCAGCCAGTGTGGAGGCACCATCGAATCGGCGTCGGTGGTGGCGAGCCACGTCCCCGTCACCCCGAGACGGGCCACCATCTCGGCCATGCCCACTCGTCGAGCCTCACCGACGGATCCGGCCCGGATCTCCAGGAGATGCAGATCGAGCTCCAGGGCAATGGAGGCTCCGGCAACCAGCTCGGGAGTGGTGTCGGTGCAATCGTCGACGACGATCGAGGCGGTGACGGGCATCGCCACCCGCAGGGCCGCCACGGCCAGGGCGGTGAGGCAGTCAACGATCAGGTTGGCCTCGTTCTTTGCGGGCACGACGATGCCGATGCGCTGCACCTCGACAGCGCATCCAGCGACAGGTTCTCCTCGGGGCAAGGCATCCTCTCCACGGAGTGACCAATGGTCCGGCTATTCGACCCTTCGGTCGGCCAACGACGGCCTCCGGGTGATGCTCCCGTGCCGTGTAGCACGACCGCTGTGATCGTACCCCGAACCCCAACCCCCTCACGAACCGGAGCAAACGCATGAAGACAGAAGGCCAGGGACCCCATGATGGCGCATCCCCGGGACGTTGTCCGTCGTTCAACGCGGATGGGAGGGTCTGGAAGAGCCTGGTCTCGCGCAGGTCTGGTGGGGCGCCTCGAAGGACGGGCGGCCCCGGGCGGGACCTCGCCACGCTCCTCGCAGGCGGCGACGACCACGCCAGATCACCAGGGCTCACTAGCGTAATTGCAGAGATGTAAGCTTGACCGATGGGACAGTCGGTTCGATCCGCGCCCTTGGAGCCCCCCAGATGAGTGACCTCCTCTCGCCCCTGGCATCACCGACGACCGCTGCCGAGCCCGAGCGTCCAGCGACCGTGCTCGTCGTTGACTACGGCGCTCAGTACGCGCAGCTCATTGCGCGCCGAGTTCGCGAGGCTCGCGTCTACAGCGAGATCGTCCCGCACAGTGTCGGAACGGACGCGATCTTGGCTCGTCAACCTGCCGCGATCATCTTGTCTGGCGGCCCAGCAAGCGTGTACGAGATGGATGCCGCCTCTGTAGACCGCCGACTCTTTGAGGCTGGCATTCCCGTCTTTGGAATCTGCTACGGGTTCCAGGCAATGGCCCAGGCTCTTGGCGGCCAGGTCGCGCGAACGGACCGTGCAGAATTCGGTCGGACTGAGGCTGATGTCGAAGAGGAATCGAGGCTCTTCACGGGCCAGCCGAAGCGCCAGACAGTCTGGATGTCGCACCGAGACTCGGTGGTTGGGTTGCCTGACGGCTTTACAGCGACAGCAGAAACGCCAGGAGCGTCCGTTGCCGCCTTCGAGGATCCAGTCCGCTCGCTCTGTGGTGTCCAATGGCATCCGGAGGTGATGCATTCAACCTACGGCCAGCGGGTCTTGGAACGCTTCCTGTATGACTACGCTGATATTGATCCGTCCTGGACGACCGACAATATCATTGAAGCCACGATTCAATCGATAGCGGACACGGTCGGGACACGTAACGTGATCTGCGGGTTGTCCGGCGGTGTTGACTCGGCAGTTGCGGCGGCGCTGGTTCAGCGAGCCGTGGGAAGTCAGCTCACCTGCGTCTTTGTGGACCATGGCTTGTTGCGGGAGGGCGAGCGAACCCAGGTCGAGGGCGACTATGTCAAGGCAACCGGCATCAATCTGAAGACGGTGCCAGCTCGCGAGCGCTTTCTGGATGCCCTAGCCAATGTGGCTGAGCCCGAAGCTAAACGCAGAACGATCGGCCGAGAATTTATTCGGGTCTTTGAGGAGGCCGCTGCAGGGATTGTCATCGACAATGGCGTTGATGAGATCGAGTTCCTGGTCCAAGGTACGTTGTATCCAGACGTCGTGGAATCCGGCAGCGGCGAAGGCGCCGCAACCATCAAGAGCCACCACAATGTTGGCGGGCTCCCGCCGGATGTCAAGTTCGAGTTGATCGAGCCGCTGCGCAGGCTCTTCAAGGACGAAGTCCGGTCTATCGGTTACGAGCTCGGTCTTCCGAAAGACATCGTTGGCCGGCAACCTTTTCCAGGACCAGGCCTTGCGATACGTATCATCGGCGTTGTCACCGCGGAGCGCCTACAGATCCTCAGACGGGCCGACAGCATAGTTCGCGAGGAGCTTACGGCCGCAGGGCTCGACGATGCCATTTGGCAGTGTCCAGTTGTTCTCCTTGCCGATGTCCGCTCGGTCGGGGTTCAAGGCGACGGTCGGACATACGGACATCCGATTGTTCTCCGGCCGGTGACCAGCGAAGACGCCATGACCGCGGACTGGGCGCAGCTCCCGTATGACGTAGTGAGCCGAATCTCGAATCGAATAACCAATGACATTGAAGAAGTGAACAGAGTCGTCCTCGATGTGACGAGCAAGCCGCCCGGCACGATTGAGTGGGAATAGTCAGGAGCGTTTACCGGCCATCGAGGCCGACTCCGGGTTCGCCTATCTCCTCACCACCAGCGAACGGAGCTTGCCCATCGCTGCGACCAAGCTTGAGCCATCACCCGAGCATCCTCTCGGGGAACCTGGGGCGCTCATGACCGATCCGGGCATCGGGTAGGCCGCCTTTGGAGATGGCTGCGTTCTCTCCGATCGCTCGCTGGACGTCAGGCAACGTGGACGGGCGCCGCCCAACCGGACTGGGAGTAATCAGCCTCGTGACTGGTGAGGCTGAGCATCCGGCGGTACGACGTCCAGGACAAGCACGGGAGACGGGGGTGCCGGGATCCCACCGGGACGGTCACCTCGTAGCCGGGAAGCCAGGCATGGGGTACGCGTTTGCCGTCCATGGCCCGCACCCAACGCGGGAAGTGAGCGGCGGCAGCCAGCACTTCGGCGTGAGCAGCGTCCTTGCCCCGGAAGCTGGCGGGGCGGACGTAGCGACCGGGCGCCCAGTGGGCGCCGAGGTCGATGGTCACCCGCCGCACTCCCGGCCGGTGCACGAGACCATCGAGCAGGCGAACAGGCTTGTGTCCTACGCCAGGCTGGTTCCAGTAGGAACCGTCCCAACACCAGGAGTTTGGTTGACGGTCGGCGGCCAGCAGCCACAAGTCATCGCAGGTGCGTCGGATCCCGTCGAGCGAACCGCTGGCCTCAACAAAGATGGCGATGATGTCGACAACGAGCGGCTCTGCTCGTGGTCGCGGGGTGACGTCGATGGCGTCGATCTCGTCGGGTGTGAAGCCCCATCGTCGCCAGGCGTTCCACCGCCGGACATTCTCGATCTGCTCCGCCAAGGGTACGAACAGGTCACTGGGTGGCGCGGTCGGGGAAAGAGCTTCGGTGTCCGGCGCCTCGGCGCCTGCCCGGCCTTCATCGGCGCGTAGGCCTAAGCGATGGGCGAGGCTCTCGTAGTCCGGTGGCCACAGGTCGCCCACCAATCCATGATACCCACCCCCCACCACGAAGTCGTCCGAGGCAGCGCCAAGATGGTGCAGCTTGGATTTCGACGAACCCCATCCAGCCCTCAGCAGGTCACCTCGTTGAGGCAGCCGGTCACGACATCGAAGACGAACCCGCGCGCCTCGGTGCTGAGGAGCCAGGGGCAGGTGCGGATGCGCTCCAGCGAGACCATGACGTCGTCGTCAGGCCGGGCGAACGCTCCGATGGGCCACGGTGGGCGGACGCCGGTGTCCTGCTCGAGGTGGTCCAGGAGCTCCTGATCACGCAGCGATGTCATGCCACACTCGGTGTGGTGCACCAACATGACCTGACGTGTGCCGAGGAACCGCTGGCTGATGACCAGCGAGCGCAGGGTGTCGTCGGTCACCGTTCCGCCAGCGTTGCGGAGGATGTTGGCATCACCCACCTCCAGCCCCAACAGGGCGAAGAGGTCCAACCTGGCGTCCATGCAGGCTACGACCGCTACCTGACGACTCGGTGCCGCACGGCGACCGGATGGGGCGAAAGCCCTTGCGTAGCCCTCGGCCGCTGTGACCATCTCGTCGGTGACGGACCGGTCCACGGCTTGCTGCGACGGATCGTCCACCCGTTGACCATAGGACATCATCGGCGTGGGTCCGGAGCTGCCGAGAACGAAGCTCCGGGCAGCCGGACCTGCACGGCGCACACCTTGAACTCGGGCATGCGGCTGGTGGGATCGAGGGCGGCGACCGTCAGGAGGTTGGCAGCCTGGCGGCCTCCCCAGTGGAAGGGTGCGAAGACGGAGTTGGCCCGGATGTCGGCGGTGACATCGGCGGTGAAGTGGACCGAGCCTCGCCGGCTCATCACGAGGACCGTGTCGCCGCTGGTCACCGAGAGTGCGTGCGCAAGGTCGGGGTGAATCTGGAGACAAGGTTCAGGCTGCGCCTGGGCCAAACGTTTGACAGCCCGGGTTTGGGCACCGGAGTTGTAGTGCTCCTTGCAGCGGCCGGTCATGAAGTAGAGGGGGTAGTCGCTGTCGGGCTCCTCTGCTGAGGGACGGTAGGTGACGGGGGCGAATCGAGCCTTGCCGTTGGAGTGGGCGAAGCGTTGGGAGAACAGGCGGAGTGTGCCCGGGTGATCGGGTGCCGGGCAGGGCCAGAAGATGCCCTGGGTTGCGTCGAGGCGCGGGTAAGTGATGCCTGCGTAATCGGCGCGGCCGCCGGCACTGGCGAGCGCCAGTTCGGTGAAGACGGCCTCGGGGCCATCGAAGTCGAAGCGATCTTTCTCTCCCATGCGGGCTGCCAGGCCGCAGATGATCTGGATGTCGCTGCGGACCGTGTCGGGCGGTGTCGTCGCTTGCCGCCGCCGTATGACGCGACCTTCGAGGTTGGTCATGGTGCCTTCCTCCTCGGCCCATTGCGTGACGGGCAGGACGATGTCGGCGAGATCGGTGGTGTGATTGGGAAAAGCATCGAGCACGGCAAGGCAGTCGAGGGCCGCCAAGCGCTCGGTGACCTTGGCGGAGTCGGGTGAAGCTACGGCCAGGTTGGAGCCGACGACGAACAAGGCGCGTAGCCCGTTGGGGGATCCGATGCTGGTTAGCAGCTCGACGGCGCTGAGGCCTTTGGTCGGCAGGTCATCTGGGTCGATGCCCCACACGCTGGCTACCGCGTTGCGGTCACCGGGGTCGGTGATGGAGCGGTACCCGGGGAGCTGATCTGCCTTCTGCCCGTGCTCGCGTCCACCCTGGCCGTTGCCTTGCCCGGTGATGCAGCCGTAGCCGGAACCGTGCCGGCCTACCTTGCCGAGAGCGAGCATCAAGTTGGTGAGGGCCAGGACGCTGTCGGTGCCCTTGGACTGCTGTTCGGGTCCCCGTCCTGTCAACAACATTGATGCCGGCGCTCGGGCAATCATGTCGAATGCCTGGCGAAGGGCGTCCTGGCCTATCCCCGTGACGGCTTCGACCCGCTCAGGCGGCCACCCTTCGACGGTCGGACGGGTTCGCTCCCAGCCCTGCGTGCGTTTGTCGATGTAGCCGGGGTCGACCAGGTCCTCTTGGACGGCAAGGTGCAACAGGCCGAGGGCGAGTGCCAAGTCCGTGCCTGGGTTGGGCTGGAGATGGAGTTGGGCCAGTCGGGCGGTGGCTGAGCGGCGAGGGTCGACGACGATGAGTCGCCCGCCGTTCGCCTGTTGCGCGTCGAGCCATTGCATCAGCGGTGGCATGGTGTCGGCCGGGTTTGCACCCCAAAGGGTCAACACGTCAGCATCGGCGATGTCTGACACGGGGAAGGGCAGCCCGCGGTCGAGCCCGAATGCCAGGTTCTGGCCAGCCGCCGCGGACGACATGCAGTAACGCCCGTTGTAATCGATGTTGGCCGTGCGGAGGGCGACGCGAGCGAACTTGCCCAGGAGGTAGGCCTTCTCGTTGGTGAGGGCACCGCTGCCGAACATCCCCACGGCGTCGGGCCCGTAGCGGTCACGGATTTCGCTCAGCCGGCGGGCCAGCTCGTCGAGAGCGCCATCCCAGCTGGCTTGGCGCATCCGGCCGGCCCCATCCCGGACCATCGGATGCAACAGCCGGTCTTTTCGGGCCAGCAGATCGACCGACGTCAGCCCCTTCACGCACAGCCTTCCCCGGTTCACCGGGAACGTCTGGTCGGTCACCACCTCGAGAGGCGGGCTGGCTTCGCCAGTCACGAAGTCTTCGGTGCCGTCGTCGTGCGTTGGGCGGAGTCGCATGCCGCATTGGAGTGCGCAATAGGGGCAGTGGGCAGCGGTCGTGGAGGGTGCAGCCGTGGGCGCGGCGGTGACGGTCAGGACCTCGACGGTGGTCCCCCACCGCCGGATCGGCCAGACCCGCACGCCCGGCGAGGTGCCGTCCATGCAGGCCCCGCTGGTGAGATCAAAGCGGTGCTTGTGCAAGGGTGAGGCGACATAGTCGACGTCGCCGTCGGATCCGACGATCCCCCGGGAGAGCACGTTTGCTCCGCCGACCGGGTCAAAGTTGTCGACCGCGCGCAGCTGGGCGGGTAGGTTGTTGCTGATCGGGTTGAGTAGGAAGATGGCGACCTGGCGCTCGTTGACGAGGGCGGCGACACCCCGGCCCGCTTCGAGTTCGCCGAGCGAGCAGACCCGCACCCAACGTCGGACGGTCACCTCAGCGGTTCACCGGCGGGCAGCGAGAAGGGTGACCCGTTCCCCTTCGCGGGCCGGTCGGGGCTGGGAACGCTCTTGGACCACGACGACATCGGGGTCCGAGGCCTCGGAGTTGATGAACGACCGGAACCGTCGAGCCCTCGCCGGGTCTTGGAGGGTCTCGGCCCATTCACAGCGGTAATCCTCCACGTGGCGGGCCATGTCAGCCTCGAGCTCCGCGGCGATGCCCAACGAGTCGTCGACGATCACGCTGCGCAGAAATTCGACGCCGCCATCGAGCGACTCCACCCACGTAGCGGTCCGCTGCAAGCGATCCGCGCTGCGGATGTAGAGCATGATGAACCGATCGATCGACCGGACCAGCGTTTCGGTGTCGAGGTCCGACGCCAGAAGGTCGCCGTGACGGGGTCGGGTCCCACCGTTGCCAGCAATGTAGAGGTTCCAGCCGCGTTCGGTGGCGATCACCCCGACGTCTTTGCTTTGCGCTTCTGCACACTCCCGGGCGCACCCCGACACCGCCATCTTGATCTTGTGCGGGGCGCGCAACCCGCGGTAGCGGGTTTCCAGGTCGATAGCCAGGGTTGTGGAGTCCTGCACCCCGAACCGGCACCAGTTCGTGCCCACGCACGACTTGACGGTACGGAGGGCTTTGCCGTAGGCGTGGCCGGACTCGAATCCGGCGTCGATCAGCCGGGCCCAGATGGCCGGAAGGGCCTCGACGCGAGCTCCCAGGAGGTCAATGCGCTGCCCCCCGGTGATCTTCACGTACAGAGCGAATTCGTGGGCGACCTGGCCCAACACGATGAGCTTCTCGGGGGTGATCTCCCCGCCTGGGACTCGGGGCACGACTGAGTAGGTGCCGTCACGTTGCATGTTGGCCAAGAAGTGATCATTGGTGTCCTGCAGGGCGGCACCTTCGCCGTCGAGGATGTGGCCGCCACGTTGCGCCGCCAGGATTGACGCCACTGCCGGTTTGCACACCTCACAACCCCGCCCATCCCCGTGCCGGCTGAGCAACTCGGCGAAGGTGGCGATCCCTTCGGCTCGGACGATGTCAAACAGCTTCCGTCGGGAGTGCGGGAAGTGGGCGCAGAGGTGATCCGTGGTCTCCACCCCCGCAGCAGCAAGCTGGCGGCGCACCAGCTCGGTGAGCTGGGGGACGCAACCACCACATCCGGTGCCTGCTGCGGTGGCCAGCTTGACCGCAGCCACGTCAGCGGTGGCATCGGTGGCGACGCAGGCGTCGATCGATTCGCAGATCGTTCCTTTGGACACGTTCTCGCACGAACAGATCGTCGCCGCCGCCGGCAGCGCGGCGACCCCCGCGTTGATGCCTCCGCCCGACCCCGAGGTCGCCGTGGGCATCAGCAGGTCGGCAGGATCGGCCGGCGTGGGACTGTTGCCGGCGGCCACGGCCACCAGAGCGTCGAAACCTGCGGTGTCGCCGACCAGGACCCCGCCGGTCAAGCGTCCCGCGTCGTCGACAACCAGGCGCTTGTGGATCAGCGCCACATCATCGGAGAACGTGATCGTCGCCGCCCCCGGTGTCCTGGCGTGAGCGTCACCGAAGCTGGCCACCTCGACACCGAGAAGCTTCAGCTTGGTGGGCGTGTCGCCACCGGCGAAGCTGCCGTCCCCGCCGCAGACCGTCTCGGCGACGGCCCTGGCCATCTGATAGCCGGGCGCCACCAGGCCATGGATGCGCCCGTCGGCCAAGGCGCACTCGCCGATCGCAAAGATCGCCGGATCACTCGTGCGGCAACTGCTGTCGACGACGATGCCGCCCCGTTCCCCGATGTCGAGTCCGACGGAACGTGCCAGATCGTCGCGCGGGCGGATCCCGGCGGCGAAGACCACCATCTCCGTGGCCAGTTGCTCTCCATCACCCGGGGCTCCAGCGACCTTCAGGGTGACCGAGTCCACCACACCGTCGGCCCCGGCAAGCACCTCACTCACTGCCGTCGAGGTGTACACCATGAGCCCCATCGCCTCGATGCGCCGGCGCAGGACCTCGCCACCGCCCTCGTCGACCTGTGCTGGCATCAGGCGCGGCGCGAACTCGACGACCTCGGTGGCCACGCCACAGGACCGCAGCGCTCCGGCGGCCTCCAGGCCGAGGAGACCACCGCCGACCACGACCCCGTGTGCACGGCCCGAGGCCCACGAGCGAATGGCGTCGACATCGTCGGCGGTTCGATACACGAAGCAGCCGGGCAGGTCTCGGCCCGCCACCGGCGGCACGAATGGCACGGAGCCGGTGGCCAACACGGCGAGGTCGTAGGCATGCACCCCGCCGGTGTCGGTGTGCACCGCCTTCCCGTCCCGGTCGATCTCGCGCACCCGCTCCCCGGCTAGCACGGTCACCGCCGGATCGGAACCGATGTCAGCGCCTTCAAGGGCCAGGTCCGCCATGCTGGCCCCGTCGAAGAGCGTCGAGAGATGTAGCCGGTCGTAGCCCCCCTGAGCTTCCTCGCCGATGATCACGATGTCGAAGGTCCTCGTCGCCCCCCGCCGAACGAGAGCGTCAACAAGCTTGTGGCCCACCATCCCGTGGCCCACGACCACGATCCGGCGCCGGGCGTTCACCGGCTCACCGCGACTGCTGCGCAGGGGGGCGCCACTCGATCATCGGCTGAGCGATCGTCAGATCGACGCATCGGCCAAGCTCGGGATCCGGGAGTCTGCAGCGGCGCTGCGGAGATAGAAGAACCACGCCGTCCCGGCCAAGACCAGGTAGCCGGCCAGGAACACCCACAGGGCGGGGACGGCCCAGTCGGTGTGGGTCCGGGCGATGAGCAGCTTGTCCGCCGGAGCCTTTGCAGCTTTGATCAGGGCGGCGAGGTGGAGGCTGGACTGGCGGAACACGACCTGGATCATGAAGCCACCGAACGCACCGACCGCTCCGGCGATACCGATCACGGCCCCGGCTTGACGCTTGAACGACACCTCCGTCTGGTCAGGGTCAACCCCCAGGTCCGTCGCCCGTCGGCGACCGAGCGTGGCAAAGATCGACGGGATCATCCGGTACGTGGAGCCGTTGCCCAGCCCGGCCAGGACGAAGATCACCATGAACGAGGCGAAGAAGATGGTGAAGCTGCGGTTCTTGACCCCGACGATGGCGATGACGGTGAAGGCGGCCATCCCCAGGAATGACGCGACGGTGACCTTCGCACCGCCGAAGCGGTCAGAGAGCCAACCGCCGATCGGCCGGGACAGCGAGCCGACCAGGGCCCCCACGAACCCGAGCCCGGCCAGGTAGTTGGCGATGAAGCTGTGATGGGCAAGGAAGTCCGGGAACGTGTTCTTGATGACCAGAGGCAGGGCGAACGAGTACCCGATGAACGAGCCGAAGGTTCCCACGTAGAGGACCGACATGATCCAGGTGTGACTGCTCTTCACTGCTGCGTGGTACGCCGCGGTGTCGGTCTTGGCCTGTGTCAGGCTGTCCATCTTCCACCATGCCAGCGCGGCGGCCACGACGACGAACGGCAGGTAGAACAGCCCGGCGTAAGCGAGGTGCACGTGGTGCGTCGTCAGCTTCACTGCGGCGGCGGGAATGCCGATGATGATCACCAACGGCACCAGCAACTGCGCCGCTGCGACCCCCAAGTTGCCTCCGGCCGCGTTCAGGCCCAGAGCGAAGCCCTTTCGCCTCTGAGGATAGAAGAACGAGATGTTCGTCATCGAGGACGAGAAGTTGGCACCGCCCATCCCGGCCGTCGCCGCACAGCCGAGCAGCACCCACAGTTGGGTGTCGTGACCCTGGTGGGCCAGCCATCCGCTGGGGACCAGGCACACCAAGAGCAAGACCGGTGCCAACAACACGGCGCCGCTGACCGCCGTCCACATCCTCCCCCCAAACTTGGGCACCGCGAAGGTGTACGGGAGGCGTAGCGCAGAGCCGATGAGGTTGGGCACCGCGGTGAGCCAGAACAGCTCGGGCACGGACAGCTTGATGCCGACGTTGGTCAGGTTGACCGCAATGATGGTCCAGACGATCCAGATGTTGAATGCCACATGGTCCGTGAAGATCGACAGGATCAGGTTCCTGCGGGCCACCTTGGCGCCTCCGCTCTGCCAGAACTGATCGTTGTCCGGGTCCCACTGATCAATCCACCGCCTCCCGGCTGTTCCCGACCTTGACGCAGCCGCCAGATCTGGGGATTCAATTGCCGTGGTCATCTGATCTCCGCTCGTTGCAGGCAGTGGCTCGCATTCGCACGTACGGTAGAGGGGAGCAATGCCGGGAACGTTTCCGGGACGAGTCAGGCTGATGACGGGGATTTCACACGACCACAACGGCCCCTGTGAGGTCTTTGAGCCAAGCCCGATCGTCCCGGCAGGTCGCGACATCCGCCAGACTGCTGACCATCGATCCGCCCGAGCTTGGTCGCGTGAGCCCGGGATCCTCCTCGGCTACTCGCTGGGCAGACGCTCTCGGCCGCTGGGCGATCCCCGAATCCATCCTGGCGTCCGCGCCCGAGAGCCCCTGGGCGTTCCCGCCCTCGCTGTTCAAGGTCGACGCCGCCGCTGGGGCGCCCTTGGGCGAGTCGCACCGCACGGCTCTCGCCGCCCTGGAAGGCGGGGGCTCGGTCCTCGACGTGGGTTGTGGTGGCGGGGCCGCCAGCGTCCCGCTCGTCCCCCCGGCGACGGCCCTGATCGGCGTGGACGCCGCCGCGGACATGCTCGACAGCTTCGCCTCTGCCGCGGCGGACGCCGGCGTCGACCACCAAGAGGTGCAGGGGCGCTGGCCGGCGGTGGCGTCCGAGGTGGCGGAGGCCGATGTGGTCGTCTGCCATCACGTGGCCTACAACGTCGCCGACGTCGTCCCCTTCCTCCAGGCCCTCACCAACCACGCCCGCCGACTCGTCGTCGTGGAGCTGACCGAGTGCCACCCCCAGTCGCCGCTCAACCCGCTGTGGGAGCGATTCTGGGGGTTGAGCCGTCCCGACGAGCCCGCGGCTGAGCTGCTTGCCGAGGTCGTCACCGACCTCGGCCACCGGCCCACGGTCCGCGCTACCCAGCGAAGGCCCCGCAAGGCATTGCTCGACCGAGCAACCTATGTGGCCTTCGTCAGGCGCCGCTTGTGCCTGAGCGAGGACCGCGACCCCGACATCGATGCGGCCCTGGGTCCCGACCCGGAGCTGGCCGTCACCACCGTCGTCACCGTGGCGTGGGAGGGACAGGCGCCATGAACGACCGGATCACTTGCCAGCACGACGATCGCTCGTCTATGTTCAGCGAAGCAGATCAAGACGGGGGAAACGGTCAACACAGGGGAAGCGTGCGTTGCCCGCCGAGTGAGGTAGAGCATGCACCGTTGACGCCACGAATGCGGGCGCCAACCTAGCGGAGGTAGGGCGCGTGATGGCCATGGAGTCCGACGGGCACAGCCGAGGTAACCCACGCCTGTACGAACTGGTCGAGGACGCACCGAAGACCGGCAAGAGCCCCACGGTGTGGGCTTGGCCCCAGCTGATCGACTACCTCAAGATCGCCGGCCAGCCGGTGCAGGGACCATGGCCACCGCACCAGGAGCCCCGACCGGATCCCGAGGAGGACACCCTCCCCGTAGCGGTGGCCGACCCCGAAGGCATCCCCGAAACCACCCGGCGGCCCCGCCGCCCCATTCGAGCGAGTCTGCGAGACCGGCGCTAAGTGGCTGCCCGGCGACGCACCGCCCAAGCGACGTCATCCAAATAGGGTCTGGAGGTCTGCATGTATCCGTCTCGTTTTCGCTACGAGGCCCCGCATTCGCTCGATGAGGCCATTGAGTTGCTGCGAGACAACGGGGATGAGGGAAAGGTCCTGGCCGGAGGCCAGAGCCTGCTTCCCCTGATGAAGCTGCGCTTCGCGTCCCCCGAGATGCTCGTCGACATCAACAACATCCCTGGCCTGGACTACCACCGCGTCGCCTTCGACGGCACGCTTCGCATCGGCGCCCTGTGCCGGCACGGCGATCTGGAGCGCTCGGCGCTGCTCCGGACGACGCAGCCGACCATGGCCGCCGCCGCCCCCCTGATCGCTGATCCGATGGTGCGCAACCGCGGCACGCTGGTCGGCTCGCTGTGCCACGCCGATCCCCAGGGTGACTGGGCGTCGGTGGTGATGGCCCTCGGTGGCCACGTTGTCGCCCAAGGAGCCGCCGGTCGGCGGAACATACCGGTGGCCGACTTCGTCACCGGGCCGTTCCAGAACGCCATGGAGCCGAGCGAGATCGCTGTCGAGGCTGTCATTCCCGCAGGGGATGGGAACGCCCGAGGCGGCTACCTCAAGCTGGAACGGCGGGTCGGGGACTTTGCCACGGTGGGCGTGGCTGTCGCCGTCGACGTCTCCGGGGACCGGGTGAGCCGAGCGGGGATCGCGTTGACCGGTGTCGGTCCCGCCACCATCGGAGCCACGGCAGCCGGGGCGGCACTGGTCGGCAAACCCCTGAGCGCGGACGCCATCGAGGAGGCCGCCTCGCTTGCCGCCGAGGCCTCCAAGCCCAGGAGCGATCATCGGGGTAGCGCCACCTTCAAGCGGCACATGGTGCACACCTTTGTCCACCGACTGCTGAGCCGCGTCAACGAGACGGAACAGAGAGCGGCCTGACGTGACGAGCCTGTATGAAGAGCACCGAGGGCCCACGGCCGACGACATCCCGGTACGCCGGATCACCATCACGGTCAACGGCGAGGAGAGGATCGCCGAAGTGGAACCCCGCCTGCTGCTGGCCCACCTGCTTCGCCAGGGTCTGCGGCTGACCGGGACGCACACCGGCTGTGACACCACCAACTGCGGAGCGTGCACGGTCCTTGTCGATGGGCGGCCGATCAAGTCCTGCACCATGCTGGCGGTCCAGGCCGACGGGCGTGAGGTGACGACGGTCGAGGGGCTAGCCACGGCCAGTGAGCTTCACCCGCTGCAGGAGGGCTTCAAGGACGAGCACGGACTCCAGTGCGGGTTTTGCACACCGGGCATGATGATGGCGGCGAAGGCGCTCCTCGAGGAGAACCCCTACCCGTCCGAGGAGGCCATCCGCTGGGCACTGTCCGGCAACCTGTGCCGCTGCACGGGCTATCAGAACATCGTGAAGTCCGTGCTGTGGGCTGCGGAGAAGCTTCGGCCCCAAGCCGCTCACTGACCAAGACGGAGACTGAACAAGACGGAGACTGAACAGAACGGAGACGTGCACATGTCGCAGGCGTTGGACGAGATCAAGATCGGCGGGCTCGGCGCAAGCCGCAAGCGCGTCGAGGACAACCGCTTCATCCGCGGCAGGGGCAACTACACCGACGACATCGTCCTGCCCGGAATGCTGCACATGGAGATCCTGCGCAGCCCGTTGGCCCACGCTCGCATCAAGTCGATCGATGCCAGCCGGGCCCGGCAGATCCCCGGCGTGCGCATGGTGCTGACCGGCGACATGATGGCAACTCGCAACCTGGCGTGGATGCCGACGCTGTCCTACGACACCCAAGCGGTGCTGGCCACCGACAAGGTGCGTTTCCAAGGCCAGGAGGTGGCCTGCGTGATCGCCGACGACCCTTACATCGCCAGGGACGGGTGCGACGCCATCGACGTGGACTACGAGCCGCTGCCGGTGGTCATCAACCCCAGCCAGGCCGTGGCCGAAGGTGCGCCGATCATCCGCGACGACAAGGAGAACCAGGCCAACAACGTCGTCTACGACTGGGAGGTCGGCGACAGGGCCGGCACCGACCGCGCCTTCGCAAAGGCGGATGTGATCTCGAAGCTGCAGTTGCACTACCCGCGCTCGCACCCTTCCCCCATCGAATGCTGCGCGTCGATCGCCGACTTCGACCGGTCCACCTCCAAGCTCACGGTGTACATGACCACCCAGGCACCACACATCATCCGGGCGGCGGTGGCCCTGGTCGCCGAGCTGCCCGAGCACCTGATCCGGATCGTCTCGCCCGACCTCGGGGGCGGCTTCGGCAACAAGGTCCCGGTCTACCCTGGCTACGTCTGTTCCATCCTGGCGTCGATCCTGCTGGAGCGGCCGGTCAAGTGGATCGAGGACAAGACGGGCAACCTGATCTCCACCGGCTTCGCTCGCGATGTGTATCTCGAGGGCGAGCTGGCACTGCGCCGGGACGGCAAGATCCTCGCCGTGCGCATGCACACCGACGCCGACCACGGTGCGTTCTTCTCCGACGCTCAGCCCAGCAAGTTCAAGATCGGCCTGATGCACTCGACGTTCGCCTGTTACGACATCCCTGTCGGTCACCTCACGGCCCGGGGCACCTATACCAACAAGGCCCCGGGCGGGGTCGCCTACCGGTGCTCGTTCCGGGTCACCGAGGCCATGTTCTTCCAGGAACGGATGGTCCAAGCGGCCGCCGATGACCTGGGCATCGACCAGGCCGAGCTGCGGCGCATGAACTTCGTGGCCGATGACGACTTCCCCCATCGCACCCCCTTCGGCTTCCTCCTCGACTCCGGCCAGTACGGCAAGTGCCTCTCTGTCGGGCTGGACGCCATTGGCTACCAGGACTTCTTGCAGCAGAAGGCAGAAGCCAAGGCCAGGGGGCGCCTGCTGGGCATCGGCATCTCGACGATGACCGAGCCGCTCGGCGCCGGGAACAGTCGCGAGTACGACATCTTGGGCATCAAGATGTTCGACTCGGCCGAGCTGCGAGTGCACATGACCGGCAAGGCCATCCTGCGTACCGGAGCCAAGAGCCAGGGCCAGGGACATGAGACGACGTGGGCCCAGATCGTCGCCCATGAGCTCGGCATCCCGGCCGAGGATGTGGTGGTCGAGGAAGGTGACACCGACACGGCCCCGTTCGGCATGGGCACCTACGCCTCCCGGAGCACGCCGGTGGCCGGCGCCGCGGTGGCCATGGTGTCGCGCAAGGTCCGGGCCAAGGCGCGCAAGCTGGCCGCGCACCTCCTCGAGGTGTCCGAGGAGGACGTCGAGTGGGAGCTGGGCCGCTTCTACGTCCGCAGCGCGCCCGACCGCGGTGTGAGCATCCAGGAGTGCGCCATGGCTGCTTACTCCAACATGCCCGACGGCATGGAACCGGGCCTCGAGAACAACGCGTACTACGACCCGCCCAACCTGACCTGGCCGTTCGCCTGCTACATCGTCACGGTGGAGGTCGACCCCCAGACCGGGGTGTGGGACGTGCTGCACGTCGTCGCCGTCGACGACTGCGGCGTTCGGATCAACCCGATGATCGTGGAGGGACAGATCATGGGGGGGCTGACCGAGGCCTACGCCATGGCCAACATGCAATTCATCACCTTCGACGCCGACGGCAACTGCATCGGCTCCAACTACATGGACTACCTGCTGCCCACCGCCTGGGAGGTGCCCGGCTTCGAGCTGCATGCCGTGGTCACCCCGTGTCCCCACCACCCCATCGGGGCCAAGGGCGTCGGCGAGTGCGCCACCGTCGGCGGCCCGGCGGCGTTCGTCAACGCGGTGATGGATGCCGTCAAGGACACGGGCGTCCGCAACATCGACATGCCCCTGCTGCCAGACCGGGTCTGGGAGGCCATCCAGTTCGGCAAGGACGTCTCCGGTGCCCCTCCCGTCCACACGGACGAGTAGGGACGGCGCCGATGGGACCCTCAGGTGACGGATGGGCCGTGTTGGAGCAGGCCGCGGAGCTGAAGCGGCAAGGCCACGCGCTGGCACTGGCCACCGTGGTGTGGAGGCAGAGCCCGTCGTCGGGGAAGCAGGGATCGCGTGCCATCATCACGGCGTCTGGGGAGATCCACGGTTGGATCGGGGGCGCGTGCGCTGAACCGGCGGTGATCCGCGAGGCACGTCAGGTGATCGCCGAGGGCGTGCCTCGCCTGTTGCTGCTCGGCACCTCCGAGCAGTTCGGTTCGACGATCCCCGATGGGATCGTCGTCGTGCCCATCTCCTGCCAGAGCGAGGGTGCGCTGGAGGTCTACATCGAACCGGTGGGACCGACGCCTCACCTGGTGGTCGTCGGCAGGTCCCCGATGGCGAACACCTTGGGCGATCTGGCCCTGGCGCTGGGTTGGCGCAGCGAGGTGGTCGACGGGCCCGCCTTCTCGTCAGCGGTCGTGGGAGGACGTTCGATGGTGGTGGTCGCCACGCAGGGCCATGGTGACGAAGAGGTGATCGAACAGGCGGTGGCCGCCTGGCCGGCATACGTGGGTGTGGTGGGCTCGCAGCGCCGCGGTGAGGCGTTGCTCGGCTATCTGGCCGAGCGAGGGGTACCCCGCGGTCAGCTCGACCGGGTCCGGGTGCCTGCCGGGCTTGACCTCGGCCCGACGTCGCACCGCGAGGTCGCGGTGGCGATCCTGGCCGAACTGGTCCAGCTGCGGGCCTCTGGGGCCCTGCATGCGCGAACCGCCCCCGGCCTCTCGACAGAGTCGATCGAAGCGGACGCGCTCGACGTGGTCGACCCCGTGTGCGGGATGACCGTCTCGGCCGGCCCGGAGGCCTGTCCCGCGGAGCACGACGGTGTCATCTACCACTTCTGCTGCGCCGGCTGCCGCCGGAAGTTCGAGAAGGATCCGGTGACCTACGTGAAGAGGGAAGCAGCATGCTGATCACCAACGATTTCGAGGTCGCCCAGCCGGTCGAGAAGGTGTGGCGCTATTTCGACGACATCCCCGCGGTGGCCGCCTGCCTACCCGGCACGGAGATAACCGACGACCTCGGCGACAACCGGTTCAAGGGCCGTGTAGCCGTCCGGATGGGACCGGTCAAGCTGCGATTCGGGGGCATTGCCCAGATCACCGAACGTGACGACGCCAACATGCGCCTGGTGATGCAGGCCAGCGGGGCTGAGGAGAAGGGCAAGGGTCAGGCCGACTTGAACCTCACCGCCAAGCTGACGCCTGCGGGAAGCGGTACCAAGGTGGCCGTGACCCAGGACCTGCAGATCGCCGGCGCCGCCGCGCAGTACGGGCGAGGCATGATCTCCGACGTCACCGCCATCTTGATGCGACAGTTCTCCGCCAACCTGCAGGACCGGATCGGGCGCGCCGAGCGCGGTGAGGCCGTGGGCCAGGCGGCGGCTGCCAGTCCGGCCGGCGGTCTCACGCTCGGTCTGGCGGCGGCGCGCCTGGCCCTGGCCCGGGTCTTCCGACGATTCTTCGTGCCCTATCAGACCAACCCCAGATGAGGAGAACGAACTATGACGCTTTGGTGGATTGGCAATGCCGTGCTCTTGGTGGTGATCCTCCCCGTCGTCATCGCACTGGTCAACCGCGTGCTGGCCGCCATCGAGCGGATCCGCGGGGCCACCAATGAGATCCTGGTTGCCGGGGTCGCGCTGACCAAGAACCTCAATGACGTGCCAGAAGCACTGGCCACAACAGACAGCACCATCGAGGAGGTGGCCGCCGGAGCCGTTCGTTATGCTGGCTCCGTCGCCCGCCTCCTCGGTTGAGCGGAAAGGACAACGGCATGCCGGCATACGCTTGGGGAACGGTCGTCATCGCTGCGTTGATCATCGGCGTCACCGCGGTCGGCCTCATTCGAATCATCTGGCACCTCAAAACCGTGCGCCACACGCTCGGAACGATCGTCGTCGGCGCGCAGGTCATCGCCTACCAGACGAGGACCGTGCCGGAGGCGCTGACCTCCGTGAACGCAAACCTGAAGCCGGTTCGTGATTTCTGCGAATCGGTTTGACCCGGCGAGACAGGAGCTGCGGATGTATGAGTTCCAATGCGGAAGCCCGGTATGTCACAGCCGGCTTTCCGCCTCCAGCAAAGACGAACTGATGCGTGAGGTGACCGAGCACGTGCGGAGCGCGCATCACATCCCCGTGCCGACCAAGTCCATCATGGGATACCTCGAAGCCACCGCGGTCACCGAGGTGGCGCCGGCCGAGAAGGAACGGTGACGCCATGAGCCCCCTCCACCTGATCGTCGCTTTCATCCCCGCCCGGTGGGCGTTGGGATACATCATCGGCATCGTCCTGGTCCTGGTGGTCGTCGCCTTGGTGGTGCCGATCCTGATCCTGGCCCGCGACATCGGCAAGGAGGCGCCGCAGATCAACGACGCACTCAGCGACGCCGTTCGCAACACCGAACCGCTCGCTGAGCTGCGCACGACGATGGACCATGCCCAGGTCATCGTGGCCGGGCTCGACCGTGGACTCACGAGGCTGGGAGGATAGGGATGCACGTCATGGCGCTGACCCAGAATCAGCACAACCTGTGGACGGTGGCGATCATCGGTGGTGCGGTCGTCGTGGTGGCTGTGGCCGCCCTGCTCAGCCTGCTCATCTACCTGGTCAAGCTCATCGACCGCCGCGTCGTGGCCGTGCGAGACACCCTGAAGGCGGCAGCCGCCAACACCGCCAACGCATCACTCATCTCCGACACGGCTGAGGGGGTGGAGGCGGTGCTGGCAGTGGGTCTCAAGCATCATCTGTTCCTCGGTCGGGTGCTCGGAAAGGTGCGGTCATGACGACACTGGTCATCTTGACGGTGCTCGACATCGTGGCGCTGATCGCCGGTCTGGCGTTCTACCTCTTCTGGGCGGGGTCGCTGCTCACCCGGATCGCCGGGAACCTCGAGGAGTCCGCGGAGCTGGTGCGCACGATCGTCGGCCACTCCGAGGTGATCGTGCCCGGTGTCGGGCACATCAACAGGACCGGGAAGGTGGTGGCCGGTGCGCTGCCCCTGCTGTATGAGATGGCCGAGGGCATCGTCGTCGGCGTCACCCCGGTGCCAGAGGAGCGGGAGGAGCGAGCCCCGGCCCGTCCGGCTTCGGGTCGGCGCCGCTCACGCCTGCACGACGCCGTCGGCTACGGGTCCAGCCGCCCCCAGTAGGACGTCTGTTCAGCCAGGACGTCTGTCAGCCGGGCGCGCTCGGGTCGGGACCGCGGCTGGTGGTCAGCGGACCGGTGGTGGGCGCCCCCTCGTACTCACCGATCCACTCGTCCTTCCAGGCCCGGTCGTACTGCTGCGCATTGCAGCGCGGCCGGTAGATCGCGGTGAGCTCTTGGGAGATCGTCTCCCGATGCCCCCGCAGGCCGCCGGGCACGTCATAGGTGCAGATGTAGACCTTCCAGCGGTCGCCGGCGGCGGAGATCCAGCATCGAGCACGAGGATGCCTGAACGGGAAGCGCTCCGTGGAAAGATCGTCGGAGTGTCCCACGTCGATGACCGCGTACCGGTCCGGCCTGGTGTCGGGATCCGGCTTGTAGGCGATGGCGTAGACCGCCGGCTCCGCCGGCGGGGTCCAGCCCCCCAGCAGGCGCGGGCCCTCGAAGGGGTAGCCGGCCAACGAGCCGAGCCGGATCATCCGTCCTCGGCCTCGTCGTCGGCCTCGTTGACGACTTCCCCGGCGACAATGGGGCCCTCAGGCAACCCGGCGCGCAGCGCGGCCTGCACGAACTTCTCCGTGGCTCTCTCGACGGCCTCGTCGCGCCCGCCTGCCAAGACGATCAGGCGGGCACCGTAGCGGTTCGTCCCGATGCCGCTGGCGATCCCGTCGCTGGTAGCGACGGCGTCGGCCAAGTCGACGATCTCCTCACGGGACAGCACCCGATCGACCTCGGCCTCGAGACCCACGCTCCATCTCACCGGCTCCTCCTCGCTCGGCTCAACAACCACAGATTCGGCTACCTCAGCTTGGGCAGCAGTGTTGCGAATGCTTCCAGGCTCGTCAGATCGTGGCCGGAGAGCATGAGGTCGATGTGCGGTTCGGCCACCATCATCCCCACGGTGCTCGGCCGAAACGCCAAGTTATCGCCCTTGTGCGGGTTCATCCACACGACCCGATAGCTGAGTCGAGAAAGGCGTTCCATGGCGGTGGACAGGACAGCGGGGTCGCCGCGATCGAGACCGTCGGAGCAGATGACCACGACCCCGCCTCGGCACAGGCCGCGACGGCCCCAGTCGCGGACGAAGGCGTCCAGGGACGCGCCGATCCTGGTCCCGCCCTCCCAGTCGAACACCGCCTTGGCCGCCAGCTCCAGGGCGTGATCCGGCTTTCGGTGATCCAGGGTCCTGGTGATGCGGGTCAGTCGGGTGCCGAAGCAGAACACCTCGACCTTGGACGACGCCCGTTGGGCGGAATAGGCGAACTGCAGGAGCGAGCGCGAGTAGTCCGCCATTGAACCGGAGATGTCGAGGATCAGGATCAGCGGCCGCAGCCTGACCCTGCGGCGGCGCCAGGACAGCTCGGGGGGCTCGCCGTGCATGCGCATCGATTCCCGTACCATCCGGCGCATGTCCGGGGACCGTCCCGAGCGGGCGGGTGCGGTGCGTCTGGTGCGCCGCTTCGGTGGGGTCAGCCGGATCCTGGCCATGATTCGCCGCAGTGCCGCCAACTCCGCCGGGGTGCAGGCGGCGAACGCCTTGTGCTTGAGTGCCTCTGCGTCAGAAGCCATCAAGCCGAGCATGGCCTCTTCATCCTCCCCGTCCTCGCCGGGGTCGGTGGCCGGGACGGCCAGCATGGCCTCGGACTCGGCGCTGACGTGCGCCTTGATCATCAGGACCTCGGGCACCGGGGCCGGGCCGTCGAGGAAGAACCTCCTGAACACCTCGTCGTAGATCGGGATGGTGTCGTGACGGGTGACCAGCGTGGCGCGGCCCGCCCAGTAGAGGTCCATCAGGTCGGTCGGATCCAGGGAGGCCATCGCCGCTCCGTAGCTGAGGACGTCGCCTGAACCCACGGCGAGCCCGGCGGCCCGCAGCTCATGGGCGAAGTTGACCAGGACACCGACAAAAGGGTCCTGGTCAGGCACCGGAGGTGATCTCTCCCAGGTTCTCGCGCACCACTTCGAGGTCGTCTCGCTCCTTGACGACCGCCCCCAAGGTGTCCTCGGCGATCTGGGCGTCGAGATCGGTTGCCCCGACGACATCGAGCGTGCGCACCCAGTCGATCGTCTCGGCGACCCCGGGGGGCTTGGCCAGGTCCAGCTCCCGGAGGCGGTTGACAGCAGCCACAACCTTGCGGGTGAGGGCCTCGGACAGGCCGGGTTCCCGGACGAGCACGATCTCCACCTCGCGCTCGGGGGACGGGTAGTCGATCCAGTGGTACAGGCAGCGTCGCTTCAAGGCGTCATGCAGCTCGCGCGTGCGGTTGGAGGTGAGGATGACGATCGGCGCGCTCTCCGCCCTGATCGTCCCGACCTCGGGGATGCTGATCTGAAACTCGGAGAGCACCTCGAGGAGAAAGGCTTCGAACTCGTCGTCGGCGCGGTCCACCTCGTCGATCAACAGCACCGCCTGATCACCGGCGCGGACGGCCTCCAAGAGGGGACGCTCCAGCAGGAACCTCGGACCGAACAGCTTCTCCACCGCGTCATCGTCGGCGATCTGCCGCTCCGACAGTGCTCGCATGTGCAGCATCTGGCGGGCGTAGTCCCACTCGTAGAGGGCCTGATTCGTGTCGATGCCCTCGTAGCACTGCAACCGGATCAGCTTGCGACCGAACAGCGACGCCAGCACCTTCGCCACCTCGGTCTTGCCCACTCCCACCTCGCCCTCCAACAGCATCGGGCGTTCGAGGGTGAGGGCCACGAACAGTGCCGTCGCCAGCCCTCGGTCAGCGAGGTATCCTCCCTGCCGCAACAGCTCGGTCAGTCCGCCGACGGTCTCCGGGCAGTCCACAACGCTCTCCTTGCCGTCCGGTGCACGTCGCGCTCAGCGATGGTTGTCTGGACCGAGGACCAGGTCCCGGATGCTGCCGGCCTCCGAGCTCAGCTTCCCTTCGCGCTCCAGCCTGGCCCGCCATGCGCTCCGCAGATCGCCGTCGTCGCCGGCCATGCCGTCGAAACCGACGTTCACCATGTTCTTGCAGACCTTCTTCGGACCGCAGGCCTCATCGAGGTCCGCCTTGCTCTGTCCCTGGCCGTCCCATACCCCGCGCAGAACGTTGCGTGCTTCATCGGATTGAGGTGACATCTGCAGATACCTTCCTCCCCGAGCGCTGACGCTCACATCCGACCCTATCTGGTTCGCCTCTTGCATCGGCAGCGGGAGCATCACCTGACGCCGGGCTCGGCCCGCTTGGCTCGCCGGCGTCTGCGTCGCCGTTCCGTGGCCGGCGATCCCCTGCACCGGGTCCACGAATGCGTGTTCGGGGTGCTGGCCCTGGAGAGCCAACCGGTGGACCCCCGACTCTGAAGCGCCGACTCTGAAGTGCCGACTCTGAAGCATCGGAGCTCTCAGCGAACTGGAGACCGAGCGCCCCGCGATTACCCTCGTGCCGGGCAACGGCCGAGTCCCGAGCTGGGACACAAGAGGGTGAGCAATGAGCAACAACGGTTGGTTCGAGACCGTCGCCGAAGCACAGCGGCGCGCCAAGAAGCGGCTGCCCAAATCGGTGTACGGGGCGCTCGTCGCCGGATCGGAGAAGGGGCTCACGGTGGAGGACAACATCGCGGCGTTCGGTGAGCTGGGTTTCGCGCCCCACGTCGCCGGCTTGGCCGCCGAGCGGGACCAGAGCACCACGGTGATGGACCAGCCGATCTCGCTGCCGGTCATCATCTCACCCACCGGCGTGCAGGCCGTGCATCCCGACGGTGAGGTTGCCGTGGCCCGGGCGGCGGCGGCGCGGGGGACGGCGATCGGGCTGAGCTCGTTTGCCAGCAAGGCCATCGAGGAGGTGGTGGCGGCCAACCCGCAGGTCTTCTTCCAGACGTACTGGGTGGGGAGCAGGGGCAAGATCATGGAGCGGGTCGAGCGGGCTCGGTCCGCGGGAGCGGTCGGGCTGATCGCCACCCTGGACTGGTCGTTCTCTCACGGCCGGGACTGGGGGAGCCCGTTCATTCCCGAGAAGATGGACCTGAAGGCCATGGTGCGCTTCGCCCCCGAGGCGTTGGCCCACCCCCGCTGGCTGCTCGACTACGCCAAGACCCGGGCCCCCCCCGACCTGACGACCCCCAACCTGGCCCCGCCGGGGGAGACCGGCCCCACCTTCTTCCGCGCCTACGGGGAATGGATGCAGACGCCGCCGCCCAGCTGGGAGGACGTGGCGTGGTTGCGCGAGCAGTGGGGCGGACCCTTCATGCTCAAGGGCGTGACGCGCGTCGATGACGCCAGGCGTGCTGTCGAGGCCGGCGTGAGCGCCATCTCCGTGTCCAACCACGGGGGCAACAACCTGGACGGCACCCCGGCTACCATTCGCACCCTTCCGGCGGTGGCCGAGGCGGTCGGGGATCAGATCGAGGTGCTCCTCGACGGGGGCATCCGCAGAGGGAGCGACGTGGTCAAGGCGCTGTCTCTGGGGGCCCGGGCCGTGATGATCGGCCGGGCCTACCTGTGGGGCCTGGCGGCCAACGGTCAGGCCGGCGTGGAGAACGTCCTCGACATCCTCCGCGGCGGCATCGACTCGGCCCTGCTCGGCCTGGGGCACTCTTCCATCCGTGACCTGTCCGTCGACGACGTGGTGATCCCGCCGGGGTTCGAGCAGCGGCTCGGCGGGCCCGTCCAGCCCCGATGACCCGCTCGTCCCCTCTGGCCAGACCCTCGGGCGCTCTAGGCCGCGGGCTGGAGCAGGACCAGCGGGATCTCCCGGCTGGTCTTCTCCTGGTAGCCGGCGTAGTTCTTGTGCGCCTCGGTGAGCAGGGGCCACAGGCGTGCCCGTTCCTCCGGCGTGGCCACATGCGCCTGCATGCTCTGCGGCGCTCCGCCCTGCACGACGACCTCGACGTCGGGATGATCCCGGAGGTTGAGGAACCACGCCGGATGGTTGTCGTCGCCCCCGCGCGACGCCACGACGACGATCGTGGAACCCTCCACCAGCGGTGAGGTGAGCAGGACCGATCGAGGCTGACCGCTCTTTCGGCCCGTGGTGGTGAGCCTGATCACGGGCATGTCGGCGGCCTTCCACCCGACCCGACCCCCGCTGCCCGCCAGGATGACCCGGTGGACGGCATTCATGGTCTTGAGCACGATGTCAGGTGGCATGGGTCGAACCTAGGCCCGGCGCCCGCTCTAGGCTCGCCCGGTGAGGTTGCAACTTCCCCGCGGGAACTCCCTGCCCCGTGCCCAGGCGGCGGCCACGGGGGTCATCGCCGGCGTGCTGGCCCTGATCGTCGACCAGGTCGCGTTCTCGGGCATGGCCCTGCTGCCGTCCGCCATCCTCACGCTCGTGGTCGCCGTGGTGATCCTGCTGTCGGTGGCCACGGTCATGGCCACCTTCAGCGAGCCGGTGGCGCGCTTCACCGACCGGGTCCTGGGCGATGAAGACCCGGATCCCGGCGACCGGGATGGCGACTGAAGGCTCAGGAGCACGCGTCATCGCCCGACCCGGCGCACAACGGCGTTGAGTGCGGCGGCGGCGGCAGGGCTGCCGCCGCGCTCGCCGGCGTTGGTGATGCTCCGGTCGGCCAGCGGGTGGCCGGCCAGGGCCGCCTTGGATGCGGCGGCGCCGACGAAGCCGACGGGCAGGCCGACGACGGCCGCCGGGTCGAGGAGCCCGGCGTCGTGGAGGCGGAGGAGCTCGAAGAGGGCGGTGGGGGCGTTGCCGATGACGAAGACCGCCCCGGTCGGCCAGCGGCGGGCGGCAAGGGCGATGGCCGCCGCGGAACGGGTCGACTCCTCCGGGGCGGTGGGGACCTCGTCGAGCAGGCACGCCGTCGGGTAGCGGGTGATGCCGGCGGCGACCATGGTGGCGTCGACCACCACCGGGGCGCCGGCAGCCAACGCCCGCCCCGCCGCGGTCACGGCCCCGGCGCCGATGATGCAGGTCTGGGCGAAGGACACATCCGCCGTGGCGTGGATGATCCGGGCCACGACGTCACGGTCCCCGTCGGGCCACGCCGACAGGTCGACTCGGGCGTGGAGGATCCGGTAGCTCTCTGACTCGATGCGATGGGTCATCGCTGGACTTCGGTGATGGCGTCGGTCGGGCACACCTCCACGCAGGCCAGGCAACCGGTGCAGCGCCCGTCGTCGACAGCCGGCCGGCGAGGAGCCCGGAGGAGGGCGCCTTCGGGGCAGGTGACCAGGCACAGGCCGCACGCCGTGCACCGATCGTCGATGTTGACGGTCACGGTTGATACCCCCGCGGGGTGACCATGCGGCCCTCGAGGACACGGGTCGTCGTCGATCCGATGATGACCATGGAGAACATCCCCACCGTGGCGGGATCGAGCTCGCCGAGGGTGGTGCGCGTCACATGCTGATCGCTGCGGGTGGCGTTGGTGACGATCCCGACGGGAGTCGACGCCGGTCGGTGGTCGGCGAGGATGGACATGGCCGCGGCGAACGGCTCGGTCCGGGTAGCCGAGCGCGGGTTGTAGAAGGCGATGACCAGATCAGCCTCGGCGGCGGCGGTGACCCGAGCGGCGATCACCGGCCACGGGGTGAGCAGGTCGGACAGGCTGATCAGGGCATGGTCGTGGGCCAGGGGGGCGCCGAGCACGGCGGCTGCGGCCACGCTGGCGGTGACGCCTGGGACGACCTCGACGGGCGGCGAAGCGAAGCCCGGGGCCCGCTCCAGGACCAGCGTGGCCATAGCGAAGATGCCGGCGTCGCCGGAGCACACCAGGGCCACCTGTTGGCCGGCGGCGGCGCGGCGCAGGGCCTCGTCGCAGCGGTCCACCTCGGCGCCGATGGGACTGTCGACCACGTGGGTCGCCGGTCCCAAGAGGTCGCGGCACTGCGCCACGTAGACGGTGTAGCCGATGACGACCTCGGCATGGCGAACCGCCGCGGTGGCCGCCGGTGTGCGGTGCTCGACGCCTCCGGGGCCGAGTCCGACGATGCGAACGGAACCGACCGGCCGGCGCCGGCGGGCCACCGCGACCGTTGCCGACGCCCCCTTGCGCTTGGCCACCACCAGCCCGGCCCCCAGCCCGGCGGCCAGCAGGGCGGCGGCCTCGGCCACGCTGGGCGTGCCCACCTCGGCGGCGACGATCTCCGACGGGTTGGGAACGTCGAGCTGCGCCAGCTCGCCGGCGGTGAAGCTGCGCACCGGGTGACCCAGGGCGGTGACCACCGGATCGCCGGCCCGCCGGTCGATGGTGGCCACCAGGCCGACCGCCGCCGGGTCGAGGCCGGCGTCGGACAGCGCCGCGCGAAGCAGGTCGGCGGCTGCCTCCGCGGGGGCCTCGCTCGACGCCCCGACCCCGACGACCAGCGACGGCGGGCAGAGCACGACGACCCCGTCGCCCGCGGCTATCCGCTCGTCGGTGACGATCACCTGCGCCCGCCCGTCGCCGCCAGCGAAGGGCAGCGGCCAGTCGAGGCGGGCGTCGACGCGCGGAGCGTGGCCGTCGAGCCAGGCCCGGGTGACGCCGGCGATGTCGCCGGCGGCGCGGAACCCGGGGAGCTGATCGAACGCGGGGATGCCGGCCGTGTCGCTGGCCGTGGTGATGACCGGCTGGGCATGGAGGAGGGCGGCCACCTCGGCGGCCAGCGAGTTGGACCCGCCGGCGTGCCCACCCGTCAGGGCGACCGCCCACCGCCCGGCCTCGTCGACGACCACCACGGCGGGGTCGCTGCGCTTGTCGGCCAACAACGGGCCGATGGCCCGGGTGGCGATGCCGGTGGCGCAGCAGAGCACCAGGCCGTCGACGTGGTCCCACTCCTGGGCGACGGTGGCCACCAGCGACCCGTGGCGGTGCCGGTAGGGGAGGCGGCCGGCCAGGGCGTGGCCGGCGGCGGTGAGGGAGATCGTCAGCACGTTCATCGGCGGACACTCACCTGACAGGACGGCCCCAGGCCACGAAGATGGGATTGTCGGCGCCGAGGCGGAGTGCCCCGCCCGCGCCGATGGGCTGCGCCCGGTTCACGCTGATCTGCACCAGGTTCCCGAGCCGGGCGGCGGCGGCGGTGGCCCGGTCGAGGGCGGCGAAGCTGGCCACGACCACCCCACCGGGCGCCACGCGGGCGCACACGGCGTCGAGGACCTCGATGCCCCCGCCGCCCACGAACGCCCGATCGGGTCCCACCAACCCGGCGAGGCACTCGGGGGCCTCGCCCTCCACCACCGTGACCGCCAGACCTCCCGCGTTGGCGGCGATGCGCCGGCAGTCGTCAAGCCGCCGTTCGATGGCCCAGGCGGCCAGGCCGGGGGCCAGTCGGGCGGCTTCGATGGCCACGCTGCCGCTGCCCGCACCGACGTCCCACAGGTTTGCACCCGCATGCAGGTCGAGCTTGCTCAGGATCACGGCGCGAACCTCGGGTTTGGTGATCATCCCCGCCCGGTGAGCGAAGTCGGCGACCGGCCGGCCGAAACCGAGCCGGGGAGGAGGGTGGCCCGCTTTCCACGCCACCGCGCGCGGCGCCCCGTCTCCGAGCCCCCGCCGCACGATGAGCACCACCGACAGGGGATCGAAGCGCCCGACGGCCAAGCCAGCGGCATCGGTGCGGACCACCATCTCGTCGGTCTCCCCCAGGCGGGAGCACACCCAGATGTCGCGTTCGACGTCCCGGAGCAGCGCGCGGCCGACGGCTTCGGGTGGCGTGTCCGGCCCGGTCAGCACCGCCACCTTGGGAGAGGCCAGGATCGTCGCCCATCCCGCTTCCAGGCTGCGCCCGTGGGCGGACACGACCGAGGCATCGTCCCACGGCAGGCCGACCCGGGCGAAGGCCAGTGACACCGACGACGGGGCCGGGTGCACGGCCACGGCGGCACCGAAACGCCTCAGGATCCGCACGACCCCGAAGAACCCGGGGTCACCCGAGGCCAGCACGCAGATGTTGCGTCGGGCGCCGACGTGCTCTTCGACCAGGTCGAGGAGCTCGCCGATCGACGTGTAGGGCACCCGCGCATCGGGCATGGACGACGGCAGGGCATCGAGGAGCCGGCGGGCGCCGATGACCACGTCAGCGGCATCGAGGGCGGCGCCGGTGGCGCGGCCGAACCATTCCCCACCTTGTAGACCGATCACCGAGATCGTCGCCTCAGCCACGGGCCACCTCCACCGACCCGGCGAAGTCCACCATGACCACCTCGACGGTGACCGCCCCGGCAACATGCGCCGCACCGCGTGCCGCGGCCCGGCGGCACAGCTCGGTCATCGGTGCCCACCAACCCGCCGCTTCGCAGGCCTCGAAGAAGTGCCGGGCGGTGGCCGTCTCCCGAGCGGCGGCGAGGACCTCGGCCGGCGACCCGCTGTCCTGGGCCACCTCGGCCATCAGCTCGTTGTCGACGTTCGTCCGCCGGAAGTGCGTCATCATCACCCCGGCCGCCAGCTTGGTGATCTTGCCCACCATGCCCACGAAGCGGACCTCGATGATCCCCACCGCCGCCGCTCGGCGCAGGGCGATCCCGGTGAAGTCGCCGACCTCGACGAAGCACACTGCGGCCAGCTCCGGCCACGCCCGTTGCGCCCAGGCATCGGTGCGCGACCCGGTGGAGAGGACCACGATCTGCTCACCCTGGGCGGCGGCCACGTTGATCTGCTGGACCACGCTGGCCCGGAACGCCGCGGTGGAGAAGGGTCGCACGATCCCGGTGGTGCCGAGGATGGAGATACCGCCGACGATCCCTAGCCTGGCGTTCGATGTCTTGGCCGCCATGGCCTGGCCACCGGGCACGGACAGCACCGCGTGCACGGCCCGGTCGGTGACCTCGGCGACGGCGGCGGCGATCATCCGGCGGGGCACATTGGTGACCGACGGGGCGCCGACCGGCAGGCCCAGACCGGGCCGGGTCACGATCCCGACGCCGTCACCGCCCTCCAGCGTGACCGGGTCGGGGCCGTCGGTGGCCGCCGCCCAGCGCACGGTGGCGGTCACATGGGCCTTGTCGGTGCAGTCGGGGTCGTCGCCGGCATCCTTGACCACCGCGCAACGGTTGGCCACGGCGGGATCGATGTCGGCCACCTCGAAGCTCACCCGATCACCCTTCGGCAGGCCGACCTCGACAACCGTCGGCGGCTCGCCGCTCTCCAGCCACGTCACCGCGGCCTTCGTGGCCGCCGCCGCGCACGTGCCGGTCGTCCACCCGGTGCGCAACCCGGAGGCCGCCGCCACCTCCGGGGGAAGCGCAGGTTCGAACGTGGCGTCGTGGCTCACGAGCTGCGGCTGGGGCGTCCGGCTGTGGAGCCCTGCTCCGAGCGCAACCGGTAGGCGGTGGTGTACGTCGGGTTGTAGAGGTGGCTGCGAGCGGGGACGGTGCGCTCGGCCAGCACGTCGCCGACCACGACCAGCAACGTCATGGTGGCGCCGGTGGAGCGGATGGCGTGGGGCAGGCCGGCGACGGTCGTGCGCACCACCTGCTCGTCGGGCCACGTGGCCCGCACCAGGACCGCAGCGGGGGTGCTGTCCCGATAGCCCGAACCAGGGGCCAGCAGCTCTTCCACCAGCTCGTCGGGTCGGGCGCCGGCCAGGAACACGGCCATGGTCGCGCCATGCGGGGCCATGGCGGTGACGCCCTCGCCGGCGGGCATGGACGCCTTGGTTCGCCCGGCCAGGCGGGTGGTGATCACGCTCTGGCTCAGGGTGGGGACGGTCAGCTCCCGGCCCAGCACGGCGGCGGCCGCCGACACCGACGTCACCCCAGGAACGATCTCGAAGGGCCGGTCGTTGTCTCGGCACCAGTCGATCTGCTCGGCGATGGCCCCGTAGATGCTGGGATCCCCCGAGTGCAGGCGGACGATGGTGGCCGCGGCGTTGGCCAGGTACACGTCGAGCACGTCCTCGAGAGTCATGGTCTTCGAGTCGTGGATCTGGGTACCCGGCCGGCAGTGCTCCAGGAGCTCGGGGGGAACCAAGGAGCTGGCCCAGATGACGATGTCGGCGGCGGCCAGGCGCTGCGCACCGCGCAGCGTGATGAGGTCGATGGCACCGGGACCGGCGCCGACGAAGGAGATCATGAGGGTTGGCCCGGTGGGCGGGCGCACGGACCGCCGTGAGCGGTGGCGGGGACGACGATCGACGACAGGTAGCTGGCGGGGCGGTCGGCCACCGCTGCCACCGCCGTGACCCGCCCGGCGGGCATGCCGACCAGCTCACCGAGCACGGCGGCGTCGAGGCGCCCGGCGGCTTCCAGGCGCTCGGCGATGGCCGGCAGACGCCCACCGCCTTTGTAGACGACGACGGTCCGGCTGCGGTCGAGCAGCTCGCGGTCGAGCTGGTCGAGGTCGGTGTTGGCGGCCAGAACGACGAGGGACTGTTGCTCATCGGTGAGCATCAGTCGCCCGGCAGCGGCCACCGCCTGGAACGCCAGGATCCCGGGGACGATGTCCCACGTGGTCGCGGGGCGTCGATCCACCACGCCGGCGATCACGGAGCCGACGGTGGAGTAGATCAACGGGTCGCCGAGGGTGATGAACGCCACCTCGTCGCCGCCATCCAGGTAACCGGCGAGCGTGGAGCACGCCTCGTCGATGGCCCCGGCGCGGGCCGCCGGGTCCCTGGCCATGACGAAGCGCATCCGCTCCATGGCGACATCGGGCGCCGCCTCACGGACGATCATCTCCGCTCGGCCGACGGCGTCGAGTGCCGTGCACGGGGCCACCACCCGGTCGGCCCGGCGCAGGGCGGCGAGGGCCGCGGTGGTGAGGAGCCGGGGGTCGCCAGGACCTACCCCGACGCCCACCAGCCGCCCCGGTACGGGCGGATCCACCGGGGCCGGTGCTGGTGTCCGCTCGTCGAGGAGGGCGTCGATGGCGCCACGGATCAGGTCCGCCTCGGAACGCCCCGTCTGCCCGGCGCGAGCGGCAAGGCGGCGCTTCAGGGCGGCGGGGAGGTACACCGAGCTCTTGTGCACCCACATAGGGTACTACGTAGGGCAGTGCCCACGGGCCCGTTCTGCCACATCGACCAGGCGCCGGGCAGGTGCCGGATTCCCGCCCAGGTGCAGGTGCAGGTAGGTGGCCAGCACGCGGCGCGAGGCGAAACCTTCGAGGCGTGGTACCGGTCCTTCGCGGAACGTCCAGGCATCGCCTGGCGGATCCAGGGTCGAGTAGTGGAACTCGTGGCCGCGCAGCTCGGTGCCGGCCGGAGCCACCGGGCTGTCGGTGTTGGCGACCGCCCGCCGGTAGCCCAGCGTCAAGTGGCCCGCCATGGCGCCGTCGGCACCGATGGCGTCCACCAGGCGGTGGCCGTCGAGGGTGCGGGCCAGCCACAGCAGGCCGCCGCACTCGGCCCAGACCACCAGTCCGTCGGCGATCCGTCGGCGCAGGACCGCGTTGAGGGCGACGTTCGCAGCCAGCTCGGCGGCGTAGACCTCGGGGAAGCCACCGCCGGCCACGACAGCGTCGATGCCGTCGGGCAGATCGGTGGCGGTGAGGGGGTCGAAGGGGATCAGCTCGGCGCCAGCGGCGGCCAACGCCTCGAGGTTGTCCTCGTAGGAGAACGTGAACGCCCTGCCCGCGGCGACGGCGACCCGGGCCCGGCCGGCCGGTTCCGGCAGGAGCGGGTCGGACACCGGCCGGCGGGGGGCGGTGGCGGCGATGAGGGCCACGGCGTCGAGGTCGCACTGCTCGGCGACCACCGTGGCGAGACGATCGAGGGATGCGGCAATGGCGGCTGGATCCTCAGCCACCGGAACCAGGCCCAGATGGCGGGAACGCCAGGTGAGGTCGTCGTCTCGGTGGAGGGCGCCGACAACAGGCTGGTCGATGGTGGCCAGGGCATCACGCAGCAGGGTCTCGTGGCGGGCGCTGCCCACGAAGTTGAGGATCACCCCTGCCAGTCGCACTCGAGGATCGTGGTCCCGGTAGCCCCGCACCAAAGCGGCGACCGACTGGCTCATTGCCCGGGCGTCGACGACCAGGATCACCGGAGCATCGATCAGGATGGCGACGTCCGCGGTGGATGCCGGCGTGTCGTCGCCCGAACCGTCGTAGAGGCCCATGACCCCCTCGGTGATGAGCAGGTCAGCGCCGGCGCCGGCTCGTCCGGCCAGGGGTGCGATGGCGTCTGCGCCACAGATCCAAGGATCCAGGTTGCGCGCTGGGCGCCCGGTGGCCGCCGCGTGGTAGGCGGGATCGATGAAGTCCGGCCCCACCTTGGCCGACGCCACCGTGGTGCCCCGCGCCCTGAAAGCCGCCATCAGCCCGGTGGCCACGGTCGTCTTGCCCACCCCGCTGTGGGTGCCGGCGATCACCACGCGCGGCCCGAGGGCTGTGCTCACGTGAGGGCTGGGCTCAATACTCGATGCCCTTGATGGCCTTGATGCCCTGGTCGTAAGCATGCTTGACCTTGGTCATCTCCGTCACGGTGTCCGCCACATCGATGAGCTGGTCGGCGGCGTTGCGCCCGGTCATGACCACGTTGGTCTTCTCGGCCCGACCTCGCACGGCGGCGACCACATCGCCCACCTCGACCCAGCCGTAGCTGACGGCGTAGGTCACCTCGTCGAGGATCAACAGGTCGTAGGCGCCGCCGGCCAGCATCCCGGCGGCCACCGACCAGGCGTGGCGGCCCTTGGCCACCGTCTCGTCCATATCGGTCGATTCCCAGGTGAACCCGTCGCCCAGAGTGTGCCATTCGATGCCCAGGTGGTCGGCCAGCTTGCGCTCGCCGGTCTTCCACTTCCCGCCCTTGACGAACTGCACCACGCCGACGGTCCACCCACGGGCCCAACCCCGGGACATGACCCCGAAGGCGGCCGAGGACTTCCCTTTTCCCAGGCCGGTGTTGAGCAGGACGATCGATGGTCGGGGCATCGGGGGGATTCTGCCAGGTGGCAGGGCCGTGTGGCCGCCCTGGGCCCGGGACGCCGCGCTCCGCCCCCGACAGCGGAGGGCTCCGATGGGCAGCCGAGCCAGGGGTCGCAGGGTTCGAGCCGTCGTTGGTACCGATC
>JALYZO010000032.1 GCA_030945745.1 Actinomycetota bacterium
GGGGTCAGTCTGATCAGGCCAGTAGCGGCGGAAGATGTCGAACGTTCTGCGACCGAACAGGAACGCGCTGGCCTGGCTATTGAGCTCGGTGACGAACTCGCCGACGGCCGGGTCGGGGAACGGGGCCTGCCAGCCACCGTGGGTGAAGGTGTCGCTGGGATCTTCCTCAGGTCCGCCGGGGGCCTGCATCACGCCGTCGAGGGTCAGGAACGTCTGGACAGTGAGCTTCATGTCAATGCAGACGGAGCGACATACTGATTCTGAGCGCGTCTCACGCTATCGCAAGCTGAGAGTGCGGCTTCCTACTGGAGGGCGTGGGGGAGCCGGGGAGGAGGTCGCCTGCGGGGACGCCAAGCGGTCGGCCATGACAGGGCCAACCATCGCTCATCGCATGCAACGTCGTTTACCTGTCTACAACGTCAAAACCCTTGCAGCACAAGGGTTCCTCCATCACCGGTGCAGATAAGGATCGAGCACCGACTGTTCTCAGCGATCTCGACGAACTGGCGGGGGACGCCTGTCCCTCGGCACAGCGCCCTCAACCACCGGCTCGGCGCTTGCCTGCTCGGCGACGATTGGTCATGGCCCTGAGCACCTCGACGTGCGAAACTGAACTATGGCCGAGCGACCATGGCGGAGAACATGGGACGAGGAGTTGGCCAGAGGCATCGACCTCACCGAGAAAGGAAGGGAGCGCCGAAAGAGGCGTCTCAGTCGTCGTGAGGTTCTCCTGACCAGGGTTGCGATGCTGGTGTCGCCCCTCGTCGTAGTCTTGGCACTCGTGACCACGGGGCCGCTGATCGTTGCTGTAGTAGTCGTCGCCAGCTCGGTAGTTGGGATCGTGACAATGCCGGCGCTTCACCGAAGCCAGATCTTTGGGTTCGGTCCGAAATCGGGCCAGGGCGAGTAGATGCACGCTGACCGCGCCACGAGGGCCCGGCCTTGAAGTCTAGGTACCGGGACCTGGTCCCTTCTGCACGTGGGATCCATTCTTGTATCTATATGTGTCAAGGCGATGCCCAGGTATCCCAATGGTCGCCATCCCGTGCCCCAGATGGTCCCCAACCACGGGATCTGAGGGTAGGTCTGATGCCGAAGTCGGGACATCCTCGCGGCGGCGATCGGCTACAGGTGCGGTTTGCCTTGGGGAACTCAGCTGTCGCCGTCGTCTCGAGACCCTTCAGCTCCACAAGCACCCGTTCGACCTGTCGAGGAGATGATCAGGCCACAGGAGCTCGAACACCGAGCTCTGCGATGCGCAGCACCAAATCGGCGCGCTCGGTTATGTAGGACACGCTGCCTCAACCGGTGGTACAGCTTTCGGCTGTGTCAACACGACGTCGTTGGTTCATGTTGGACTGGAGCGTCAGCGTCGCCGTGACCGCTTGACCACGATGATGACCACTACTCCGGCGGCGATCACCGCGCCCGTCACGGCCGGCCACGATAACCACGTCGTGATGCCCGCCTTCGCCGCCACCGTGGTCTTCGGGACCGGCGTCGTGGTCCCCGGGGCCGACACCGCTGACGTGGTAGGCGGCGTCCCGCCGCTGCTGCATGTTGCGATGAAAACGAATTGCGGACTGTTCAACGTGGTGACAGATCCGGAGATGGTTGCAACAGGTGAGGCGTTGCCCATCGCGCCCGGCGAGAATTCGAGCACCGACTCAGAGCTGGAGTTGCCCCCGTTGTCGACGACGAAGAGGTCCCCGGAGGAGTCGATGCTCACCCCCAGTGGTTTGGCGAGGCCGGTGTTCGCGCCCGAGATGGTGGTGCCGGGGGTGCCGCCGGGCAGTGCGTACTCGGTGATCGTGTTGTTGTCGTTCGACACGAACAGCGTAGTGCCCTTGATGGCAACACCCTCAGGACCGGATAACCCGCTCGAAATCGTGAGAAGAGGGGTGGCATTGTCAGGAGCGCCATAGCTCGACGCAGTCGGCGGCCCGTATTCGGTCACCGTGTTGGTCGAGTTGGCGACAAAGATGTCTCCCGACGGGTCCAGGGCCAGGCCGAAGGGCGAGTTGAGCCCGGTCGCAGGGCCGGCAATAACTGCGATTGGGCCGACATTGTCGATGCCGGCCGCCAGGGGCAAGCTGAACACGGCGATCGAGGGCGACCCTGAACCATTGCCGAACGGTCCGTTGGCGACGTACAGTCTGTCGCCTTGTACAGCTATGCCTTGCGGGCTGTTGAGCCCGGGGTTTGAGTCTGAGAGCGTCGCGAACGGAGCTACATCACCACTGGCCCCGGGTGAGTAGACATTGAGCGCGTTGATGTGCGGGGCAGCCACGTAGACGAACCCGTTCACGTCTTCGACGACGCCCGACGCCGTGGTGAGCTTGGAGTTCGCCGGGCCTCCCACCTTGTTGGCCGGAGCGACGTTCCCCTTGCCCCCAGACGAGAACTCCACTACGCCGGCGGGAACGGAGCGCACCCCGCTGGCGGACACCACGATCGGTAGGCACATTTGAGAAGGGTTGTCTGCGGTGGCAAACGCCGGGCTCGGCGCCCCCGATATGAAGGCCGCAACCGGTAGCACGAGGGCAGCAACAGCGCCGATGACTCCACCTACGGGAGTTGACCTGTGCGAATCCGTCACGTAACCCGGCGCGTGCTCAGCCGCTCAGCGTCCCGCATCTCTACACCCCGCCGAGCCCGTCGCTCCCCGGTCACTGCCAAGCAGAAGCCGTTACGGCTCCTCCGACGGTGACGAGACCTTTGAGCCCGTGGGAGTAGTCACCCGGTTCATGCGAGCCGTAGATGACCGTCGCCTTGCCGGTCGAGGGAAACGTCCATGCCAACTGCTTGGTATCGCCGGGTTGCATGTCCACGATGTTGGGCTGGTCGCCCATCAACATCGGTGACGGACCCATGCTCGTCATCGACTTCTGGTAGTCGCCCTGAACCTTGCTGTTGCCGAGGACGAACTCGTGGATTCCTGTGGTGTCGTTGGACACCTTGAACACGACCGTCTCCCCACGGAGGGGCGACAGGATGTGGACAGCGACCGTGCGGTCGGCGCTGGCCACGGCACCTGACTTCCCGTAGGCGGCCGAGTTGCTGCTCGTGGCACTACTGCCGCAGCCTGCCACGAGCAGCGCCCCCAGCGCTGGGACCGCGATCCTTGGGTACATGTGATCCCCCCTGGAACAGAGACCAAGAAGGCCGCCCGCTACCTTCATCGACGGTCTCCCTACGAACGGGACGGGGAACGATGCGTCGATCAAGAACCTTCGGGGCACATCGAGCGGACGGCGCTGGCCAACGCACCGACATCGAGCACATCGGCCATCAGCCCAATCTGTTCCTCCCATACGTCCTCTGGGACCTCAGCCTTAACGGCGTCGTCCAACACGTGGTATACGTCGAGGCCCAACTGGGCCCCAGCCAAAGCACCTGCATAGGCGGGATCTCCCTTCGTCACCGTCTCAGCCGCAATCTCGGCGGCCTCCGGATCGGGGGCACCGAGCAGCACGACCAACGACTTGGGGTCGTTGGCCTTGGCGATCCGAAGGATGGCCTCCTGGCTCTGCAAGTCCATGGCTCCTGACGCAGTTCAGACGAAGCACTCGGTGGCGACGAAGGCCACCTCAGCCCCCGCCGCCTCGGCACAGACAGCGATGGCTGTACCCGAGACGCCGTCGCGCTCGCCGAGGGCGATAACCATCCGGTCCTTGAGCACGGGTCTCAACTCACCTCCTCCCATTGCTCGTCCAGCCACTGATGGAGCCGCGGCGGCGACAGGGCGGCGTCGGACAAGCGGGCCACCTCCGTGCCGTCGCGGAACAGAAGGAACGTCGGGAGGGTCATGACACCGAGCTCCATGCACAGCCGCCGGGCCTTGGGGGCCTCGAGCTTGACCACCTTCATCTTCCCAGCGTACTGCTCGGCAAGAGCCTCGACGTGGGGGAGGAGAGCCAGGCAGGGCCGGCAGTCCGGTCCCCAGATGTCGACGAGAACGGCGCCCTGGGAAACCGCGTCGCGGAAGGTGTCACCGTTGACCTCGACGATGCAGGAGGGATCGCTCATGGAGAGAGTATATTCCGCTCGAGCAGGACACTCATACCGTCCGACAACTGGCACACCCTGCCGAGGAACAGGCTGCCCTTGGCAATCAGCATCACCCGGTCCGCGGTCCCGGTGGTGAGTCGGTCGAGGGCGTGGGGGAGGTAGCACAGCGCCGAGGCGAGGTGACCCTGAGTGGGGCTGTAGCCGGGCATCCCTCGCTCGGCGGCGAAGGCGGCGATATCGCCCTTGGCGATGTCGCCCCGGCGGGCGGCCAGCGCAGCGATGATCCGGTAGTTGCGGTCAGGCACGTTTCCGCTGCCCTGGGGCTCGGTCAGCTCGGGATTGTGCAGCTCGGTGGCGTAGTCGTCAACGGCGGTCATGGGCAGGCCCAGACGGGCCAGGGGCTCAACTGCCAGAGCTTCCATGACCTGCGGGTTGGAACCGCCGGCGGCCACCGTGTGCTTGCCGACACCGTCGAGGCGGATGCGCGGCGACGCGCCGTCGTCCGCCTCCACCAGCGCCGCGGCCCCTCCGAGCACGTCTTCGAGTACCGGCATGCCGCACTTCAGATGGCCCTGGTACTTCATCCCGAGCTTGGCCATGCACCCCCCTCCGACCACCGCCACCCGGCCGAAGACGCCGGCGGAGACCAGGCTGGCGGCGATCACCAGGGCAGGGACCGGCGCGGCGCAGAAGTCCTTGATGTCAGCACCCGACGCCTCACTCAGGCCAGCGGCGGCGGCCACGGCTTTTGCCAGGTTGCCACCGCCCCTCTGGTAGCGGTCGCCGATGGCTTCCTCGCCGCAGCCGAGGACGTAGTCGACCGACGCCGGGTCGATGGCCTTGGCATCCAGAAGGTGGAGCAGCGCCAGCGTGGCGGTCGCCTTGGCCGCCAGGTTGTCGAGAAGGACGTGGGCGGCAAGCGCTTCGTCATCGAGCTGGCCGCAGCGGAAGGCGGCGGCGCCGTCGATCACCGTGAGGGAACCGGGCTCGCGGGCGACGACGTCCACGTCGCCGGCACAGCGCTCGACGCGCTCGAGGTCCAGCCGCTTTCCGAGCGGGTGGGCGGCCAGGGCGGTGGCGGCGCGTCCGGCAGCGGCGGGCGACAGGGTGAGCAGGTTGAAGTCGTCGACAGCTGCCAGGAGCCCGAGGAACTCCTCCTCCGGCATGATCTCGCCCGAATCGCTCCAGCGGGTTGCACACCCCAGTGCGGCAGAGGCCGGCGCGTTCCCGGCCGCCTTGTCCCACCACGGCCGGACGGGCAGGTCCCGGGGATGGAGGGCGTTGACGTAGGCCTGGTTGGCGGGGTAGGCGACCGCCTGGTCGAAACTGCGCAGCGATGACGCGAAGGCTGCGGCGACCGCCGCGTCGCCAGGCAGTCCCCGGCGGGGCTTGGAGCCGTGGCGCGCCAGAGAGGGGACGTGGGCCAACACCTGGGCGGAGGCTGAGATCACGACGTCAGGCATGGGCCTCCTTCCGCCGGGATACCGCTGGGACCGGAGAAGCGGCCGGCCCCCGGTGAACGGCGCCGGTGGCGCCGGCCTCGAACACCGTCGGTTCGTGCACCGCTGTCTGCAGGGCGTCGAGCGCTCGCTCGAGAAGCTGGCGGCGCCATTGCTTCTCTGCCTCCGGGCCCAGGGACGGATCTCCGGTCGGGTAGGGGATGCCCCGTGTTCGTACGATGCGCGGTGCCCCCACCCGCTCTGCGATCGACACCAGGTTGCACAGCAGTGCCGTGGGGATCCCGGCCCGCTCCAACTCCTTTGCCAGCGTTGCCCCGCAACGCGTTCCTGTCCCTCACGTGGCGGTGAAGATCGCGGCCCGGGCGCCCGAGTGACGCAGGTCGGCGGCCCACTCGACGCCGAAGCGGCGGGCGTTGGCCACCGACGTGCCGTTGCCGGCGGTGACGAAGTATTCGCCGAACAGACTGCCGATCACCCCCTCGGCCTCGAGGTCCCGGGCGGTGTCGAGGGGCAGGATGCGATGCGGGTCGCCGTTGGCCCAGGCGGTCGAGAACCCGCCGTGTACCGACATGTACTCCCCCGGCGGCAGGGTGTCGTGGCTCCCGAGCGGGTAGCGGAGCCATTTGGTGGCGCGGGCGGATTCGAGGCCGTCAGGGTTGTCCCCGGGGACCAATGCTCCTTCGGTGAGGAGGGCGATCATGACCACGGAGGTGTCGGCGACCGGCGCTGCGGGCGTCACCCGGTCGAAGCGGGGCAGGGGGATCTCGCTGGTGGCGGTGTCGCCGCCGAGCCGGGCGAGCGCCAGGTCGACGGCTCGCGCAGCGGCGCTGGTGTCGGCCACCACCGGGCGGCGGGCCAACTTGCCAATGCGCCCGTCTCCGGCGGTCAGCACCTCACCGTCGAGAAGCCGCCGGATGCCATCGGCCAGGCGGTCGAGGGAGGGGCCCATGCGCCGGGCCACCTCGCCGCTGGCCAGCACGGGCACGGTGCCCGCTTCGTCCAGACCCGGGTTGTCCTCGTGCATCGATGCCACGCTGGCCAGCCCGGCTTCCTGGGCGGCGGCCACGACCCGAGCGCAGGCCAGCCCGTAGCGGCCGCTGGTGAAGGCGGGGCCGGCTACCACAAGGTCCGGCTCGGCCGAACGCATCAGGCGGACGATCTCGCCGGCCAGCCCGAACGCCACGTCGTCGCCGCACCACACGGTCGCCACGACCTCGTGGTGGGGCGCGAGCAACTCGGCCAGGCGCCGCCCGGGGCCGGCGGCACCCTCGATCAACCCCGGCCCGGCTCCCGCCTCCTCCTCTCCGCCGACGCCGGCGAAGAACTGGTTTATGTAGTGGACGATCCGGGCCATGGCAGCAGCCTCTCACAGTGGTGTGGGCGGTGGGCGATCAAGTAGGCAGAGGGGCCCTTTCAGGCGGAGCTGGCGGTCAGGTTGCCCCACCCGAGCGGGTTGAGGGCGCAGTACACGACCGCAGTGGACACTTCGAGCGCAGCGGTGGCTGGAGACTCTAGTAGCGTGAACTGCTCACCGCCGTAGGCCCTCTCCATCTCTGGGAGCTGCAGTCGATGGTCGTAGTTGCCGGTGCTGACCATGGCCGTGGCCCGCTCCGGTGCCACCACCACGGAGGGACCAGTGCCGTCGACGCCTGCCATCTCGGCGTAGAGGCCCACCGGCTGGATGCCGAGATCGTTAAGGGCGTCCATCTTCAAGGCAACGTCGGCGTCGGCATTGCCGCCGCCCTCCTTGGTGACGATGGCGGCGTCGAAGCCGGCGGCGTCGCACACGCGGGCAGCGAACGCAGAGATCATCTCCTTGGAGCCCTGGTCGACGGGCTCGGGGCAGATGACCACGCCGGCGAACTCCACGTCGCGGCCATGCCGGCGGCGCAGCTCGTTGATGACCGGATGGTTCTGGTGCATGAAGGTCGGGTTCTTCAGGGCGGGGTGGCCGAACTGGCCGCTCACGACAGCTCCGTCGTCGAACTCACCGGGGTCCAGCAGGGTGGGTAGAGCGGCGTCGAAGCTCCGCCCGTAGACGAAGACGTCCTTGAACGACCCCTGGGTCTGCAGGTTGGTGACGGCGCCGACACGGGGAAGGGAGCTGGTCCTGGAGCGGGGCGAGGGAGAGGGAAGTTCCTCGACGGCGTCAGGCGTGGCGGCAAGTGAGGCTTCGGCCAGTACGGCAGCCAGCCTGAGAGACGACCGGCGAAGAGCCACGTCCACCTGTTCCCAGCCGGCCCCCGTCGCGGGAACAAACTCGACCACGAGGTTGTGCGCCGCTCCCAGAGGCGAGAGTGATGCCGCCGGTCCGCTGAGGTCGGCAAGCGCCTCTTGCGCTCGCGGCAGGTATCCGGCCGTGACCACGATGACGCCGCGCAGCACGTGGGTCTCGCCGCTGCCCTGGAGGCGTCGCGGCCCCACGAAGCCCGGGAATATGCCACCCCCACCTGGGCCCTTCGTCCTCGGCTCGACGGCGTCGAGGATCTTGACGATCCGGGCGCTCTCATTGGGCGATACCCACGAGAGGCGTGTCTCTGCGAGAGCCGGGTCGTCCAGCACGCCCCGTGCCTCGTCGGCCGATACCGTAAGCACTCCGTCGGCGAAGGAGGTCCGCTCCCCGAAGCGGACCTGGTGGACGTGGTGCACGAGTCGCGTGAGCGTCACGGGTCACATAGTGCCACCTTCGGCGGGTGGTGGGCGGCTTAACTCTGATCTGCTCCGCAGTCGACGTGAGCCAGCGAAGTTCAAACCTCGCATCGTGGCCGCCGGGACGCCGATCCTCGAAGCGATCCGCCGATAACCTCCTCCAGCTTCCGCCTAACGGTCGTCGAGCGGACCGGGGTAGGCGGCTTCGGCCCGTTGCGCGATTCTGGCCGCTTGGTGGCGGACGACGAGGATGGCAGCGATGATGGCTGTGAGAGCGGCTGCGCCAAGGACGAGGTTGATGGTGCCGGATGCTTTGCGGAAGGCGTCGCCAGCGCTGTAGGCGGCGAACGTGTAGAGGCCAGCCCAGACGATGCCGCCAGCAGTGTTGTAGATGAGGAACTTCCGCCACCTCATGCGGTTGGTGCCGGCCAGGAAGGCTGCGTAGGTGCGGAGTACCGATACGAACCGGCCGAGGAAGACAACCTTGCCTCCATGGCGGTCGAAGAGGTAGCGGCCGATCTTGAGCTTTTGTTCGTCGATGCGGACGTAATGGCCATAGCGGCGCAGGAGGCGGTAGCCGCCTCTGTCGCCGATGAAGAAGCCGATGTTGTCACCAACGATTGCGGCGGCGGCGGCCACTGCGAAGATGAGCACCACGGACAGTCGGTGGGTGCGGCCGGCATAGATGGCCGCCACGATCAGGATCGTCTCTCCTGGCAGTGGCACACCGATGCTCTCGACGCCGACGAGAAAGGCAACTGCGAGGTACCCGTAGGTGGCAACCAGGTGGTTCATGACGGTTCTCCGGTCTGGTTGGGTGGAGGGTGATCCGGCGCCTTGCGCTCTGTCCCCGGTGTGGTTCGTGTGAGTTGCCAGCTAGCACCGGCGCCGATGCCGATAGCAGCGGCAAGGGCGAGCAGTCCGACGCCGAGCCCGATGGGGCTGAGGGCGCCGACGAGGATCGGCCCTCCGGCGTCGCCGAGCTCGCGTCCGACCTCGCCGGCGCCCATGGTTTGGCCCATGCGACCCTCGGGGGCGGCGGCCGCCAAGCCGGCGAAACCAAGGGGTGTAGAGACGGCGATGCCAGCGCCGATGAGGATGGCCGCAATCGCGATCCCGGGGGGGTTGGGGGCGAGGACGGCGACAAGGAAGCCGGCAGCGGCCATGAGCAGTGCCATCGGCCCGGCAGCGCTCGGGAGAGCAGATCGGTCATGTGCTCGGCCTGCCCACGGTTGAATCACTGCTGCGGTAGCTGCCAGGAGCGACACCAGTGCTCCGGTGGCGAACGGGCCGAGGTGGTGACGGGCGCCGAGGACCGGCAGATAACCCACGCCCGCCGAGAGCGCCGCGGTGCCGACAGCAAGCACGAGGACGGGCTGCGCGAAGGTGGGGTGGGTGACTTGTCGGGCCAGCGCAATGATGGTGGAGCGGGGTTTGCGGGTGGGAGCGAGCCTCGGCACCACGCGCGCGGCGAGGACCGCCACGGCTCCGGCGAGGACAGCCAGAACTAAGAACAGGAGGCTGTAGCCGCCGGTGGCGACCAGGGCGCCGCCGACGAGCGGACCGGCAAGATAGCCGATGCCCTTAGCTCCTCCGTAGCCGCCGAAGATTCGCCCCGTTCGTTTCTTTCCGCCCAAGGCCGCCACCATGGCTCCCGCGGCCGGGGAGAATGCGGCCGCTGATGCGCCCTGACCCAGGCGAGCAACGCCCAGCAGATGGGGTGAGCCGGCGAAAACGAACGCGGCCGACGTCAATGCGAACCCGATGAGGCCACCGACAAGGACCGGCCTGGCCCCAACCCGGTCACTGAGGGCCCCGAAGACCGGCTTGAGGACCACCTCGGCACCATCGTAGATTCCAAGCAGCAGACCAAGCTCCCACAGCGAGGTGTGATGCCGTGTGCCGTACCCGCCCAGGTTTGCGGCCACCGCGTGCGCCCCGAAGGCAGTGACGAACCCTGCGGCGTAGACCGGCGCCAGCACCCGCCGGGTCGGCGGCTCGGGGTCAGGGACGCTCACGGGCCTCGAACACCCGCGCCGCGAAGTCCTCGAGCACCTCGGCGCATTCCTTCAACCGCAGCTCGGCAGCGGAAGCCGATGGTGCTCCGAAGAGGTCCTTCGCCCGTAGCTGCCGGTACCAACGGCGAAGACGGTCAAGGTTCTGTTCCTCCTCGTCCAACTCCGCAAGGGTGAACTTCTCCTTCTCGACCTCCCCGTGCAGCTCAGCCTCGGCCTTGTCGCACTCCGAGATGAACTCGACCCACTCGGCCTCCCGCTCGGCAGTGAACAACTCCTCCAACGCCTCCGACGTCGCTTCACTTGGGGTGACATCGAACAACAACGACCGACCCCCACCCCGCTCTACCAGAGCCATGGCCCGAGTCACGCCACCGTCGAAACCATCCCCCGGCGGTATCGCCCACGTAGCCTGCTGCAGGGCCACAGCCCCGACGCGGCGTAGCTCCCGCCACACCCCGACCCGATGCTTGGACTGCTCGCCAGTCAGGCGGTAGGTCAAGATTCGCCATGTGATGTAACGTACGCTACTCTAAGCAGTAGTCGTAATGCTACTATTCGTATGTGAAGCCAATGATCGAGTTCGAGGTCTGACGTGATCAGTTACTTCCAAGCCGCCATGATCGGCCTGCTCCAGGGCGTCACCGAACTGTTCCCCGTCTCCAGCCTCGGTCATTCCGTGCTCGTCCCCGCATTGATCGGTGGCAGCTGGGAGCACCTCGTGACCCAGACGTCGACTTCAGAGAGCGGGACCTCGCCCTACCTTGCCTTCATCGTCGCCCTGCACGTGGCGACGGCCATCGCATTGATCGTCGTGTTCCGGAGCGACTGGGCCCGGATCATCAAAGCCATCATCGCTTCCATCCGCGACCGCAGAATCGAGACGTCCGCTCAGCGACTCGGCTGGCTGATCGTTGTCGCTACCATCCCCGTCGGCCTCACCGGCCTCATCCTAGAGCACACCTTCCGCACTCTGTTCGCCAAACCGCTGGCCGCTGCCATCTTCCTCACCGTCAATGGCTTCATTCTTGTCGGGGGCGAACGCCTCCGTCGCCGCGCCGACCGTACAGTCGCCAGGGGCGCCGTCGACGGCGGTGGGCGTGCCCACCCCGGTCGAGCCGGCGTCCAGACGGGAACGGGTCAGGCCGTCACGGGTGGAAGCCGCGAGCTCGACACCCTCGCCTACCGAGAAGCCGGCATCATCGGCTTCTTCCAGACCTTCGCGCTCCTCGCCGGCATCTCCCGCTCAGGCATCACGATGGTCGCAGGCCTCCTCCGAGGCCTTGACCACCAAGACGCGGCGCGCTTCTCCTTTCTCCTTGCCACCCCCGTCATCCTCGCGGCCGGGGTCCTCAAACTCCCCAGCCTCGCTGGTAACGCCGGCAACCACATCCATGGCCAAGTCATCGTCGGTGCCCTCTGCGCGGGCATAGCCGCCTACCTCTCCACCCGGTTCCTCCTCCGATTCTTCCAAACCCGGACGCTCTACCCCTTCGCCATCTACAGCGTCACCATGGGCAGCGTCTGCATCGTCGCTTTCGCCTGATGCGGTCCGATTCGCGCCTTCGCTCGGGTGCTGAAGCGGTACCAACCCCAGAAGCCGACCGGAGGGTCCTGACCATGGCGCGGGGTAACCCAATCGAACACCGTCAATGTGGCGCTGAGGTATCCGGACACCAGACGGGGCGGTGGACGGGCCAACCGCCATCGGGTAGGGCGCGCTCCTCAACCGCCCGAGTTCTCGCCTTCCATCAACGACGAGCGAGCCATCGGAGCGGGGCATGGCCGACGAGTCGATCGTGCAGGCGCCAGGTACGGGTAGACCGAAGGGCCCGGAGCTCATCGTGAGCCTGCCTGATGCTGGCTTCGGCCACCTCCAGGTCGACGACCTTCGTTTGGAGGAGCACCTCGAAGTTCAGCCTCTGTTGTTCCCAAACCTGGCGTTCTTCGGTTGACTGATCCGTGATGGCGTCCAACTCCAGCCGGGTCTGTATGGCGTGGCGGCGGAACGCATCGCCCGCCTGCGCCGCCAGCCAGCGTTCGAAGTCCGGCTCCGTGCTCCGATCGATCCAATCCTGCAGTTCCCCACGGCGCTGGGCGGGCGTCAATCCCGACCGGACGTTGGCCGCGAACTTGAGGACGGTCAGGCGATCTCCGGTGCTGAACCTCAGATGGGGAACGGCGAACCACTGCTGCCACATGTAGTGGTCCGACCACGAGCCGGCAGGGGGTTCCCGCCAGCCGTGGGGCAAGAGCCGGTATGCGTCCAGGCGGTGACCGACGCCGGTCAGGGAGATGGCGTTGCGCTCATGGCCAAGGTGCCAGGCCACGCAGGCGGCGTCGGCGAGGTCGGTTGGATGGGCGCACAACAAGCCGTCTCGTTCGATGTAGAGCGGAAGGGGATGTGTGAAGTCGGTCGCCCGCAATCGGGCCACGGTCGCCTCGACATGGTTGGTCAGCATCACGTCGTCGTCACCCAGGTAGCACACGTACGGACTACGAGCCTCGTTCAGCACCCGGTGTCGGAGCAGTTCCGACCGGCTTGTGCTCTTTGGGGCATCCAGGAACCGGACCCGTCGATCGCGAACCAACCCGGCGACGACGTCACGGGTGTCGTCGCCGACGCCGTCGCCCACGATGACCACGTCGAGGGCCTCAACGGTCTGAGTCAAGACGCTGCCTACGGCCAGGTCGAGGGTCGACGCATGGTCATGGGTAGGTACCAGAACGGTGACGAGTGGCTCGGCGGAGCTCACCACCGAAAGGGGACGATCGCAGCCGCTGTGGGGTCGTCGTAGGGCAGGTCGAGCGCATCCGGTTGGTCGTAGGTGTACTGGTTCGAGGGCATGTTGATGATGAATGCCTCGTCAACGCCGATGTTCTTCCACCCGTGAAAGAGGTTCGGCGGGATGACCAGCAGTCCCGGATTGCGCTCGCTGCAGCGGAACTCGTTGCTGGCACCGACCGTCGGGGAGTCGGCCCGTCCGTCATGGACGACGATCGATACCAGGCCTCGGACAACGAAGAGCCGATCGGTCGACGCCTGGTGCAACCCCCAGGCCCGGACCCTTCCCGGGTAGGTCGTCGTCACATGGACCTGAACGAGCGGCTGGTCCACCTCCTCCCAATCCATGCGGGCGACCTCCGCGAGCGTTCCGTCCTCGTGGGGAACCGGACGAACCGGCCGGAACCTCAGGCCATCGATCAGCTTGCCGCGCCGATCTCCGTGCTCGTCCACGGCGGACATCTTGGGGATCAACCGGTCGAAGCCGACCACGTTCCCCGCAGCGTCGTCCATTGTTCTCACAGCCCCCTTCACGATCAGTTTCGCGCTCCCAACCTCCCGGTGGGGGATCGTCGACCCGCTGCCCGCAGCTCCCCGAGGCTGACACACCGAGCGGTCACGCCGACGGCGGCTCAGTGGGCCTTGTTCTTTCGGCGGCGTAGGAAGCGCACCGGGTCGTACTTGACGTCGGCCACGCGTTCTTTCATGGGGATGATGCCGTTGTCGGTGATCTTGATGTGTTCGGGGCACACCTCGGTGCAGCACTTGGTGATGTTGCACAGCCCGAGGCCACGCTCGTCCTGAGCCATCTTGCGGCGGTCGAGGTCGTCATTGGGGTGCATCTCGAGCTCGGCGAAGCGGATGAAGAAGCGGGGACCGGAAAACGCGTCCTTGTTCTCCTCGTGGTCCCGGATGACGTGGCATGTGTCCTGGCACAAGAAGCACTCGATGCACTTGCGGAACTCCTGGGACCGCTCGACGTCGACCTGGGCCATCTTGAAGGGCGCCGTCGGCTGGTCGGCGCTCGGGTGGAACGCAGGGACCTGGGCGGCCTTGCGGTAGTTGAACGAGACGTCGGTGACCAGGTCCTTGATCACCGGGAACGTCCTCAGCGGGGTGATGGTGATGGGCTGGTCCTGCTCGAAGGTGGACAGGCGAGCGAGGCACATGAGCCGCGGCTTGCCGTTGATCTCCGCCGAGCACGAGCCGCACTTGCCGGCCTTGCAGTTCCAGCGCACGGCCATGTCGCCCGCCTCTTGGGCCTGGAGGTGGTGCACGGCGTCGAGCACGACCTCGCCCTCCTCGACCGCCACGGAGTACTCCTTGAGCTCTCCGCCGCCGGCGTCGCCCCGCCAGATGTTGAGCTTCAGGGCGTAGGTCACTGCTTCTCCAAGGTCACTGCTGTGCCTCCAGGAGCTCAGCCAGATCGGGGGGCATCACGGGCAGCGGCTGCTGGCGGACGGCCACCCGGTGGTCGTTGTCGAGGGAGACGATCACGTTGAGCTTGGCCCAGTGGTCGTCGGTCATCGGGTAGTCGTCGCGGGTGTGGCCACCCCGGCTCTCCTTGCGCTCCAGGGCTGCCTTGGCGACCGCTTCGGAGACCACGAGCATGTTGCGCAGGTCGAGGGCCAGGTGCCAGCCCGGGTTGTACTGGCGGTGGCCTTCGACGGAGATGTGGTCGATGCGCCCGGCCAGGTCCATGACCGCGCCCAGGGCCTCTTGCATCTCGGCCTCGGTGCGGATGATCCCCACCAGGTCCTGCATCGTCGCCTGGAGGGTCTGGTGCAGGGAGTAGGCATTCTCCTCACCTTCGTTGTCGAACGGGGCCAGTGCCAACTTCGACGACGCGGTCACGTCCTCGTCACGGATCGCCGGCCTGTCCGTTCCCAACCCGGCGGCGTACGCCGCGGCGTGCTCGCCGGCTCGCTTGCCGAAGACCAGCAGATCGCCCAGGGAGTTGCCGCCCAGGCGGTTGGAGCCGTGCATGCCGCCGGCCACCTCGCCCGCTGCGTACAGGCCGTCGATGAACGACTTGCCGGAGTCGGGGTCGACCTCCACGCCACCCATGACGTAGTGGCAGGTGGGGCCCACCTCCATGGGCTCGGCGGTGATGTCGACCTCGGCCAGCTCCTTGAACTGGGCGTACATCGAGGGGAGGCGCTTTTGGATGTACTCGGCGCTGCGCCGGCCAGCGATGTCGAGAAACACCCCGCCGTGTGGCGAGCCCCGGCCCTCCTTGATCTCGTTGTTGATGGCCCGGGCCACCTCGTCACGGGGGAGGAGCTCGGGAGGACGACGGTTGTTGCGCTTGTCGTCATACCAGCGGTCACCTTCCGCCTCGGTGTCCGCAGTCTCAGATTTGAAGAACTCCGGGATGTAGTTGAACATGAACCGTTCGCCGTCAGCGTTGCGCAGCACGCCGCCGTCACCGCGCACCGACTCGGTGACCAGGATGCCCCGCACCGATGGCGGCCACACCATGCCCGTGGGGTGGAACTGGACGAACTCCATGTTGACCAGGCTGGCCCCGGCCCGCAGGGCGAGCGCGTGGCCGTCGCCGGTGTACTCCCAGGAGTTGGAGGTCACCTTCCACGACTTGCCGATCCCGCCGGTGGCCAGCACCACCGACGGGGCGTTGAAGACGATGAAGCGTCCTGAGTCGCGCCAGTAGGCGAAGGCCCCGGAGATCCGGTCGCCGACTCTGTTGGTCGTATCAGGGTTGGTCGTATCAGGGTTGGTCGGGTTGCTCGGCGAGCCTCGCTCCACGAGCAGGTCGGTGACCGTGCACTCCATGAACACGTCGATGCCCAACTGCACGGTGCGCTGCTGGAGGGTCCGGATCATCTCCAGGCCAGTGCGGTCACCGACATGGGCCAGGCGGGCATAGCGGTGACCGCCGAAGTCCCGCTGGCTGATCAAGCCCTCAGGGGTGCGGTCGAACAACGCCCCCCACTGCTCGAGCTCCCAGACCCGGGCGGGGGCCTCTTGGGCGTGGAGCTGGGCCATGCGCCAGTGGTTGAGGAGCTTGCCACCGCGCATGGTGTCGCGGAAGTGGACCTTCCAGTTGTCCTCGGAGTACACGTTGCCCATCGAAGCGGCAATGCCGCCCTCGGCCATGACCGTGTGAGCCTTGCCGAGCAGGCTCTTGCAGATCACCGCGGTGCGAGCCCCGGCCTCCTGCGCGGCGATGGCCGCCCGCAGCCCGGCTCCGCCGGCCCCGATGATCACGACGTCGTAGTTGTGATGTTCGTGGGCGGGGCGCTCGCGAGCAGCCATCAGACCCAACCTCCGTGGATCGTTCCGCTCGACACCAGGCGGATGTAGAGGTCCGTGAGGCCGACGAAGATCAGGCTGCACCAGGCCAGCTGCATGTGCCGCGTGTTGAGCTTGGTGACCACGCCCCAAAGCTTGAACCGGATGGGGTGCTTGGAGAAGTGCTTGAGGCGGCCGCCGATGATGTGACGGCAGGAGTGGCACGACAAGGTGTAGGCCCACAGGAGGATGGCGTTGACGCACAGCACCGCCGTGCCCACGCCCACGTGGCCCCACTGGTCGTTGTGGTTGCGGAAGGAGACCACGGCGTCGTAGGTCAGGATCACGTTGAAGATGAGGCCGAAGTAGAAGAAGTAGCGGTGGATGTTCTGCAGGATCAGCGGGAATCGGGTCTCGCCGGTGTAGGTCTTGCGGGGCTCGGCCACCGCACAACCGGGGGGGGACATCAGGAAAGCGCGGTAGTACGCCTTGCGGTAGTAGTAGCAGGTCATCCGGAAGCCCAGCGGGAAGATGAGGATGAGGATGGCGGGGGAGATCGACCACCAGGTTCCGAAGATGCCCAGGTGGGGTACGGAGACGTGCTGCGATCCGGCCCGGGCGACGTTGCAGGTGTCCACCAGGCACGGGGAGTAGAACGGCGAGATGTACGGCTTGTAGAAGTAGTCAGCGTTCTGAAAGGCCGCGTACGTCGAGTAGACGATGAAGGCCAGCAGGACCGCTCCCGAGACGGTCGGCTGGACCCACCACCGGTCCCGGCGCAGGGTCCGCTGCGTGATGGCCGCCCGGTTGGCATCGTCGCTGGGAGCGGCCTGAGTCGTAGGTGCTGCCATCGTCTCCCACTCCTGTGCCGGCGCCGTGCCGACTTCGGCGTGACTGTAGGTGGACCCCGCCCCAAAGAGAAAGGGTCACTTCGCTCTCGGTGGGAGAGGCTTTGCCTATGGCGGGTCCTAGAGTGGGTTCGTGCAAATCCACCAGTTGCGCTACGTGGTGAGTGTGACTGAGGAGCGGGGCTTCACCCGGGCGGCTGACAAGTTGCGGGTGGCGCAGCCGTCCGTCAGCGCTGCCGTTCGGGCCTTGGAGCGGGAGCTGGGCATCGAGCTGTTCCACCGCTCGGGCGGTGGCGTCACCCCCACCCCGGCCGGCGAAGCCCTCCTGCCCTGGGCCCGCCAGGTGCTGGCCGACTGCGAGGCGGGGCGCGCCGCGGTCGGCGACCTCATGGGGCTGCGCCGAGGCCGGCTGTCCCTCGGTGCCACCCCGACGCTGACCACGGTGTTGCTGGCCCCGGTCCTGGCCGACTTCCACCGGAGTTACCCCGGGTTGGACGTGTCGTTGCGCGAGGACGGTTCCCACCATCTGGTCACCGCCCTGGAAGGTGGTGAGTTGGACCTGGCCGTCGTCATCCTGCCCATCAACCACTCGTGGGTGCGCACCGAGGCCCTGGCCGATGAAGAGCTGGTTCTGGCCGTGCCCAGCGACCATGCCCTGGCCGGGCAGAGCTCGGTGGCCATCGCCCAGCTGGAGGACCTCCCGCTGGTCATGTTCCGTGATGGCTATGACCTGCGGGAGACCACCCTGGCCGTGTGCCGCAGCGCCGGCTTCGCTCCGACGTTCGCCGTGGAGGGCCTGGAGATGGACGGGGTCCTGGCCCTCACCGCCGCCGGCCTGGGGGGCGCCGTCGTCCCCGCTTCGGTGGCGGGACCGGCCGTGGACCTGGTGGCCATACCGTTCAATGACGCCGATCTTCACCGCACCATCGGCCTGGCCTACCGCCACGACCGGACACCACCACCGGCGGCCCGGGCCTTCGCCGACGCCTTCCGCGCCGCGATGGCACGTCCGGTCACTCAGCTCGCGCCGCTCTCGAGCCGGAAGCCGACCTTCAGATAGACCCGGAAATGAGCCACCTCACCGTTCTCGATGTGGCCCCGGGTCTGGGTCACCTCGAAACCAGTCGAGGTGCTCGATCGTCTCGCTGGCCCGCTTCACCCGTTCTTGATGGCTTCGGCGATGCTGTGGTCGCTCAACGAACAGTGTGCCGTTGCGCTACGATGTGGGTCCACGGGAGCTCGGAGGGACCGGGCTGAGAGGGAGTCTGGGTCACGCGGCCCGATTGGCTCCGACCGTTTGCACCTGGTCCGGGTAATGCCGGCGAAGGGAGATCCCATGACGCCATCGACGACCCCCAACGCTTTGATCCGCCGTGCCCGCCGCGTCCACGTCGGCGGCACTCGGCCCGACCTGCTGGTGCCGTTCCGGGAGATCGATCTCCACGACTCCCCGGACGGGACGGCGAACGCCCCGGTCCGCCTGTACGACACTGGCGGCCCCGGATCCGAGCCACAGACCGGCCTGGACCCGCGCCGAGCGTCGTGGATCGAGGAGCGGGGCGACACCGAGATCTACGAA
>JALYZO010000049.1 GCA_030945745.1 Actinomycetota bacterium
TGGCCCGGCGGGCGTCCCGAATGTCGAAGGACCTACGGGAACGATGATCGGCTGCTCCAGGGAACCTACGTTTGTGTCACTAAGGGATCGTTCAGCGGGCACGTCGAACAGTCGAGTCGGCTGAAAGACCTGGATCACTCCCGCCCCGTCGGCGGCTGTGGTCGAATGAGGGCTCAGATTCGGCCGACCAGCAGCCCCGCTGCAAGTGAAGGAGGCAAGCCAGGTGCAGATCGCTGGAGCGCGGCCTTCGCTCGAGCGCTTGGGGAACGTGGAGCGAAGGTGCACGCGGGGGCTCGCGATCCTGCGGCGGTCAACGAACCGGGCGTGACCGCGGTGCGCCTCGACTTGACCAGCCCGACCGACATCGCTGCCGCCGCCCAGCGCTGCCCTGATGTGAACCTTGTCGTGAACAACGCCGGGGTCGTGTGCAACACCACGTTCATGGGAGCGCCGTCGCTGGAGCCGGCGCACCGTGAGATGGAGGTCAACTACCTCGGCCCCCTGGCTGTGACCAGGGCGTTCGCCCCGGTCCTCGCCGGCAACGGTGGCGGCGCGGTGATCAACGTCTTGTCGATCGTGTCGTTCTTCAACTTCCCCGCCGGCGCTTCTCAGGCCGCGTCGAAGGCCGCCGCGTGGTCGATGACCAACGGGCTTCGGATGGAACTGCGGGACCAAGGACCCTCGTGATCGCCTTACACGCCGGATTCATCGACACAGGCCCGACCGGCATGGCCGCTGGTTTCACCGGTCTCAAGCTCGTGGCAGCCGACGTCGTGGCGCAGGCCCTCGAAGCGGTCGAAGCTGGCCGGGAGGAGGTCCTGGTCGACGAACGGACCAGGTTCATGAAGGCATCCTTGTCCGATGATCTCACGCTCATCTATCCCGACGTCGAAAAGCAGTGGCGGGCGTCCCTAGCCCGCTGAGGGTCCCAGCCACCAGGCCGCTCCCTGCCGTGACCGGATCTGCTGCCGGAACGCTCAGCCGGAGCGCCTCTCAGCTACGAGCGCGGCGATGGTGTTGACGTTCCCGCCAGCCGCACGGATCTTCGGCGTGCCAGCGCTGCGTGCGAGAGCGGGTGGTGTCGTAGAAGATCAGCGGGCACTCGCTCCGGGCGCAGCGACGTAGTCGGTTGGGCTCCATGGCGGCGACCTCCTCGGCGAGGCGGCGGGCCAAGCCGGCGGCGATGGAGGGATCGTCCCATACCAAACCCGGAACAGTTTCTCGGGAAGCGCCTCCAGCCACCGGCGGAACGTGGCCTCTGTCGAGCTCGGAAGGCGGGCATTGCCGCCATCTCGATGAGGTCGGCGGCTCGCTCGAAGTCTTCGCCGTCCAAGGCGTGGCCGATGGCCGCCGACTGGTCGCCGTTGCGGGCGTGCCAGTCGCTCGCACGCCGGTGCAGTCATCGACCTCGTCGGGCTGCTCGTCGAAGAGCCGGGCTCGCAGCATATCGGCGAAGAGATGGTGGTACCGGTACCAAAGGCGCCGGTCGTCGAGCGGGACCAGGAACAGGTTCGCGCGATCGAGGGCGTCGAGCATGGCCCCACCATCGTGCTGACCTGTCACGGCATCGCACAGCGAGCCGTTCAGCCGGCTCAGGATCGACGTGTGGAGCAGAAAGCGCCGGACATGCTGCGACTGACGCTGCAAGACCTCCCCGACCAGGTAGTCGACGATGTACCGGTCGTCGCCTGCGAAGCCGGCGATGAAGCCGGCGACGTCAGCTCGGCCCTGCGTCGACAGCGCTGCCAGTTGGAGCGCGGCGATCCACCCTTCGGTGCGTCCCTCCAGAGCGGCGACGTCGGCGGTCGTCAGCTCCAGTCCCATCACTTCGTGGAGATAGGAAGCGGCCTCGTCGAGCGTGAAGCGCAGATCATTGGCCCGGATCTCGACGAGTTCGCCACGGGCTCGGAGGCGCGCCAGCGACAACGCGGGGTCGGCCCGACTGGCGATGACCAGCCGGATCGGGGGCGGGAGGTGCTCCACCAGGTAGATCATCCCGTCACGAATGTGGGGATCCTCGATGACGTGGTAGTCGTCGAGCACCATGACGACCTGGTCGGACAGCGCAGCGAGGTCGTTTAGCCGCGTCACGACAAACGCTTCCGTCGGCGCCTCCGTCGAAGACAAGAGCGCGAGAGCGCCCTCCCCGACTCCGGGCACCGCCGTCCCTAGCGCGGCGATGAAGTACGCCCAAACAGCGCCGGAGATAGGAAGATGACCGACGCTTACCGGGCCTACCTGTCGATGACCGCCAGACCGAGGCCCAGGCCGGCGACGGGAGAGACTACGAGGAGGCCACCGTCTCAGCAGCTGCGCTACGGGATCGGATCCTCGCCAACCCGGCGGCCAGGGCCGCCTACGAACGGGCCAGCGAGGAGATCGACCATCACCAGGCAAGCCTGGCGAAGGTCCGAAAGCTGCGGGCCCTCGCCCAGGCGACGGTCTCCGAGGCGATGGGCATGGACCAAAGCGAGATCTCCCGCCTCGAGCGCCGCACCGATCTGTTGCTCTCCACGCTGCGCCGCTTCGTTAACGCAACTGGGGGAGAGCTCCACCTCGTTGCCAGCTACCCCGACGGCGACGTCGAGCTCCTGGTCGGCTCGCCGCTGTCCGAGAGCAGCGCTGCTCTGCCCTTGCTCGACGCCTGAGCCGTGCCACATTCGTGCCACGACGGCTGGTCAAAGCCGGTTGCGTTCGGGCGCAGGCGGTCAAGCCGAAACGGCCCCTGAATTGCTCGAACGCCCAAAAGCCTTGGTGGCCGGAGGGCAGGACAGCCCTTTCCCAAGCTGGGAACGCGGGTTCGATCCTCTTCGCTCGCTCCACATAAAACACCAGCTCAAGGGTGCTTTCGAGCGTCCTTGCTGCCACCATCCGCGACCTCGCCGCCTTGGGCTTCGTCGCCGCCGGCGAGTCGGTCATCCTCTTCGGTCCTGTCGGTGTCGGCAAGAGCCACGTCGCCCAAGCTTTGGGCCATGCCGCCTGCCTCAAGACCGAAGCGGGGAATTCCCTGACAGCACCACTGGGGAATTAGCTGACCGTTCAGAGCCCCGGGGCCGGAGACAGATCGCTGCTCTGCTCCAGCACTTCGCAGGTACCCGACCTCACCAGCCCGGTGGGTGCCTGGCAGGTTTGAGGTCGAGACAGCCTTGTGAGGCGGGCTACTGGACAGAGTGGAAACGATCGGCCACAATTGTGGCCATGACGACCGAGTCGTTGAGGGTTATACGAGACCATCTGTCCGCAGTCGTCGACCGCGTCGAGCACCAGCATGAGCGGGTCGTCATCACCCGCAACGGCCACGACGCGGCGGTCATCATTAGTCCCGAGGACCTTGCCGAGCTCGAGGAGACTCTGTCCGTGCTCAACGATCCGGAGGCGCTCAGCGACATCCGTGAAGCCGACGCGGCCTACGCACGGGGCGACGTCGTGCGCGGCGTCGGGGCGGTCCGCAAGCTTCGGCCGTGAGCGGTGGGGACTACGACCTCGCCCTGACCCCGCCGGCGCGCCGGGCGCTGGCGGAGCGACTTCCCGAAGCTGTCGCCGCCGCAGTGATCGACTTCCTCACCGTTGCCCTGGTTCAGCAACCGGAACTCGTCGGTAAGCCCCTTCGGGGCCAACTGGCCGGGGTGTGGTCAGCGCGTCGAGGTACCTACCGGGTGCTCTACCGGATCAACGAGGATGCTCACGAGGTGATCGTGATTCGCATCGAGCACCGCCGAGACGTCTATCGCCGATCTTGATGGTCTGGCTCCGAGCCGAGGTGATGGCCAAGGGGCGGAGATGCAGGTTCGGGTATCCGATCTCGGTGGGTCCAATGCTCGCCAAGGGGATATCAGGCAAGCTGGAGAGTTCAAATCCAGTTCCACCAATCGACGATCTCCTCAGCGTTCTCAGCCGCTTTGGCTGCGTCGGCGATCCCGCCAGGATCCCTCATCTCCTGAAATTCCTCGATCTTTCGTGACGTACTGTCATTGTCCTGACCTGAACATGTGGACCGTCGAGGTACAACCGGAGGCCCCTCCGGGCGGCTTCCCAAGCTGAGGCCGCTGGTTCGACTCCCGGCGCTCGCTCCACATAAAACATTAGCTCAAGGGCTCTTTCGAGCGTCCTGGCTTCGCGTCTGAGGTTTATCCATCGCGCGTTCATCCCGCAGACGGTCCGCAGTCCGCGCGATGGGGACCGCTGGCGCATGGTGGCGAGGTGGGGCAGCTCGGTTGCCAAGCCTTGGCGGCAAGCCGCGATCCTCTGAAAGATCGTGGCTGCGGTGCGAGCCGGGCCCTTCTCGCCAGTAGAGATCGGGGTGTCAGGGCCGGCGTTGGTGTAGGCTTGATTGCTAGATCAGGTGGGGGATAGTGAGTGGGGCGGCAACCGTCCGCCGTCCGCCGGCCGGCGTCGCTCTTGAGCTCGCCAGATCAGGTGCCGTCGGTTATCTGTTCAGGCGCTACGACGAACTTCCTCCGCCACGAGTCGGACCGCCTCACGGCGACAGGCGGTGCGGACATGCGAGCGTGCCTGTGCGTCGAGAAGCTCGTCCCGCAACGTCGGCGTCCGGGAGCGGAGGAAGGTCTCGAAGCGGATTTCGGCGCTCGCCTTGGACCAGCCGGCGTCGGTCAGGGTGTCGACCCAGTCTTCGAGCAGGTCGGCTTCCTCCATCGTGTGGGCGAACTCCTGGTTGAAGAGGTTCGTGGGCACTTCCACTCGGGTGAGGTGGAAGGTGAGCCGCTGCTGGAGGATGTTGATCCCGACCTCCGAGAGGCAGGCGACGCGGCGGGCGGCGCCGAGGTCGCTTGTTACGGCCTGCCCGACGTCGTTGAAATGAGCGGCCCGGAAGTCGTCCCCTTCCAGGTCGGGGAGGGGCATCCGGTCGAAGAAGCGCTTCGTCCAGGCGCTCACTCCTTGCTTCGGGATAGACCGAACGCCAGCGACCAGGACTCAGAGGCGAACTCCGGCTCCGGCGCGGAAGCTGCACGGGTGGGCGACAATCATCGCCATCTCCTGGTCCTCCACGCCGGGAATTGCCACGTTGGCGAAGACATCGCGGGTGAAGAGTGGGCGGTTCGGGTTCACCTCGTCGCCCCGAGCGATGTAGAGGCGCCCGGGGGCGGCGTAGGTATCGAGGTTCACCCTTTTGGGCTTCAGCCGTATGTATGGCTGACCGTCCGCTCCTGGGACGGTCTCCCAATCGGACCGGTACCGTTCTTGCCACCCCGGTTCGGCAGCGTCCATCGCTGCCTCCGGCGGACAATGCTGGGTGGCAAGGTCGAACACCACGTCGAGGTGCCCGGCGGCATACAGATCGATCCTCGTCGTCGGGGCCCCGCCGACGACCGGGACCTCCATCCAGGAGACCGGTCCAAAGATCATCTGGTCCTCGCTGATGATCTGCACGAAGGCGAGGAGCTGGGCGATGGCTCGACGGTTCTCGCCCGTGGGCAGGTCGCTGTGCCTCCAGCGGCGGAGTGCCGGTACGGACACGCCGACCATGCGGGCGACATCCCGCCAGGCGAAACCAAGCTCGGCGAGTTCGTCGAGCAGATCTGCGGGGTTTCGGGCGAGGAGCTTCTCGATGCGCGTCTCGAGCGAAGTCGACCGACCGGTTGGTCCAGGCCCTCCAAGACGCCATGTTGCGCACCTCCGAAGTGGCGTCGTCGCTGCGCAGCAGAGAGGTAGCCGAGTTGCCTGGCTGCTCCTTGTCCCGGGTCTCGCACCGCTACAGGGAAGGCTCGTTGTACGCCTTCAGACCCGCAGGGCGCCCAGGT
>JALYZO010000070.1 GCA_030945745.1 Actinomycetota bacterium
ACGCTGAGTGGAAGCCCCTTGGCCGGGAGGGGGAAGCATGGCGAAGGTGCTCTCCAGGCGCGCGCTGGCTCTGCGTCAGGGGCCTGCCGGCCACGGCCGTTACGCTCGACCGGTCTGGCCGTCCCAGGCCAGTCCGAAGAGAGGTTCGAATGAAGACACTCCTGATCTGTCTGGACACGGTCGGGTCAGACCGGTTGTGGAGCTTTGGACCTCAACGAGTAGCCACGCCCAACCTGGATCGGATCGCGTCGGAGGGCGCTCATTTTGGTCACGCCTTCGCAACAGACATCCCGACGCAGCCTTCACACACCGCCCTGTTCACGGGTCGCTGCGGTGCGAGCACGGGCATCGTCTCGCACTTCCATCCTCCGGCGATGCTGGACGAACGGATCCCTTGGCTGCCCAAGATCCTGGAGGACAGCGGCTGCCACACCGGTGCGGTCGACCATCTCTTCTCGATGAAGGCATGGTTCATCCGGGGCTACAAGGACTACATGGCGCCACCTGGTCGGTCCCGCGCACCGGCTTCGGTGATCAACGATCTGGCGTTCCCCTGGCTCGCAGATCACGCCGAGGAAGATTTCTTCCTCTTCCTGCACTATTGGGACGCCCACATTCCCTACGTGCCGCCGGAACCGTTTCGGTCCAGCTACGCAAAGCATTCGTCTTCCTGGGTGGATGACGCTGTGGTCGAAAAGCTCATGACGCGACCCTCCTATCCGTTGTTCAAGGAGAACAACTACGATTATCTCGACCGGCTGCCGAACCTCGATTACGTCGAGGATCTCCAGCGCGCCGAGGTGGCCTACCTCGACTGGGAGCTCGGGCGCTTGTTCGGTCATCTCGAGCAGTTGGGTGTTCTCGATGACACCCTTGTGGTCGTCTTCGGCGATCATGGCGAGGTGATGACCGAGCACGACGCCTGGTTCGATCATGCAGGCTTGTATGACGCGGTCACCCGCGTACCACTCGTCATCCGAGCGCCGGGCCGAGTCCCAACCTGCCGACTCGACCATCTCGTTTCCCTCACCGATGTCATGCCCACGGTCCTCGAGGTTCAGGGTCTCCCGCCGGTGGCGGGACTCGACGGAAGGTCGCTGCTTCCGCTCATGCGGGGCGAGGCCGTCGAACATCGCAGCGAGATCGTGCTCAGTGAATGCACCTGGCAGGCGAAGCGTGGCATCCGCACCCCCGAGTGGAAGTTCATCCGGTGTTACGACCCGGGTATCTACCCTCGCGATTGCGACGAGCTCTACGACGTGCGATCAGATCCCGATGAGCAGCACAACGTCGCCGCAGAGCGTAGCGATGTCGTGGCCCGGATGGATGCCCTCCTGGACCGTTGGCTGGCAGAGCAGTTGGGTGTTCGTACCGATCCGTTGGTGGAGGTCGTGGCTTCGGGCCTCCCGGCGGTCACCCGCCTCACCGACGTGATCAACGAGCGTGGCGCGCAGGGGTGGGAGGCACCGTTGCCCTCCGCGGTGACGGATCCGGTCCCCGGCGCAGGGGATCTCTACGCTCAGCGACGTCCGTCGGATGTGGGCACTGGCGGTAGCTTGATCACGCCCGGTTGATGGCGGCGTTCGTCGTGGTTCCCCGCCGAGATGTTCGATGTGGTCGTCGATCCCCACCAAACCGACGATCGGGCCTCGGACTGGGTGGCACGCCTGGCGGGGCACCACCAGGTCACGACCGGAGTGACGCCGAGGCTCAGGTAGGCTCCGCTTTGCTCGCCAACCTCAATAGAGGGACAAACGTGATCGTGGTGGGGCAATTCCGACGTATCCTCGCAACAGATGCTGGTCTCTGCGCGCGACGCCGACGCCAAGGGTCCCCTCGGTGGGCAAGGAGCGCCGGCGTTGTTCTGGCCTGCACGGCGATGGTGTCGAGCATCGGCGTCTCCGGTGCGCCCGGCGCTGCGGCTTCGACGTCACCGTCGAGTTGGATGGTTGGCGTTGGAGCAGTCACCCAGATGAGCCAGGCGGCCGGCGGCTCCGCGGTGCTCGAGAAGTTGAGCAACCCCACCACCCGCTTCGTTCAGGGCTCCACGGGCGGCGATCGAAATCCCCTGAGTGGGTCGGTGCAAGTCCAGGCCTACACCAGCTACCTCGATCTGCAGCACGCCGTCGACACCGGCGGCGTCTCTCCTGGCACGAGGGCTCTCCTCTACGACCCCGAGCAGTGGAGCTTCACGCCGGTCGCCGAGCAAAGAGATCCGGTTGCCTATACAAGGCTGGCGGCTCGGCTCGCCCACGCCAGGAGCCTCAGGCTGATCGCCACGCCGGCTGTCAACTTGGCCTTGCTGGCGCCTCACCGCCTGGGGGCTGACAAATATGATGCTTTTGTGGACAGCCCGGTCCTCCAACTGGCGCGCTACGCCGACATCGTGGAGGTGCAATCCCAGCAGCTTGAGGGAACGCCGCGCTATGTGAGCTTCCTCCAGGCTGCGACTGCTTCGATCCGAGCGATCAGCCCAACGGCAGAGATGCTGGCCGGCATGAGCACGGCACCCCTGGGTGACGCCGTGTCTTCGCAGTCGCTGTTCAACGACTACATCAGCACTCGGGGCCTGGTGAAGGGTTACTGGCTCAACATCCCCCAGCAGTCCTCGCACTGCCCCAGTTGCCGGAACCTCGGTGCCGAGGCCGCAGTTGCGTTCCTCAACCGCGTGCGCTAGGGCAGTGTCGACTGCTCGCTGCCCCCAGAGCAGAGGCCGATCCTGGTCGGTCCTCACGGTCCTCACGGTGCTCGCTGCCGGCGTCCTGCTCGCCGCCTGTGGGGGCGGGGGGCCGACCTCCCCCACCGCAGGGCCGAGCTCTCAGCCACCACCTGCGGTCGGGTCAGTCAGCACCACAGCGCCGGGTGCGGGCCAAGGAGGGCCTGCCACAACGACCGGGCCCGGGCGACCATTCATCCTGGTCCAGGACTATGCCATCGCCGCGCTTAACCGCGCTGGGCTGCCCGCCAAGGTCATCGCGGCTCTCTTTGACAACCCCCGAACCTTGCTGATCGTCAAGGGCAAGAGCAGCTTCGACCGGTCCCTCTCCCAGGCATCACCGGTCGAGAGCTTCACAAGCTACGGTGACATCCAAAGAGCCTTCGACACGGGCGCCGTCGCTGCGAACATCAAATATGTCCTCTACGACAATGAGCAGTGGTCCTTCACCCCCACCGCTGAGCAGCGGGACCCCGTCACCTACGCGCAGAGAGCGGCTGCGGTCGTCCACGAGCACGGACGACAGCTCATCTTTGCTCCGGCAGCCAACCTGGCCACGGTGCTGAGCGGCGGCAGCCCTGATCAGAAGTTCGATCGCTTCCTCACCCTCCGGCTGGCTGGCGAAGGAGCACGTGTCAGCGACGTCCTGGAGATACAGGCGCAACAGGCAGAGGCAACGCCCGCCTTCGACCCCTTCGTGGGCGCTGCGGTGCAACAAGCCCGGCTCTCCAATCCCAACGCGGTGATCCTGGTCGGGCTCTCGACCAACCCGGCCGGCCGAGCGGTGACGACGCTGGACCTAGTTTCGGCCTTCAACTCCACTCGTGGAATGGTAGGGGGCTACTGGCTCAACGTCCCCGGCAAATCGCCAAAATGCCCGAGTTGTGGAGAAGCGCAAGCAGGCGTGGGGGTGGGCTTCGTGCAAGCGGTGGCTGGCGCTCTGACAGGTTGAACAGCGCCGCTCAATGGACGACCGCTTCGGAGATCACCGATACCTCTGAGCGCCACATCTTGACCGGGCGCCCCGGAAGACTGAGCCAGGCCTCCACCGAGAAGACGGTCAGGCAGAGCTGCCACAAGGGCCAGACGAGCAGCCATCCCAGTCTGCGTTGATGGCGGTAAGCCACCGCGAGGGCGGTCTCCATGGCCATGAACGTCACCGTGGCGACGAACCATCCGCTGAAGAAGAGCAAGACCGGATAGCGGTAGGCACCCTGAAAGGCAGCGCTGCAGAGGAGGTAGAGCGGGAGTGTTATTCGTATGGGAGAGAACATCCGCTCGAAGAACTGGTGCAAGTGACTGAACCAGACCTTTGGAGTGGCCATGCCGGCCCGGTACGGCCCATGTCGAGCGTTGTTGTGGATGGTGGCTCGATCCCAACGAACTCGCTGCTCTCGAATCCCACGATAGGTGGGGGGGACGTCTTCGTGCACGATCACGTTGGCATCGAGGTGCGACCGGTAGCCGAGGCGGCTGCACCGCAGCGTAAAGTCCCCGTCCTCACCGTTCATTCCTGCAGTGAACCCGCCGAGCTCGATGGCCGCCTCACGGCGGAATGCGGTGAAGACGCCGGGGACAACGTTGACGCCATCAACCTGCTGGATGGTGCGGTGGATGAATCCGAACTGGCGCAGTTCCTCGAACAAGCGCATCCGGGGAAATGGGGATCTCCGCCACTTGGGGAACATCATGGCCTCCACCAGCCCGATCTCGGGGTCCCGGAACCACCGGTGGGCATAGTAGAAGCACGACTCGTCGACGAGGGTGTCCGCATCGATGCGAACCAACAGGTCGGCCGTGGTCTCGTTCAGGGCGGCGTTCAGCGTGGCCGACTTGCCGCCGTGCCGCACGTTGATGACCCGCCCGGTAGCGTAGGTGAGGCGGGACATGGCGCCCTCGGCGAGCTGCGCTGTCCGATCGGTCGAGCTGTCGTTGGCCACGATGATGTTGATCGAGCCGCCGTAACGCCGAGCGGCACGGTCGACGGCTTCGAGCGTGGCCACGATCGCTTCTTCCTCGTTGTAGGCAGGAGTGATCACCTCCATGGCAGGGCGCTCTTCGGTGACGGCCGGTTCTGGCGGCAGGGTCAGCCGTCCGAGGAGCCACAGGAACAGGCTTCGACAGATCAACGCCCCGTACGCAAATGGCACCGGTGCGACCACGGCCAGGACGGGCCGCAGAGAGGAGTCGGCCCGCTGGTACGCCAAGAGGAGGGCCCCGGTCGGAAGAGCCATGCCGGCCACGGTCAGAGCCACGAGGGTCACGGCATCGGCCGAACGGCGCCGCGGCGCGAAGGGAACGGCGCTCGGTCTCGGTAGCGCGAAGTTGGCGTACAGCAGACGAGCCATGCCGACAAAACCCACGGTGATGGCGACGAAGTTTCCGAGAAGCGTGCTCGGACCAACCGGGAAGGCGAAGAGGACTTCGGTCACGGTGAGCAGTGCGTCGACGACTGCCATGGTTGCCAGGTAGCAAAGGGCCTGGCCGGCGATCGCCAACCGTCGGAGAAAGGTGCCCCGAGCGAGCACGGCCAACGAGATCATGGTGGCGACGATGAGGAAGCGCACGGAGAGCTGGAAGTTCTCCAGATATCCGGCGAGCTCTGTCGGGGCATGGACCACACTCTCGCTCAGCCGCAACACCAGGTCCCGGTACAGACCGTCGGGGGAGCGGGGACCGGTGACGCCGTGATAGAGGACCGTCAGAGCTGTGAACAGCACAGCGAGCATCGGAGCCCGCCACATTGCAGGCAGGCGCGGTGCTGGGAGCAACACCACGGCAAGACCGTCTCCCTGGTCATCGGGGTAAGGACGAAAGAGGGGAGAGACCAGGAGCCCCAGGCTCAGGCCGACCCCCGACACCAGGAGAAGGAGGGGTCCGACACCGTTGAGCAGCGTGATCTCCATCGCCAGCCTGTCCGACGCTCAGTGGCCCAGGGTTACATCGACGGACAGACCCGCACGCAGCGGCGAGGAGCCACTGTCGGTGTAGGAGACCGCATGACCCCGACTGTCTGTGCTCGTGACCAGCTTCAGGTCGAGGAGGTAGTACACGTGTCCGGACCGGTTGAACGCCGTCGGTTCGATGGCGTCGACCAGGGCATCGAAGGTCCGCCCAGGCAGAGCCGGCACGGTGATCCGGGCTCGCCTGCCTACCGTGGCCCGCGAGAGATCGGATTCTGCTACCTGGGCGATGACGCGCATGGCCGCAGAGTGGACGGTGATCAGGGCGGTGTACGGCGAAGGCGACTGGGTTGGAGCAACAGGGGCACCGGGAAAGAGGTTGATCCCGGACTGGGCGCCCACGGTGGGGGGCTGGACGGGGAGAAAGTGACGAACGCCATCCTGCGCGTCGACATCACCCACCGTCCCTCCAACCGAGGCAACCACACCGGGCGAAGGGGCCGTCACGACGGTCTCAGCGAGAGCAGCCTGGTCCGCCGTGGTGGTCGCCGTGTCCGTCGCCACCATCGCTTTTGCCCTTCCCACCGCAGCACCCATGGTTGCAGGTGACTGCCCAACCGCTTGGGCTGCCTCGCTCAGGGCCAACTGGTCGGAGGCCACAACAGCCTGATCGGCAACCAGCTTGGCCTGCAGGACGCTGTCGTCGCTGCGAGCCAGCACCTGTCCCGCTTGGACCACGTCGCCAGGGTGGACATCGATCTCCTTGAGAACGACGGAACGTGGGAAGTTGAGCTCAACGGTGCTCACCGGTTCCACGAAACCCGAAGCATCCGCATGGGATACAAAGAAGACGCTTCGCACGCCCACGCCAAGCAGACCGAGCGACCCCACGAGGACCACCGAAACAAACACCCACCGAATGAAGCGTCCTCTCCGAGGTCTCGCCTCAGTCGTCATTGCCGGAGAGATTAACCGGTGCCGTCGACCGAGCCTGTTCGCCACCCGGAGCGGTCCGGGCTTCGGCGATGGCGTCATGGGTGGAGAGGAACACATCCACCGGCGTCTGGTCCCACCACAGGCGGGCCAGTCCTTCTCGCTCCAGGCGGGCGCGGTCGGTGTCGGTGACCACCACGGCGTGGTGGAGTCGGGCGTCGGCCAGTGCTCGGTGCAACACGATGAGCCGCTCGGCCAGGATCACCGGGGGAAGCTCGGGTAGGCCAGCGGCGTCCGCCTGGGGGAGAACGGGAGGCCGTCGGCGAAGGAGAGGACATCCATCGGGCCCGCGTCGGCCGCTCAGTGGTCGGGCCTCAACGTTGGTACCGATTCGCGCCGGTTTCCGGCACGAATCGGTACCAACGTTGAGCCGGACAGCAGCGCTCCCGTTCGGCGCGGCTCTCGTCGACGACCTTGAGCCTCGGCTTGGCGGTCAGCTCGAGGCCGGCGGCCGCCAGCACGACGTTGATCGAGGAGACGGCTGTTCCTGACCATGCGGCT
>JALYZO010000181.1 GCA_030945745.1 Actinomycetota bacterium
CGAGTACGACAGACGCCCGTCAGCGAACGCCTCCGCCACCGCAGGTCGGGCCCGCAGCTGGCGGGCGATCCGCACCTTCTCGAATGCTGTCGCCCGGGCCATGTTCGTCCGCCACATCAACCACTCGGCACACGACAGCTGCCCGTCCGCCGCCCATCCCAGATCCCGATCGAAGCCTGCCAGCGCCTCCAACCACGACGACTCGCCCCGGTCCATCTCCCAGCGGTGCGCCACCAGCCACTCTCCGGGATCCACCACTCGAACCACGTCCTCCACCACCGCCACCACCAGGCACCTCCCACAGTCTGAACGAACGTATGTTCGCACCTCCATTGTAGAAGGACCCTGTGTCCGCCCCTTCCTCTCCCCGAGGTGTGGGCCGCACCCAAGTGCTGACTGGATGGTTGCTGGACATCCGGGTCCGGGACTGGACAGTAGAAATGCAGTCGCCCTTCGACTGCGGCGACCGGACGGGGTGGGGACGTGACGATCTCCGGGCGTTGAGGGTTCCTCCCCAGGAGGCGGTGGCGGCCAACCACCCACCCCATCATCCCCGAAGCCAGGACAGACCCCGACCCTATGTGGAGTTCCGGGTTTTCGATCAGCCTACATTTGGTATTGGACGGCTTGGTGCACACGGGGAGCCACCTCGCCGCGGGCGGCCGAATGCCAGGCTGGACGCTGTCGCGCATTCTCGGCGACATGATGACACCCGGCAAGATGGGGAGGTGGGTCCGCCGTGACGTCGAGTGGCCAATGCGATGAACCGGTTAGGACCGGCGGCCTCGTCGGGGTGTATCCCGGCAGCTTCAACCCGCCCACCGTTGCTCATCTGGCCATCGCCGAGGCGGCTGCGCAACAGGCGGGCCTGAGCCGGGTCTACCTGGTCATCTCCCAGGTTCCGCTGGGCAAGGAGGGGCTGAGCCGACCGACCCCCCACGAGCGCATCGAGGTCCTCCGAGCCGTCTCCTCCAGCCGGTCGTGGCTCGAGGCCCGCGGCAGCGACCATCAGCTCCTGGTGGACATCGCCGAAGGAGCCGACGCCGTCATCCTGGGCGGTGACAAATGGGCCCAGCTCATCGACCCGGCCTGGTACGAGGGTTCGACGGCCGCCCGCGACGACGCCCTCGACCGGCTGCCGCTGATGCTTGTCGCTCCCCGCCCTTCCTCTCCCCTCCCCCCGGGCGAGCCCGGGCGGGTCCAGGTGCTCGACGTCGATCCCCGCCACCGGCCGGTGTCCTCCAGCGCCGTGCGGGCCGGAAGAGGGGCATGGATGCTCCCCGAGGCACGGGCGTCGGGCCTCTGGCGGAAGGCGGAACCGGACGAGGATGCATGACCGCTCACCACCCGGGGACTATTCTGCCCCGGATGCGGAGCCTGGACCTTGCCCCAACGATCTGGCTCGGCGGGGCCTGCCAGACCACGTGACGGAGATCTACGCAGCTGCGGCCTGCCTGGTCGTCGCCCAGATCCTGGGCATCTACGGACTGAAGACCCGCAAAGCGGACCTCGTCTTTTCCATCTGCATGGTCGGACTCCTGGTGGCCGGAGTCATCCTCGGCATCACCGGAGCCCTGCACAAGCTCTGACCCGCCCGTGAGCGTCAGTGCCCCCTGAACACCGGTTCGCGTCGCTCGGCGCTGGCTGCGATCCCCTCGGCGAAGTCCTCCGTGCCCCGCAGGCGGACCTGCTCAGCGCCCTCCCTCACGGTGGCGTCCCGCACCAGGCCGGCCAGATCACCCCGCTGCGTGGTCCGGATGGACCGCACGGCGAGCGGCGCAGCAGCGGCAACCTCCGCAGCGAGGCGCCGGGCCTCGACCCGCACCTGGTCCTGAGCGCACAACCGGTCGCACAGCCCCATGGCCGCGGCGGCGTCGCCGGTGATCCGCCGCCCGGTGAGGAGCAGCTCAAGCGATCGCTGCGGGCCGACGATGAGGGGCAGGGTCACACTGAGCCCGAAGCCCTGGTGGAAACCGAGCCGGGAGAAGTTGGCTGCGAAGCGAGCCTCAGGACAGGCCACCCGGAAGTCCGCCGAGCAGGCCAGCCCCAATCCACCGCCGATCGCTGCGCCCTGCACAGCGGCCACCACGGGGGTAGACGCCGAGAACAGCTTGACTGCTTCGGCGTACAGCGACGCCGTATGGTCGCTGCCCAGCGGCTGGGCGTCGCTCTGAGCGTTGAAGTCGGCCCCGGCGCAGAAGTGGCGCCCTTCGGAGCACAACACGATGGCCCGCGCATCGGGGTCGTCGTCGACCGCCCGGTAGGCGTTGGCCAGATCCTTGATGAGAGCGATGTCGAAGAAGTTGGCGGGAGGCCGGTGGATCTCGACCGTCGCCACATGGTCGTCACCCATCTGTACCGTCAGGTCGCCGAACCGGTTCTGCATGCCACCTCTGCGCATCGAGGGCCTCGGTGCCCAGCCGCATCCTATGGGTACCGCGGGCGGTCACTCGACGATGATGGGCGGCGGGGCGGCAAGAGGTCCCCCATCAGCGCTCAGGATCGGACTTCCAGGCATCGGGTGCGTCCACCAGGCCCTGGAGCGACAGGGGGAGCCGTCCGGCGGCCACATCGTCGACCGTCACCTCCTCGACAGCTCCGCAGGAACCGGGGTGACGCAGGGTCCGCCACCGGCTGCGGCCAGCTCGGCCAGCGCCCGGATGCTGCAGTCGGACCGGGTGGAGATCTCCAACCGCCGAGTATGCCCTTTTGGCGCGTCTGGACCCGGCTGCTACCGTGCCACCTCGTCTTGACGTTCATCGGGAAGCTGCTCGCAGTGGACCCCCGCGGTGCGGGTCCCCCGGCGATGCGGACGGTGGCCGGCAGCCTTGTCGCCCTTGTCCTCGTCGCTGCGCCCGGAGGCGTCGCCACCGCTGATCCGGTGAGCGACACCCAGGCTCAGATCAACGCGCTCCAAGCGCAGGTCGCCGCCGGCGCCGGCCGCATCCACAGCCTGACCGAGGCCTACCAGCAGGCCAACCTGCAGGCGTCGACATTGGCCCAGCAGCTGATCACCGACGACGCCACCCTGCAGGCCATGCGGGCGAAGATGACCGCAAGCCTGTCCACGCTGCGCAACCAGGCCATCCGCTCCTACACCGGCAGCCAGACCGGCAACGCCGCCCATGCGGCCCTGGGCGGAGCAGCCGACCCCGCCGTGCGCGCTGAGTACCTGTCCGTGGCCAGCGGCAACGTGGCCGACTCGGTCGATCAGCTGAAGGTGCAGCAGTTCCAGGTCCAGGCCCAGACCGCCACGGTGAAGGCCGAGCAGCAGGCCAACGCCCAGGCCCTGCGCTCCGCCGCAGATGCTCGAACCTCTGCGCTGGCCACAGCCAACGGCGCCCAGTCCAAGCTGGACCAGCTCCAGTCGCTCCTGCAGACCCAGGTTGCCGCCCGCCAGCAAGCCGACGCTGCTTCTGCCGCCGCCTCCCGCCAGGTCGCACCTGTAGCCCCGCCGCCGACGCAGGGATCGCCGGTCAACGGCGGCCTGGTGAGCACTGTCCAGGGCGTCGTCGGTGCGTCGCCGGCCCCCGCCGGGCCCTCCCCTGCTCCTGCGCCCGCACCGCCGCCTACCCTCTCAGCGGGCGGTGGCGGTGGTGCCGGGGGCAACTGGCTCCGTCTCCGTGCGTGCGAATCGGGCAACAACTACCAGGAGAACACCGGGAACGGCTTCTACGGCGCGTACCAGTTCAGTGCCTCGACGTGGAGTGGCCTGGGCTACCCCGGCCGGCCCGACCAGGAGCCTCCGTCCGCGCAGGACGCAGCCGCCATGCAACTCCAGGCCCGGAGTGGCTGGGGCCAGTGGCCCGCCTGCTCCGCGGCGCTCGGCCTGTCGTAGATTCGCTGTCCCGTCCCTTCCTGGGACCGGCCTCACATAGGGTGCACCGAGCGGGACGCGCCGCCAGAGAGGACGGGACCCTCATGCCAGACAGCTACCTCCTGTCGCTCGGCGGCCTCAGCGTCGGTTGGCAGCGCCCTGCTGGTGGAGCCGCTCGCCTCCGGTTGCAGGGGGAGCTGGACAACCTCAGCGTCCCGGTCCTGCACGAGACCGTCGACACCCTCTACGCCAGCGGCTGCTTCCAGATCAGCTTGAACCTCTCCGAGCTGACCTTCATCGACTCGAGCGGCCTCGGAGCCCTGGTGGCCGTTTGGCGGCGCTGCCAGCGCGAAGGTGGTCGGGCCACGGTGGTCAACCCGTCGGTGCCGGTGCGCCGGTTGATGGACATGACGGGCATCGCACGGTTCCTGATCCCCGCCGAAGAGCGCCCAGCACCGTAGGGCGGCCCCTTGTCCCGGTTCGATGGTCATCAGTGGGAGAATGACCGCCATGGACGGGGAGAGCGTGGTCGGAGCGGTCGGACACCTCACGGTGCCGATCCCCGAAGGTGGGGCGGGTGAGGTCATGGTCGCCATTCGTGGTGGCGCGGAGGCCTACGCCGCCTGGGCTGACGGGCCCATCGCAAAGCACACCCAGGTGCTGGTGATCAGCCAGACCGCCCCCCGGTCGGTCATCGTGACCCCGTTCATCACCACACTGACCCTGTCCAAGGAGTGACGGCATGTTGTTCTGGCACGTACCCAAGCCGAACGAGGCCATCCTCATCTCCGGCTCCAAGCACCGGGACCCTGGCGGGCCCCAGTTCCGCATCGTCACCGGTCACGGCTGCTTCGTGCTGCCGGTCAAGCAGCGGGCCAACACCCTGTCGCTGGCGCTGCGAGAAGCCGAGATCGTCGAGGAGTGCGTGAGCAAGCAGGGCATCCGCCTGCAGATGCGTGCCGTGGCGGTGTTCAAGGTGGGAGACGACCAGCAGTCGATCGCCAACGCCGCCCGGCGCTTCCTGAGCGAGCAGAACCGCATGGAGGAGCTGGTCGGCCGGGTCTTCTCCGGGCACCTTCGCTCCATCGTCGGCGGCTTGACGGTCGAGGAGATCATCCGGGAGCGGGATCGGGTGGCCCAGGAGATCAAGGACGGTAGCCACCCCGAGATGGAGAAGCTCGGCCTGGTCGTCGACAGCCTGCAGATCCAGGAGGTGGAGGACACCAGCGGCTACATCAACAACCTGGCCGCCCCCCACTCCGCAGCGGTGGCCAGCCAGGCCCGGATCGCCCAGGCGCAGTCCGATCAGGCGGCCACGGAGAGCGAGCAGGAAGCAGAACGCAACAAGGCCGAATACGAACGTCAGACCCGCGTGGCCCAGGCCGGCTACAAGGCGCAGGTTGACCAGGCACAGGCCCAGGCGGCCCAGGCGGGACCGCTCTCGCAGGCCAAGGCGTCCCAGGAGGTCATTGCCGAGCAGACCAGGCTGGCCGAGCGGGAGGCGGGCCTGTCCGCGCAGCGCCTGGTGTCGCAGATCGAGAAGCCGGCCGACGCCGAGGCGTACCGGGTCCGCAAGCTGGCCGAGGCCGAGCGCGACGCCATGCGCCTGCGCGCCGAGGGCCTCGCCGGCGGCAACCAGCAGCTCCTGGCCGCCAGCCTGCTGGCCCAACAGCTCCCCGAGCTGGTGGGCCGTTCGGCGGAGGCGCTGGAGGGCTCCAACCTGGTCGTCCTCAACGGCACCGAAGGGGTCAGCCAGGTGCTTTCCGGCGTAGCCGGGCAGGGCATGGCCATCCTCGACGTCCTGCGCCAGGGACTGGGCCTCCCCCGCAACCACGACATCGGCGAATCCCGGGTGGAGCAGGACACCGACGCGGCGCCCACGCCCGCCTCGCTGCCCATGTCCGGCAACGGGGACGGCCAGGCCGGCTCCTAACCGGCACCACTCACCACAACGACCCCAAGAAGTCGTCCACCGCCCCAGCCACCACCTGGTGGCCGCCAACGACCCCCGCCGGCTCGGTGGCGCGAACAGCCCGTTGGTCGAGAAGTGGATCGACCGCCGGGGGGAGGAACCGCGTCCGCTGCGCCCAGCTGTGGCGGTCCCCCCGACCCGCTGGCCCACCATGGTGGTAGCGCAGCGGTGCGTAGAGGTGCAGCTGGTCGGAAGCCCGGGTCAGCGCCACGTAGAACAGGCGCCTCTCCTCGTCGATCCCGTCGGTGTCTCCCGTAGCCAGGTCGGACGGGAACATGCCGTCAGCGGCGTGGATCACATGCACCACCCGCCACTCGCCGCCCTTGGCGGAGTGGACGGTGGACAGGGTCAACCAGTCGTCGTCGAGCAGGGGCGCACCGGCCAGGTCCCCCGTCGACGACGGCGGACCCAGGGCCAGGTCGGCGATCATCGCCGAGCGCGACAGGCCCGCCGCGCTGCTGGCCACCAGGGCGGCGAAGTCGGCGAGGCGCACCTCGGCATGGTCGTAGCGCCGGCGGATGAGCGGATCCAGGGCGACGATCAGGCGTTCGACCTGGGCCCCGGCGGCCAGGCCCGGGCGGCGGCAGTCGTCGAGGGCGCCCGCCAAGGCCTCGAGGTCGTCTGCCGGTGTCCTCAGTCGCGGCCGATCCGGGCCCACGAACAGCGAAACCGGGTCGCCGCCGGCAGGCCGGACCAACCGGGGCCGGACCCCGAGATCGCCCAGCAGCCGGGTGACGGTGGCCGGCCCGACCCCGTCGAGGAGGGCCAGGACGCGGGGCCAGGCCAGCTCGTCCCACGGGTTGTCGAGGATCCGGAGGCAGGCGGCCAGGTCACGCACGTGGGCGGTCTCGACGAAGCGCAGGCCGCCGAACTTCACGAACGGCAGGTGCCGTCGGTGCAGCTCGAGCTCCAAGAGGTCGGTGTGGTGGGCAGCGCGAGCCAGCACCACCTGGTCGCGGAGGGCGACACCCTGTTCGTAGTGCTCGACAATGACGTCGCACACGGCATCCACCTGGGCGGCCTCGTCGGTACAGGTGGCGAGGACCGGCCGACGCCCCCCTCGGCGGGCCGTCCACAGGTGCTTGGCATGCCCCTCCGTCATCCCATCGGCGACGGCGTTTGCCAGATCGAGGGTCGGCTGGGTGGAGCGGTAGTTCTGCTCCAGGACCACCGTGGTGGCACCGGCAAACCGTTGCGTGAAGTCCAACAGGTTCCGAACGCTGGCCGAGCGGAACCCGTAGATGGCCTGGGCGTCGTCGCCGACGACGGTCAGACCAGCTCCGGCGCGGCTACCCACAGGGGCGCACAGGCCGGCCACGATGTCGGCCTGGACACCATTGGTGTCCTGGTACTCATCGACGAGCACGTGGTCGTAGAGGCCGGCCAGCACCGGCCCCATGGTGGGGTGGGCGGTGGCCGCCCGCCAGAACAGCAGAAGGTCGTCGAAGTCGAGCAACGCCGCCGTCCTCTTGCGCTCCGTGTAGCCGGCGAAGATGGCGGCGATGGTGGCAACGTCCTCGCCGCACCAGGGGAACGCGTCGGCTACGACCGCAGCCAACGGCGCGCCGGCATTGACCACCCTGGAGTAGATGGACGCCAACGTGTGCGCTCGGGGGAAGCGCCGGCGGCCACCATCGCCATGGTTGTGGGCCTCCCGGACCTCGGCTCGCACCAGGCCCATCAGCTCGGCGGCGTCCCCGGCGTCCATCACCGACCAGCCCTCACCCAGGCCGACGGCGCCGCCGTGCCGGCAGAGGATCCGGTGGGCGACGGCATGGAACGTCCCGGCCTCGACCCGTCGGGCGACGGCCACATCGGTGAGGGCCCCGGTGCGGCGGATCATCTCCTGGGCTGCCCGCCTGCTGAAGGTGAGCAGGGCGATGCGCTCGGGCGCCACCCCCTCGTCGACGAGACGGGCCAGGCGAGCCACCAGGGTCCTGGTCTTGCCGGTCCCCGCCCCGGCGACGACCAGCAGCGGCCCTCCGTCGTGGTGGACGGCACCCAACTGGGCGACATTGAGGCCCTCGGCCCACGCCGGGCGTTCCTGGGCTATGACATCGAGCACCCGGTCAGCGTACCCCCGAGGCCGAACGCATGTTCGCTTCAGAGGTTGGACCACTTCCCAGGTGGCACCATGGGTGGGCCCGTGGCCACCCCTCCCCCCGTGCTCGTGCTCGCCTCGCAGTCGCCGTCACGCCTGCGGCTGCTGCGCGCCGCCGGCATCGAACCGGAGGTGGAGGTCAGTGGGGTGCCGGAGGACGACCTGGACCCGAGCCGGCCCACGGTGCTGGTGGCCACCCTGGCCCGACGCAAAGCCACCGCCGTTGCCGGTCGCCGCAGCAGCGGCCTGGTCCTCGGCTGCGATTCCGCTCTCGAGCTCGACGGGGTCGGCCACGGCAAGCCGGTGGGAACGACGGAGGCGGCGGAGCGCTGGCAGCGCATGCGGGGCCGCAAGGGCGTGCTGCACACCGGCCACTGCCTGATCGACGCTGCCACCAGGAGCCGGGCGGAGGGCGTGGCGTCCACCGTCGTGCGCTTCGCCCGCGTCGACGACGACGAGATCGATGCCTACGTCCGCTCCGGCGAGGCGCTGGCCGTTGCCGGCGCCTTCACCCTCGACGGCCTCTCGGCACCGTTCATCGACGGGGTCGATGGTGATCCGAGCAACGTCATCGGCCTCTCGCTGCCCTTGCTGCGAACACTGCTGGGCCGGCTCGGGGTCACCATCACCAGCCTGTGGAACGGCACCACCGCACCGCTGGACGGTCACCGTTGACCATGGCGACGACCCCTGACGTGCTGCGCATCGGTCCGTTGCTCGTGGACCTGCCGGTGGTCCTGGCGCCCATGGCCGGGGTCACCACCAACGCCTTTCGTCGCCTGTGCGCAGGTTTCGGGGCCGGCCTGTACGTCAGCGAGATGGTGACGGCCCGGGCCCTGGTCGAGGGCAACGCTCGCACCATGCGGATGATCGGGTTCCACCCCGACGAGGCGGTGCGCAGCGTCCAGCTCTACGGGGTCGACCCGACCGTCGTCGCCCAGGCTGTGACCCGTCTGGTCGACGACATCGGGGTAGACCACATCGACCTCAACTTCGGCTGCCCGGCCCCCAAGGTCACCAAGAAGGGAGGCGGCGCCGCCCTCCCCGTGCATCGTCGCCTGTTCGCCGCCGTCGTGGGAAGCGCCGTCCGCCACGCCGGCGCCGTCCCCGTCACCGTCAAGATGCGCATCGGGACCGATCCCGAGCATCGAACCTCGGTGGCGTCGGGCCTGATCGCCGAGGCGGAGGGGGCGGAGGCAGTCACCCTCCATGCCCGCACCGCAGAACAGCTCTACTCCGGATGCGCCGACTGGTCAGCCATCGCCGAGCTCAAGCAGGCGGTGACGACCATCCCCGTGCTGGGCAACGGCGACATCTGGGAGGCCAGCGACGCCCTGGCCATGATGGAAGCGACAGGGTGCGACGGGGTGGTCATCGGTCGGGGCTGCCTGGGCAAACCTTGGCTGTTCGCCGAGCTAGCCGACATCTTCGCCGGCCACCCGGCCCGACCCCACCCCCCGCTCGGGGTGGTCGCCGACACCATCGGCCGCCACGCCCGGATGCTGATCGAGGATCATGGCGAGCACCTGGCCATCCGCGAGCTGCGCAAGCACTTCGGCTGGTACCTGACCGGGTTCCCGGTTGGCGGCACCGTCCGGCGGGATCTGGCCGTGGTGGCGTCGCTGGCCGAGCTGGACGAGCGCCTCGGCGGTCTCGACAGGGCCCTGACGATGCCCGAGGCGGCCCGGCGACTGCCCCGGGGCCACACCAACGGCCCGCGACCCGTTTCCCTCCCGCCGGGCTGGCTCGACGATCCTGACGATCCCCGGCCTCCCGCGGGCGCCGACAGCTTCGTGTCCGGCGGCTGAGCGGGTGCCGCCCTGAGTGGTATGGCTGCTGGTTCCGGGAGCGGGAGGCCGCCACGGCCCCTGCCCGGGCTGGGCCCACCCGGTCCCGTATGCTCTCCCCGATGCCACGCGAGTCTGCCTCCGACGGGGACGCTTCCCCAACGGGGGGCTAGGTGGCCTTGCTAGCCAGGGATCTCACGGCCGCGGCCGTGGCGGTCACGGTCATCGTCCCCACCCGCAACGAGTCACCCAACGTCGAGCTGCTGGTCGAACGCCTGAGCGTGGCGCTCGGCACCGACTGCGGCTGGGAGCTGCTCTTCGTCGATGACTCCGACGACGACACCCCCCAGGCCATTGCCGCCCAGCGCCACGCCCAGCGCTCCATCCGCCTGCACCATCGACCCCCAGGACAGCGCCCTGGTGGTCTGGGGGGCGCCGTCCAGGACGGCTTCGCAGCGGCCGGCGGCGAGGTCATCGTGGTCATGGACGCCGACCTGCAGCACCCGCCCGAGGTGGTACCCGCCCTGGTCGACGTCATCCAGAGCGGTGACGCCGACCTGGTGGTCGGGACCCGCTACGCCGATGCCGGCGAGAGCGCCGGGCTGTCGGGACCGTGGCGCCGAGCCGTGTCGTCGTCCAGTCGCCGACTTGTGCACGCCCTCATCCCCCGCTCCCGGCCCCTGACTGACCCGCTCAGTGGGCTGTTCGCCTTTGAGCGCTCGGTGATCGAAGGGGTGACCCTCGAGGCCAACGGCTTCAAGATCCTTCTCGAGGTGGTGGCTCGCGGCCACTGGCAGCGCGCCGTCAACCTGGCCTACCACTTCGACCGGCGTCACGCCGGCCGGTCCAAGGCCAGCCTGCACGAAGGCTGGCTGTTCAGCCAGCACCTCGCTCGCCTGGCCCAGGAGCGCCGCTACGTGCCCGTGCGCCCCGTCCTCGAACCCTGCGACGCAGACGCAGCATCGGCTGAGCTGCACATCGGCTGAGTCATTCCGTGGCGCACAGGAGGCCCTGCTGCTCAAGAAGCCTTGCCCGCCGCAGCTCGGACGGTCGAGGTGACGTCGCCGAGGACCTTGTTGGACGCCGGGACGGTATCTGCGTAGGCGAACACCACGATGGTCGACCCCCTGCGGACAACGGCCACGGTGAGCTGCTCGGCCTTGCCGTGCAACTGGTAGGTCCCTTGAACGGAGGCGGCCTCGTCGCCCAACCCGGCGATGGGAAGCGGGCTCAAGGTGACGGAGACCGCGTTGCCGTACACGGCGAACATCGGTGCCGGACAGGCGCCCAGGGTGGCGGCCAGCGAACGGTAGGTGGACGACGCAGCATCGACGCTCGGAAAGGCATCAAGTTGCTCGTTGATCAGGGGCAGGCCGCCGAAGTAGGGACCCTCCAGGAACTGCACCGCCTGGCGGGCCGTACCGGACGGGTGCCCGAGCGGCACCAGGCATCCCGAGCCCGCCCATTGCTTGGCGCTCTCAGCAGGTACGGGGTGGTAGTAGCCGCCCAGATCGTTGGGGATGATCAGGTTGGCTTGCAGGGTGGCGTCGCTGGGCACCGTCACCGACGGAGCAGTCGTCGTCGGTGACGGGGCGGTCACCCTCCCCGAGCCGGCCGGCGTCGTGGGCGTGGCGACGGTGCCGGACCCTCGGGGCGACGCCGCCACCGGCGTGTGGCCGTGGTGAACGATCAGGCCCCCGACGCCCGCCGCGACCAGGGCAACGCACACCGCCAGGATCAGACGGCTGACGTTCCGCACCGCTCAGGGCCGGGAGTGCCGCTTGGCGGGAACGATGGTCATCGTCGCCTCTGGGTCCACCGGGCCCTCCAAGACGCGCACCACCAGCTGCCCGTTGACCAGGGACGCCTCCAGCCCACCCCCGAACCCGTCTGGTAGGTCCAGCTCGCGCCGATAATCGCCGTAGGTCCACTCGTGCAGCAGGTAGTCCCGCTCAGCGGCGTTGCGGAGCCGGGCCGTGATGCTCAAGCGCCGGCCCGTCCGCTCCACGAGGACGTCGTCGGGGGTCACGGCCGGGGCCACGGCCACCACCACGACGGCGTGGGGGGTCTGATACATGTTGACCGGGATGGTCTGCGAGGCAAGGCCTGCTTCGCCAGCGGGATCTGAGCTCATGGGCGGGTTGTAGCCGAAGCAGGCCACAGCCCGCAACGTCCCGGAGTGCGGGTCGGGTGTCAGCAGGCCCTTGATCGACCGTTGGTGATCGCCTACGGTCTGCCTTCGCAGGCCGGGCGCCCGGGCCGGTGATCGTTCGGGGGAACGTGGGGGAATCACCGGGCCTAGGCGCGCTGCGAGGGCTCAGCGGGGGGGCGCCGAGCCCTCGGAGCATTCACTCGGACGACCGGCCGGGGGGACGGCTGATCGGAGCAACCCCAGTATGCGCTGCGCTCGTCATATCTGTCCAATAGTTTACAGAGACACCTGGCATCGTTGCGAGTGATGCACATGCTCTTGCCGTGCATCCTCCTCCGGGGTTCGGGGAATCGCCGTCCTCCTCATTCTCGCACTCCATGCCACGCATCTTCTTGTCCCGGGCTTGCCGGCCAGTACGTGCCGGGAGCCTTCATTGGAGTGGACATCTTCTTCGCGCTGAGTGGCTTCTTGATCACATCGCTCCTCCTCGAGGAATGGGACCGCAACATGCGCCTCACCATGAGGAGGTTCTATCGACGGCGAGCGCTTCGCCTCCTCCCAGGGCTGTGGGCGGCGATCCCCTCTGCCTTTGGGCAGACTTGGAGTCCTGCAGTGGGGGAGCAGTTGCCACCAGCGGTGCTGACGGCGCGGCCGAGGGGCGAGTCGGGTACGGGCGGGATCGCTCATCATGGAGAAGGAGAACAACCTTTGGTCAGGGTTGAGGCCTCAGTTGTCACTCCTTCGGCTGTGCCAGGAGATCAGCGTCGGCAAGGGTCTCCATGGTCTCTTCGAGACTTGCCAGGACCCGGCGTCTGCTCGGTCGCCGTCAGCTCAGGGGCAGCAGAGCCTCTACAACGACAACGGCTCCACACAGCTCGCCATCGACGCTTTCGGCTACTTCTCCGCCGCAGCACCACCCCATCCCACTTGAATCTCGGGTGCCAGGCGGCGAGTTGCCTCGGATTAGCATTAGTTAGCTACTTCCTCCCGAAGAACTCGATGCGAGCCATGGTGACAAACTCGAGAGCGGCCGGCCGGCCGGGCCACGGCATCGGCGCCGGTGAGCCAGTGACACTGAGCGACGCAGTGACGCTGAGCGACGGTATGCGGCGCTCGATGACACTTCGTCGATGAACGACACCGCGGCGCTGTGAGATTGGGAAGGCAGACGTCCCGCTAGACGCTCGAGGAGCTACCGGCGATGAGGGCTTCGATGGTCTCGGCCGCCACCAGGTCGGTCTCGGTGACCCCACCGGAGCTGTGGGTGGACAGCGAGAAGCGCACCGTGCGCCATCGGATGTCGATGTCGGGATGGTGGTCCATGGCCTCGGCCACCCGGGCGACGGCGGTCACCAGGTCGATGACCGCCGGGAAGTCCGGCATCTGGACGGTCCGGACGATCGCCGACCGGTCGCCCTCCCAGGCCGGTAGCCGGGCCAGGCCGGCGGTGACGCCGTCTGGTTCGAGGCGTTCCCGGGACGGGGTGGGCGAGGGGGAGGCGGGTGCGACGCCGGCGCTTTCAGTCATCCTCCCGGTCTACACTGCTAGGGGCGCGCCGGGAAGTCTGGTCGGCAATCGAACCTGCGAGAGAGCCAGCTTTATGCGCACCGTCGAGATCGTGTTGTCCCTGGTGCTGCTGGCCACCGTGGTGGCCACCTTTGCGCAGCGACTGCGGGTGCCGGCGCCTTCGCTGCTGGTGATCGCCGGCCTGGCCGTCGGCGTGATCCCCGGCGTTCCCATCATCCGGGCGACCCCTGATCTGGTCAGCCTGGTCGTGCTTCCTCCCCTGCTCTACGCCGCCGGCGAGCAGCTGCCCTGGCACCAGGTCCGGCAGGTGTGGCGGCCGGTGACGGTGCTTGCGGTCGGTCTCGTGGCCGCAAGCGCTGCCGCCGTGGCCGCCGTCACCGTAGCCATCACGTCGATCCCGCTGGCCACCGCCTTCGTACTCGGTGCCGTCCTGGCCAGCACCGACCCGGTGGCGGTGACCGCCCTGAGCCGTCGCCTCGGGCTGCCCGCCCGGATCCAGGCCCTCGTCTCCGCAGAGAGCCTGTTCAACGACGCCACCAGCCTGGTCCTGTTCCGGGTGGCGCTGAGCGTCGTCGTCGCCGGCGGGTCGGTCGCCTGGGGTTCCGCGGCCTTGCAGTTCTTTCGCTTGGCCGGCGGTGGCAGCCTCATCGGGGCCGCAGTCGGCACCGTCGTGGTCGTGGCCCGGCGGCGCATCGATGACCCCTTGGTCGACACGGTGGCCGCTCTGGTGACGCCCTACCTCGTCTACGTGGTCGCCGAGGCCGCCCACACCTCGGGGGTCACTGCGGTGGTCATCGCCAGCCTGACCGTCGGCACCCGGATGGGTCGGCGCAGCGCAGCACGCAGCCGGCTCCAGGTCGACGCCGTGTACAACACGGTGATCTTCCTGCTCGAAAGCGTGGTGTTCGCGCTCATCGGCCTGCAGCTGCCGGTGCTGATCGGCGACCTGCCGGCGTCTCAGGGCTCGTGGCCCTGGGCGGCGGGGATCATCGCCCTCACCCTGGTGGCCGTGCGCGTGGCCTGGGTGTTCCCCCTGGCGGCCATGAACGCACGCCGGCCAGGTGCGCCGCACCGGAGTTGGCAGGTCCCGGCGGTGGTGTCTTGGGCCGGGGCCCGAGGCGTCGTCCCCTTGGCTGCGGCCCTCTCCATCCCCTTGACGGCCACGAACGGGTCCCCCCTGGGCGATCGTCCCCTGGTGGTGGTTGTCGCCACCGTGGTCATCGCCGTGACCCTGGTGGTGCAGGGGCTCAGCCTGGAGCCACTGGTCCGCAGCGTCGGCCTGCAGGCCAACGACAAGGACCGCCGAAGCACTGCGATGACCGCCCAGCGCAGCCTGGCCCGTCGGGCCCGGGACCATCTCGACGAGTTGGCACGCCTGGAAGCGGCGTCGGCCCACGTGCTCGACCGGCTGCGCGACGGCCTCGACCGCAGGGCTGCACCTGCCGAGGAGGAGGAGCAGACCGACAACGAGGTCGCCTACCGATCGCTGCGGCGCCAGCTCATCGCCGTGGAGAGCGACGAGCTGGACCGGCTGCATCGCCGTGGCGACATCGACGAACCCACTCGCCAGCGCCTGCAGCGGGCGCTCGACCTCGAGGATGCCCGCCTCGACGACCAGAGCCGGCCTTGACCACCCGGTTCGGCACCTGTGCATCCCTTCCGTTGACGTGTTCCGATTCCACCCCTGCACCGGGTTCCGCCAGCCCACTGGGACCCTGGTCAGAGCACGGAACATGACACGGCGTCTCGATGCAGACACCACTACCCTGCCTGGCGTGTCTGTGCCCGATGGTCGATCACCAACGAACACCAGCGCCCGGCGCGCCACCGTGGAACGGGCCATTCTCGATGCCGCTGAGGCGCTCCTTGTGGACGAGTCCTTTCACGCGCTGACCGTCGAGGACGTCATGCGAAAGGCGGGCCTGACCAGGACGGCGTTCTACCGGTACTTCCCGGATCTCGAAGCTGTCCTGCTGCGCAGGATGTCCGAGCTTCACACCGAGCTGGCTGAAGCGGCCAACCTGTGGCTCGACCTGGAGGCGGAGCCGACGGAGTCCATGCTCACCGCCAACGCCGGCCTGGCCAAGGTCTACCGCGAGCATGGACGCATCCTGCTGGCCTTCGCCGATGCCGCAGGGCGGGGCCCGGAGATCCAGAAGGCCTGGCACGACACCATCCACAGCTTCGTTGCCCCCGTCGTGGCCCGCATCGAGGATCTGCGATCCCGGGGTCTGGCCAATGTCCGCAACCCCGAGGAGACGGCCCAGGCCCTTGTGTGGATGAACGAGCGCTACCTGTTGGAGACCTTCGGCAGGAGCAGCGGGACCGACGTCGAGGTGGCCGCCCACACGCTGGCCGAGATCTGGCGCCGGGTCCTGTTCGTCTGATCTGAGGTCCCCTACGGGGTGGAGGCCATCACGAAGTCACGCGATTCGTGGGTGGGCCCCAGGTACCGGCTGGCCGGTCGCTGCATCTGCGGGTAGAGCTTCGTTCCGCCGACCTGGCCGGCACTGTCGTGCTGGAAGAAGTTGAAGGTGACCCACTCCGGGTTGATGTCAAGCGTCATGGCCCTCACCGCTCCTGCCCGCTGCAGGGACTCGGCCAGGCTGCGGGCGCTCAACGCCGGACCGGCAACGTAGACCAGTCCGCCCCTGTCCGTCACCCCCACCCCGGAGCGGGCCACCACCGTCTTGGCGCCGATGGTCGACCCGAAGATCTTGGAGTCGGCATAGGTGGCGGAGGACGCGGCCTGCCCGTTGTCGACGACGGGCACCAGGTTCTGCATGACGGCACGCACGTCGGGGGCCATGAAGACCTCGTGGTCCCAGGTACCGACGTTGACGTGGCCGTCGGCGTAGAGGACCAGCGATGAGGCACCGGCCTGCAAGGTGCCCTGGGTCTGGCCGTTGAGGTAGAAGCCACCGTGGGCATCCTGGATGCGGAAGCCACCGTTGAAGGCCGCCGCCGCGGTCGCCGACTGGGCGGGGGTGATGAACGGGCTCTCCGCCCAGGTGCCGCCGGGCTCCTGGGACCCGGGAATGAGCGAGAGGCGCAGCAGCGTCGGGTCCATCCACACTGCAGAGGTGATCTGACCGGTGAAGACGTCGTCAGCCCGGAACTGGGCCACGTACATGGGGGCCAGGCCGTTCACCAAGGGCCCGGTGGGCACCCACTGGCCCTCGTTGGGCAAGGGGTTCCCGGTGACCAGGGCCACCGGAGCCGGCACCGGAAGATGGTCCCCTCGGGGCCCCTTGGTCACCTTGGCACCGATGACCTGGTTCAGCTGCTTGGGCTGACCACCTCTGGAAGGGGCCTGACGGTTGTAGTACCACGACTCGATCGGGGTCACCACGAATGCGGCATGGTGTGATCGCAACCAGTCCGCCCACTTGGCCTTGAAACCCTCGTTGCCCGGCGTGGAGGCGGCGCCGACGACCGAGACGAACAGCATCAGGAACACGAAGCTGACCGACGCCAAGGGAAGGAAGCGCCTCCGGAACCGTCGCCGGCGCTCGGCCATGCGCCGGGCCATGATCGCCCGGGGCACCGGCTGGAATGCCCGTTCGTACATCTCGTCGGTCATCGGGTTGCCGGCGCTCGGCAGATCGACGCGTCTTCCGGGGGGGTCCGCGCCGACAGCGCTGGAAAGAGCAACCACAGAGACATCCCCATGATTCTCGCGGGCGCGACGGCCTCCGCGGTGTCATCCCCGCCGCCACCGCTCCTGGGAGCCTGGGCTGCGCTGTCACTGGGGCTGCCTACGATGGGCCACCCATGTTGTCGATCCACCGGGCGGAGCGGTCGGACCGTTTGGTCGACGGCCTCGCCGCCGTCCTCCAGACCCCGAGTGGCGACGCCTTCACGCCCGAGGTCGTTGCCGTGCCCACGCGGGGCATAGAGCGGTGGCTGACGCAGCGACTGTCGGCCACCCTGGGGGCCTCGGCCGACCGAGGGGACGGGGTCTGCGCCAATGTGGTGTTCCCCTTCCCCCAAGTCCTGACCGGCCGGGCCCTGGCTGCGGCAACCGGCGTGGATCCTGACGACGACCCTTGGCCGGTCCGCCGGTCGGTCTGGCCACTGCTCTCGGTGGTGGACGTCCGTGTCGAGGAGGACTGGCTGACACCCCTGGCCGCCCATCTGGGGCGCATGGGGTCGCTGGGGGCCGACTCAGCACCGTCGGGACCCACCTCCGGCGCCGCCTCCGACGGGCCTGGGCGAGCCCGCCGGTTCGCCGTGGTCCGGCATCTGGCCGACCTCTTCGACCACTACGGCGTCCACCGACCGGGCCTGATCGGCGCCTGGGCGGATGGCTGGGACACCGACGAGGCCGGAAGACCGCTCGTCGAGGATCTCCGCTGGCAGGCGCCGCTGTGGCGCCACCTCAGAACCGCAATCGGGGTGCCCAGCCCCGCCGAGCGCCTGGGACCGGCATGTCAGGTCCTGCGAGCGGCCCCCGAGATCGTGGACCTTCCGGCCCGCCTCTCCCTCTTCGGCCTGACCCGGCTCCCGGCCAGCTACCTCCAGGTCCTGGCCGCCCTGGCCGTCGGTCGCGACGTGCATCTGTGGCTCTTGCACCCCTCCGCAGCCCTGTGGGCCCGCTCGACGGCAGGCGGCCTCCGCGACCCGCGCCGTCCGCCGCTGACCCCGCTCAGCCTTCCGGCCAGGACCGACCACGGGGGGCTCTCCCCCGAGCACCCCCTCCTGGCCTCGTGGGGTCGCGACGCGCGGGAGATGCAGGTCGTCCTGGCCTCGGTCGGCACCGACCTCGACGAGGCCCTACCGGAGCCTGCGGCCCCCGCCACCCTCCTGGGGAGGATCCAGGCCGACATCCGCGCCGACCGGCGCGTGCCAGGAGCGCCGCTGAGGGGTCGACCGGATGGTCGCCTCCTGCTCGACCCCGAGGACCGCAGCGTGTCGATCCACGCCTGCCACGGCCCCACCCGCCAGGTGGAGGTCCTTCGCGACGCCATCCTTCATCTGCTGAGCGACGATCCCACCCTCGAAGCGCGCGACGTCATCGTCCTCTGCCCCGACATCGACACCTTCGCCCCCATCATCGCCGCCACCTTCGGGCTCGGTCCGACCGGCGACGGCCACCACGGCCAGGAGGACGTTCCCGGGGACGGGGCGGGCGGTGGTAGCCATCGCTCCGATCTGCGCGTGCGCCTGGCGGACCGATCCCTCCGCGAGACCAACCCGGTGCTCCAGGCGGCAGCCCACCTGTTGGCCTTGGTGGGCTCCCGGGTCAGCGCCTCGAGCGTGCTCGACCTGGCAGGCCTGGCCCCGGTCCGAGAACGGTTCCGCCTCGACGACGACGACCTGACCACTTTGGGCGAGTGGGTTCGCCACGCCGGGATCCGTTGGGGCCTGGACGGCGAGCACCGGGCTCCCTTCCACCTCCAAGCCGTCGATGCCAACAGCTGGCGGTGGGGCATGGACCGCATCCTGGCCGGGGTGGTCATGGCCGGAGACGACGGCCCCCCGGTCGACGGGACCCTCCCCCTCGACACCGCCGGGACGCCCGACGTCGCCCTGGTCGGTCGCCTGGCCGAGCTGGTCGACCGCCTGGCCCAGGCGCTCGATAGCCTCTCCCAATCCCAGACGGTCGAGGGATGGGTCGACGCCGTCGCCGGCTCCGCCGATGCCCTGCTTGCCGTTTCGGGGCCCGACCGCTGGCAGCGCCATCAGCTCGACGCCCTCCTCGAGGAGGTCCTCGCTGAGGCCGAGGGAACGGGATCCGACGGGACCGACGCCGTGGTGCTGTCGCCCGCCGAGGTGGGCGAGCTGTTCGCAGACCGGCTGAGAGGCCGCCCCACCCGGGCGAACTTCCGGACGGGCCACCTCACCATGTGCACCCTCGTTCCCATGCGGTCCGTGCCTCATCGGGTGGTGTGCCTCCTGGGTCTCGATGACACCGTGTTCCCGCGAGGGGACCGGCCCGACGGCGACGACCTCCTCGGCCGCCATCCCCAAGTCGGCGACCACGACCCCCGCAGCTCCGACCAGCAGCTTCTCCTCGATGCCGTGCTCGCCGCACAGGACCGCCTGGTCATCACCTACAGCGGCCGCGACGAGCGCACCAACGAGATCCGCCGGCCGGCCATCCCGGTGGCCGAGCTGGTCGACGTGGCTGAGCGCACCGCCATCGACCGTGACGGCAGCGTCGCCGCGCGCCTGGTGGTCCACCATCCCCTGCAACCCTTCGATGCCCGCAACTTCACGGTCGGAGCATTGACTCGGGGCGAACCGTGGAGCTTCGACGCCGCCCAACTGGCCGGGGCCCGGGCGGCTGCGGGCGATCGGATGGCGCCCGAGCCGTTCCTGCCGGGACCGCTCCCACCGGTGGGGACCGACCTGGTCAACCTGACTGATCTGGCGGCCTTCGTCCGCCACCCGGTGCGGGCATTCCTGCACGACCGCCTCGGCGTCAGCCTACCCAGGGCCGACGAAGAGCCAGGCGACAGCCTCCCCATCGATCTGGACGGCCTGGCGCAGTGGGGGGTCGGGGATCGTCTCCTGCGCCGGCAGTTGGCCGGCTGGAGCGCAGAGGACGCCCGGGCCGCGGAGCTGGCCGCCGGGGCGTTGCCGCCCGGCTGGCTGGGCGAGAGTCGCCTGGCCGGCATCGCCGAGATTGCGGCTGAGCTGGTGAGCGCGGCCGGTGGCCCCGAGCCCGCCGGCCGTGCTCACCGCGTCATCAACGACGTTCTCGACGTCGTGGTCGACCTGCCCGGCAACCGGACGGTGACGGGCACGGTGAGCGGCCTGCGCGGGGTGGTGATCACCACCGTGACCTTCTCCCGCCTCAAGCCCACCCACCGGCTGGAGGCGTGGGCACGCCTCCTGGCGCTGAGTGCCGCCCATCCGGACCGGCCGTGGTCGGCCTGCGTCGTGTCGCGTGCCGAGTACCGGTCCCAGGTGCTGGCCCGGCGGAGCGTGCTGCAACCGCTGGGCGCCGCCCCGGCGGAGCGTCGCCGCAAAGCCGTCGCCGAGCTCGACCTGCTCGCCGACCTGTGGGCCCGGGGGATGCGCGAACCCCTACCGCTGTTCGCGGCCACCTCGGCGGCGTGGGTGAGCGGGGATCGGGACCACGCCGAGCCGGCCGCCCATCGAGCCTGGGAGGGCGAGTTCGACCGTGAAGGCGAGCGGAGTGAGCGGGAGCACCGCCTGGTGCTGGGCGCCAGCATCGATTTCCGTTCCCTGCTGGACATCCCACCTCGTGGCGACGAGACAGGCTCCGGCTGGTGCACCGCCGAGCGCAGCCGGTTCGGTCGCCTGGCCCGTCGCCTGTGGGACGGGCTCCTGGCCCACGAGGCATCGTCGTGACCACCGCCCGTGAGGGTGCGGGCGCTGCTGGTCAGGGGGCCGGGGGGCAGGGGGCTGACGGTCAGAGGGACAGGGTCGCGGAGTTCGATCTGGCCGGCCCGTTGCCTGAGGGCACGACCATCCTGGAGGCCAGCGCCGGCACCGGCAAGACCTTTGCCATCGCCGCGCTGGCCGTCCGCCACCTGGCCGCCGGCGTCCCCGTCGACGCCCTGCTCATCGTCACGTTCACCCGGGCGGCCACCGGTGAGCTACGCGACCGGGTCCGTGACAGGCTGGTGTCGGCCGCCCTGGGCTTGCGCGCCGTCGTCGAGGGCGCGGAGCCGTCCGACGACCTGGTGCGCCTGCTCAGCGCGGACGGCAACGATCGCAGCGCCCTGCACCTCGAGCGCCTGACCCGGGCGGCTGCCGGGTTCGACACCGCCACCATCACCACGACGCATGGGTTCTGCGGGCTGGTCCTCGGCGGCCTGGGTACCGCGGGGGACCTGGGCACCGGGTGGCGCCTGGTGGAGAGCGTCGACGACCTCACCGACGAGGTGGTCGACGACCTCTATCTCCGCCACTACATCCGCCCCCGGGCGGGGGTGGAGGTGACCATCACCCGCCGCCACGCCGGTCAGGTGGCCCGTTGCGCGTTGGGCAACCCGCGCACCACCCTGGCCCCGGCGAACGCCGAGCGCGACAGTCCCGCCGACCTGCTGTACCGCCTGGCCGCCAAGGCCAGCGAGGAGGTGGGCCTGCGCCTGGCCCAGCGGGGAACGTTGGGCTACGACGACCTCCTGACAAGGCTGTGCCGGACGCTCGAGGATCCCGTCCGGGGACCGGTCGCCGCCCGGCGACTCCAGGAGCGCTACCGGGTGGTGCTGGTCGACGAGTTCCAGGACACCGACCCGGTGCAATGGGACATCATCCACCGGGCCTTCGACGGGGTCGCCAACCTGGTCCTGATCGGCGACCCCAAGCAGGCCATCTACGCCTTCCGGGGAGGCGACGTTCACGCCTACCTCAAGGCGTGCCGGACGGCGTCCACCCGGGCCACCTTGGGGGTCAACTGGCGCAGCGACCAGGGTCTCGTCGACGTGCTCGGCGCCCTGTGGGACGGTGTGGCCCTCGGCCACCCCGAGATCGTCGTCCGCCCGGTCCGGGCCGCTCCAGATCACCAGGACAGTGGCCTGGTCGGCCTGGCCCGCCCCGAGCCGCTCCGGGTGAGGATCCTTCGCCGCAACGACCACCCCCGGCTCCTCAACGCTCAGTCGAGGACCTTCAAGATGGACCGGGCCCTGCGTGCCGTCGCCGAGGACCTGGCCGCCGACGTGGCCTCCACCCTGGCCTGCGGCGCCCGCCTGCGAACCGGCCGGCGCCTCCTGCCCCGGGACATCGCCGTCCTCGTGGATCGCAACGACGAGGCCGAGGTGATGCACGACGCGCTTGTCGAGCGAAGGGTGCCGGCGGTGATCGCCGGCTCGGGCCCGGTGCTGGCCACCCCGGCGGCGCAGGACTGGCTGACCCTGCTCGCTGCCCTAGAGCTGCCGTCGTCGGCCCGGCGGGGCCGGGCAGCCGGGTTGACCCCGTTCATCGGGTGGTCGGCGCAGCACCTCAGCCTGGCCGACGACACCCAGCTCGACGAGCTGACCATGCGCCTGCACCGTTGGGCTGATGTGCTGACCCGGCGGGGAGTGGCGGTGCTCACCGAGACCATCATGGACGGCGAGAACCTGCCGGCCCGCCTGCTGGTGCGCCGCGACGGCGAACGCCGCCTGACGGACCTGCGCCACGTGAGCGAGATCCTCCACCTGCAGGCCAGCGAAGGCAACTTGGGCGTCTCTGCCCTGACCACGTGGTTGCGGCACCGCATCGCCGATCCCAGCGTCGACCTCGGCGAGAACCGCGGTTGGCGACGCCTGGACTCCGATGCCGAGGCCGTGCAGGTCCTGACCGTGCATCGCAGCAAGGGCCTGGAGTACTCCGTCGTGTACCTGCCGTGCATGTGGCGGGTGCGCAGCCTGCAGCGGAGCGACGTGCTCACCTTCCACGACGCCAACCATGGCGACCGACGGACCGTGGACGTCGGGGGTGACGGCGGACCCGGTCGCCAGGACCGCTTCCGCCAGGCCGGCGAAGAACAGGACGGGGAGGATCTCCGCAAGGCCTACGTCGCGCTCACCCGGGCCCGCCATCAGGTCGTGGTGTGGTGGCTGGCCGCCCAGAACACGCCGAAGGCGGCCCTGTCCCGCCTGGTCCTGCGCCCTCCCCCGGAGCGGGCGGCCGCCCCGGTGGCGGGGGCAGCGAGCAGGATCCGGACGCCGGCCAAGGTCCGCGACGACACGTTCGAGGCGGCCGTCGAGGAGCGCTTCGCCGCCGTCCGCCACCTGGTCGATGTCACCGTGGTGAGGTCGACCGCCGGCCCGGTCGCCGAGCCCTCCCGCAGCGACGACGTCGAGCTCTCTGCCCGGCGCTTCGACCGGGCACTCGACACCACCTGGCAGCGATCGTCCTACACCAGCCTCACGCGCCGTGCCCACGGCTCGGCGCTCGCCGAGCCGTTGGTCGGCGAGGAGCCCGGAGCGCAGGGCCCGGAGGACGAGTGGCTGCCCACGACCGTCGAGCTGGGCGGCGACGACGCCCCAGGGGCATTGCCGGCGGTGGCCTCCCCGATGGCCGACCTTCCCGGTGGCGCCTCGTTCGGGACCCTGGTCCACGCCGTGCTCGAGGCCACCGACTTCGCCGCCCCCGACCTCGACGCCGAGCTGACCAGCCACCTTCGCGGACCGTTGCCGACGGACCTGAGCCCACCCGTGGACGTCGCCACCCTGGCCACCGCGCTCACCGCTGCCATCGAGACGCCGCTCGGTCCCGGCGCCGCCGGAACCCGCCTGCGCGACCTGGCTCGGGCCGACCGCCTCGATGAGCTGACCTTCGAGCTTCCCCTGGTCGGTGGGGACGCAGCCGGGGGGGACGGTGCGCGTGGAGATGCACGAGGCGCGGTGACGATGGGCGCGATCGCCGCCCTCCTCCGCAGGCGGATCCCCCCGGAGGACCCTCTGGCCTCCTACGCTGACCGCTTGGATGACCCGCTGCTGGCCGCTCACCTCCGGGGCTACCTGACGGGCAGCATCGACGCCGTCCTGCGACTCCGGCCCGGTGATGGCGCCGGTCGAGCGCGCTTCGCCATCGTGGACTACAAGACCAACTGGCTGGGGGTCGGCGACGTGCCCCTGACCGCCTGGCACTACCGCCCCTCGGCCCTGCTCGACGCCATGCTGCGCGCCCACTACCCGCTCCAGGCGCTGTTGTACCTGACCGCGCTGCACCGCTTCCTCCGCTGGCGGTTGCCGGCCTATGACCCCGATGTCGATCTGGGTCCGGTGCTCTACCTGTTCCTGCGCGGCATGACCGGCCCCGACGTGCCCCACGTGGGGGGGGCGCCGTGCGGCGTGTTCACCTGGTCGCCACCGCCCGGCCTGATCGGCGAGCTCAGTGACCTCCTCGATGGCCGAGACGTCGGGGGAGATGCGAGCCTGCCGTGACCATCGACCAGCAGACCGACCCCCACAACGTCGACGTGGCCGTCATCACTCCCCCGGGTCTGGCGCCCTTCGCCGCCGCCGGGCTGCTCGGAGCGAGCGAGATCCACGTGGCCCGCTGGATCCAGGCTCGCCATCCCGACGATGTCCTGGCCCTGGCCGCCGCCCTCGCCGTGCGGGCCCTACGCCTGGGCAACGTCTGCCTCGACGTTCCCCGGGTCCGTCACACCGTGACCGTCGACGGCTCTCTGCCCGCCGCAGACGCCACCGATCGCAGCGCCGGCAGCGAGCTGCCCTGGCCCGACGTCGCCTCCTGGCTGAGGCGCCTGCGAGCCAGCGAAGCGGTGGCGGACGGCGATGCCGACCCGGCCCGACGACCGCTGCGCCTGGTCGGCGACCGGCTCTACCTCGACCGCTCCTGGCGACAGGAACGAGCGGTGGCCGCCGATCTGGCGCAACGCTCAGCCCTCGGCGCTGACAACGTGGACACTGCCGTGCTGGCCGCAGGCCTGGCGCGCCTGTACCCCGCACCGGGACCCGACCTGCAGCGCCTGGCCGCAGCGGCCGCCGTGCTGCGGCGCTGCTCGGTGCTGGCCGGCGGTCCCGGAACCGGCAAGACGACGACGGCGGCGGCCATCTTGGCCCTTCTCGACGACCAGGCGGAGGCGGCCGGCACCCGACCTCCCCGGGTGGCCCTGGCCGCTCCCACGGGCAAGGCGGCCGCCCGCCTGCAGGAGTCGGT
>JALYZO010000182.1 GCA_030945745.1 Actinomycetota bacterium
GTACCGGGGATGGCCCGCGGCGATCCCGTTCTGCTTGAGGCACTGACCTTCCAGTTTGGCGGCGGCCTTCGCCTCGGCGGCGTCCTGGCCACCGGAGCCCTTCGTGGCCTGGACCAGGGCGAGCACCAGGACGAAGGCGATGAGGGCGACGGGCGCCCACCGGTACGGGCTGCGCCACGACGCCCGCGCGGCCCTGTTGGTCGCAGGGCCACCGCCGCCGGTGGTCGGCCCCCAACCGGGCGGGCGGGGCGGGGCGTCGGACCCGGGGCGCCACCTGACCCACTGGTTGAGGTCCTCGTTCCACCACCGGATCACCCCGGTCGGGGCCCGATGCCACCGCACGTCTCTGTGCCTGACCGACTCGCCCGGCGCACTGGCCTGGCGGGAGTCAGCCGCGGGGGTCGCCCCGGTGCGGGACGGGCGGGGGTTGGGCTTGGCCCGAGCGGCTCGGGACCGCGAGGACTTGGCCATGGAGCAACTCTGTCACGTCACCGCAGCAGCCGGGACAGGCGCCGGTCGGCCAGGAGCTTGCCCCCCGTCTGGCAGGTCGGGCAGTACTGCAGGGACTTGGTGGCGAAGGAGACCTCGCGCACCGTGTCGCCGCAGACGGCGCAGGCTTCCCCGGTGCGGCCGTGGACGCCCATACCGCTGCGCTTCTCGGCCTTGAGACCGGCGGCCGGCAGCCCGGCGGAGCGCTCCAGCGCGTCGGTCAGGACCTGGGTCAGGGCGGCATGGAGGCGGGCAACCTCGTCGTCGGTCAGCTTCCCGGCCGGCTTGAACGGTGACAGCCGGGCCCGGTGGAGCGCCTCGTCGGAGTAGGCGTTGCCCACGCCGGCCAGGGCCGACTGGTCGACCAGGAGGGTCTTCAGGTTGGTGCCCCGTCCCGACAGCACAGAGCGCAACGCATCCCTGTCGAACGAGGCGTCGAGAGGGTCGGGCCCGAGCCGGGCTACGCCCTCTACCTCGTCGGGGGAGGCAACCAACCACAGCGCCAGGCGTTTCTCCGTACCCTGCTCGGTCACGTCGAAGCCGGACCCCGACGAGAGGCCGAGCCGCAACGCCAAAGGGCCCTTGCCCGGCCGGGCCCGGGCGGCCGGCACCTTGTCGCGCCACTGCACCCAGCCGCCGCGGGCCAGGTGGATCACCAACCACAGGCCACCGGCGTCGATCATCAGGTACTTCCCACGGCGCTCGGTCCCGATGACGCCTCGCCCGATGAGATCGTCGATCGGTGGCCGGTAGGTCTTCAGTGCGGACAGGGCGGCGATCTCCGCCCGTGCGATGGTGGTCCCCACCGCCTTGTCGGCGAGGAAGCGGGACAGGGACTCGACCTCGGGGAGCTCAGGCATCGTTCAGCGCCCCGAGTGACCGAATCCGCCGCCCCGCTCGGACGCCTCCAGGGAGTCAACGGCTTGAAGGGTCACGTGTTCGACGGCCTGGACGACCAGTTGGGCGATGCGGTCCCCGCGGCGGACCTCGAACGCCTCGGTGGGGTCCGTGTTGAGCAGGATGACCTTCACCTCGTCGCGATAACCGGCGTCGATCAGGCCGGGAGCGTTGGCCACGGTCAGGCCGTGGCGCAAGGCGTTGCCGCTGCGTGGGAGCACGAAGCCGGCGTAGCCGTCGGGGATGGCCACGGCGATCCCGGTGGGCACCAGGGCCCTACCCCCAGCGGGGACAACCGTGACCGGTGCACGTGCCACCAGGTCGAGCCCGGCGTCGCCCCCTCTGGCGTAGCCGGGCAGAGCCAGATCCGGGTCGAGGCGGACCACGGGTAGCTCCAGCACGGGCACCAAGATACCGGCCGGATGCTGCCCGACCGAGCGGCCATCTACCGTGACAGGAATGCTTGCCTGGATGGACCTGGAGATGACCGGGCTCGACCCGACCCGCCATGTGATCGTCGAGATTGCCACGTTGCTCACCGACGACGATCTCACGATCGTGGCCGAGGGACCGGACATCGTCATCTCGGCATCCGCTGACCAGCTGGCGCTCATGGACGGCGTGGTCCGCACCATGCACACCCGCAGCGGGCTGCTGACCGCCATCGGGGCATCGGAGACCACCGTGGCCGACGCCGGCGCCGCCACCCTGGAGTTCCTCAGGACCCACATCCCCAAGGCGGGCGTGGTACCGCTGTGCGGCAACTCCATCGGCACCGACCGGCGCTTCCTGGCCGCCTGGCTGCCGGAGGTCGACGCGTTCTTGCACTACCGATCCATCGACGTCTCCACCGTCAAGGAGCTGGCCCGCCGCTGGTACCCCGAGAAGTACGATGCTGCGCCCAAGAAGAAGGGCGCGCACAGGGCCATGGGCGACATCTCCGAGAGCCTCGAGGAGCTGCGGTACTACCGCTCAGCCCTGTTCGTCGGGGTCGAGGGTCCGGCCGTCACCGGGCCGTGACGCGAAGATGCTAGGCACGCCCGCCCGTTCGTGAGAGAATGAGACAGGTGCCGACGGTTCACCGTCGGCCGGACATGCAGGAGGAGGCTTCCCTTGAGCCAAACCCGAGCAGATCTTCCCAAGGACGACCTTGCCCCGTTCCCCGACGTGGGTGGTCACCGGAGGCGGAGTACCCGCCAGGTGCGTCACGAGTCCAAGGCCCAGCTTCATGTGGCCCTTTGGGATGAGGACGCCCTGGAGGACACCATCTGTCCCAACGGTGCCCATGACGTCGGCCGCAAGGCGTCCCCCAAGCCGCGCCAGGAGCCCAAGCCGGGCCGGCGGGACGGCTTCAAGGTGTGGAAGACGCCGTTTTGGAAGCGACGGCGCAATCTGTGGGCGCAGCGCAATCGTGCGGAGCGGACCCTGGCTGAGGACGACGTCCACTCCGGCTGATCGGGCCGGCGAGGTTGTTCGGGGGTCCCCTAGGGTGGCGTGATGGACACCAGGACCCTCGGACGAACCGGCATGAAGGTCTCCCCGCTCTGTCTCGGAGCGATGATGTTCGGAGGATGGGGCAACACCGACCATGACGAGTCGGTGCGCATCATCCACCGGGCCCTCGACGCCGGGATCAACTTCATCGACACCGCGGACGTTTACTCCGCCGGGGAGTCCGAGGTCATCGTGGGCAAGGCCCTGGCCCAGGTCGACCGGTCACGGGTGGTGGTGGCCACCAAGGTCCATGCCCAGATGGGCGACGACCCCAACAGCCAGGGGAACTCCCGGCGATGGATCATCGCCGAGTGCGACAACAGCCTGCGGCGGCTGGGCACGGACTACATCGACCTCTACCAGATCCACCGCCCGGACGAGGCGGTCGACATCGACGAGACCCTCGGGGCGCTCAGTGACCTGGTCCACGCCGGCAAGATCCGCTCCTTCGGGAGCTCAACGTTTCCCGCCGAGCAGATCGTCGAAGCCCAGTGGGTGGCCGAACGGCGGGAGCGAGAGCGGTTCGTGTGCGAGCAGCCGCCGTACTCGATCCTGGTTCGTGGGATCGAGCGGGATGTGCTGCCGGTCGCCCAGCGCTACGGCATGGGCGTGATCCCGTGGAGCCCCCTGGCCGGTGGATGGCTGTCCGGGCGTTTCGGCGAGGGCAAGGACAACACCAGCCGGCGCTCGCAGCGGGTACCCGGCGTCTACGACCTCAACGTCCCGGCCAACCAGCGCAAGCTGGCGGCGGTGACCGAGCTGGCCAAGGTGGCAGACGTTGCGGGCCTCACCCTGATCGAGCTGGCCTTGGCCTTCGTCCTCGAGCACCCCACAGTCACCGCCCCCATCATCGGCCCGCGGACCATGGAGCAACTCGAGTCGCAGCTGACAGCGGCAGACCTTCGCCTGGACCAGGGAGTGCTGGAGCGCATCGACGACATCGTGGCTCCTGGCACCAACATCAACGTCGACGACGCAGGGTGGAAGCCGTCGGTGTTGACCGAAGCGGCCCAGCGGCGCCGTTCACGCCCGTGACGGCCGCGTCCTGGCCGCAGACTGGTGAGGATCGGTCATCTGGAGGACGGCGGAGACGACGGAGACCCCCGAGCCGTCGATGAGCCAGGCCCCGATCAGGCCGTCGTGAACGTCGCTGACCACGCCCAGCTCGCATCCCGCCTCTATTGCCCGGCGGTACTCCACCTGGGCCCGGGCGATGCGCCCGCCTTGCGCCTGTTCCTCCATGGCGGACCAGGCAATGGCGTTGTTGACGTGGCCGAGCACGTCGAAGTCGGCGTCACGCAGCGGCCAGGATCTGCGAACGGCCTCGACGGGCGGATCCCCCGGTAGCTGGAGCCGGGACTGGACGGTACGGGACTGCGGCGTGCGGCCGTAGGCGGCGAAGAACCGCTCGTCGAGGGCCTTCGGGCGTCTGGAGACGGGATCCATGCACACCCACACCGACGACGCCTCGATGACCGGGCGGCCGGCCAGGCTGACCGTGGTGCGGCGCTCGGCCCACGCCGCACCGGTGCCCGAGCACCAGGTGACCAGCACGACATCCTGCTCGTAGCCCGGGCGATGGCGCACCTCGAGGCTCGTCCGCCGCACCACCCATCCAGCCTCGCCGTTGATACCGGCGTCATCGACGTCATCCCCGGCGATGTCCTGGAGGTAGCGGGCCACCGCGTCCAGGCGGATGTGGCCTCCTGAGCTGACGTCGCCCAGCCGGACTCGGCGACTCGCCTGGTAGCTGCGGCCCCCGTCGAAGGGGACCATGGAGGTGAACGGATCCGAGTTGGGCGTGGCATCCTTCACGCTGGGAGCTCGGTCCGGCGCACCGGTGGCGGCGGCATGGCCGCGACGCTACCGGCGCCAGTTCTGCAAAACTCAGGGCTCTGCCAACCGGGAGACGGGTGGCCATCACCTCGAGGGAGCAACAGTCATGGCGGTGACCGTGCCGGATCGGGTACCCACCCCGACACCCCGCTTCCTCCGAGGTGCCCGATGATCCCCGGTCGGCCCGTGCGGATCCGGCCCACCCAGGCGCAGTTCTGGCGCCGACGGCTCGTCGCCGGGCTGATCCTGGTGGCCGTCGTCGCCCTGGTGGTGTTCGGGGCCCGAGAGGTGGGAGCAGGCGGGTCGTCAGGGGCAACGAAGACGAAGGCGGCCCATCAGCCGATCTTGCCTCCCCCACCGAACGAGCCGGGCGGTGGCCGGACCCTGTTCCCCTCGCATCGCCTGGTGGCCTTCTACGGAACACCTGGCCTCCCCACCCTCGGGGTGCTGGGCAACGCTCCCCCCGAACAGTTGTGGTCGCAGTTGGCTTCGGCGGCCGCCCCCTACGCCAGGCCGGGAACGACGTTGGTCCCGAGCTATGAGCTCATCGCCTACGCCGCCGAGGCGTCCCCCGGGTCGACCGGTGACTACAGCCTTCGTCTCCCCGACGCCCAGATCGACGCCTACCTGAAGGTGGTGCGGGCCCATGGCGGCATGTTGATCCTCGACATCCAGCCCGGGCTCAGCAACCTCCTGGCCGACGCGAAGACCCTCGCCCCCTGGCTCCGCCAGCCGGACGTGGGCCTGGCGCTCGACCCCGAATGGGAGCTGAGTGCCGGCCAACGCCCCGGACGCGTCATCGGTCACACCACGGGCGGCGAGATCAACCAGATCTCCGGCTGGCTGGCTCAGCTCACCACGGCCGGACGCCTGCCGGAGAAGCTCCTGCTCATCCACCAGTTCAACCGGGCCATGGTCGAGGACAAGCCCGCCATCGCTGCGCAGCCCAACCTGGCCCTGACCTTCAACATGGATGGCTTCGGCAAGCCGACGAACAAGGCGTCGGTGTACAGCCTGCTGGCCGCCGACCCCCGCTGGCATCTCGGCTACAAGCTGTTCTACCAACGCGACGTCTCGCTGCAGGCGCCCTCCGACGTCCTGGGCCTCACCCCGCCGCCCGACGTCGTCGAATACGGGTAGGCACCGCTGCGGACCGATCTGGCGTCGAGCCGCGGCTACTCGCCGCGGCCCGCGATCAGGGCCAGGATCTCCTCCCCGTAGGCCTCCAGCTTGGTCGGCCCGATCCCGTCGATGCGCCGCAGGGCGGCCAGCGAAGGGGGCCGGGCGGTGGCGATGGCCCGAAGGGTGCGATCGGAGAACACGATGAACGCCGACACCTTGTCGGCTTTGGCCCGCTCCCGGCGCCAGGCCTTCAACGCCTCCTCCAGGCCGACCGCCTCGGCGGGCAGATCCCGGAGCGGGGCGCGCTCCCGTCGGGTCCGCTCGACCACGGCGGCGCCCGGCTCCCGACCGGTCGTCGGCGCCGTGCGGCGGGCCCGCCCGTCGAGCTCGGCGAGGAACGGGGAGGGCCGCCGCCCATCGGCCAGGATCTGCACCCGCTCGCGACCACGGGTGATGGCCACGTGGAGCACCCGGCGCTCCTCCTCGACGTCCTCGGCCAGCCTGTGGGGGACGATCCCGGCCGTCGCCCCGTAGACGATCACGCCGTCCCACTCCAGGCCCTTGACCCGGTGGACCGTGGACAGCGTCACACCTTCGGGGTCGCTCTGGCGGTCGAACCGGCTGCGCAGCCAGTCCTCGAACGTCGCCGGCCGGGGATGCAACCCGGCCACCTGCTCGAGCGCCTCGAGATCGTCGAGGTGGCTCGACCCCTCCCCGCTCCGGGACGCATCGAGCAGGGACATGGCTCCGCCGAGCCCGATGCCCTCGCGGATCAGGGCCAACAGATCGGCGGTGGTCATGGCGCTGTCGGCCGCACGCCGCAGGGTCTCCAGGTCGTCCACCAGCTCCTCGACCTTGATGGCGTCGCGCTCGGGAACACGGCGCGACACGGCGGCCAGCGACGACAGCGACCACGCGGAGCGACGCCGGAGTCGCTCGGAGAACCAGGGCGGGAGGCCGCGACTGGGGCGACGAAGGATCTCGATGATGTCCCCGCCGGCCATCGCAGACTCCGGGGCCGTGGCCAGGCGGAGATAAGCCAGCGCGGCCCGGAGACCGGTCCGCTCCAACACGTCGGGGCGGAGCACCGACTGCGTGGCCACCCCCGCCTCGGTGAGCGCCACATGGGGGGCCAGCAGCAACGAGTTGACCCGGGTCAGGACGGCCAACGAGGCCGGGAGATGTCCGGCCTCCAGCCATGCCTGGACGGCCGACACCAACGTCGTCGCCCCGTCCCCCGCCGCATGGGTGGTCACCTCCAGAGCGGGCGGGGCCCCCGCCCCCGCGCTGGATCGGCCGGGGCGGATGACCTTCGCCACCCGCCGGTCGTTGTAGCCAAGGAGCGTGGACGCCGCTCCCACCACCTCGGGTGGGCAGCGGTAGTTGACCTGCAGGGGATGGTGCCCGGCTCCGGGGAAGAAGCGGTCGTAGTCGATCAGGAACGCCGGATCGGCGCCGGCGTGCCCGTAGATCACCTGGTCGTCGTCACCGACGCCGAACACGTCGAGGCCTGGCGCGGCCAGGAGGCGGATGAGCAGCACGTGGGCGGGGGTCAGGTCCTGGAACTCGTCGACCAGCAGGTGGCGGTGAGCCATCTGGGCCCTGAGGCGAAAAGCCGGGTCGGCGAGCAGCACCTCCACGGCAGCGTAGATCTGCTCGTCGAAGTCCACGGCGCCGGCCGAGGACAGCTCTGCGCGGTAGGGGTCGAACAGCTCCGAGAGGCCGGGGACGTCATCGCGTTCGGCCTCGACCAGCTCGGGGTCGACCAGGCCCAGGCGGACCTCGGAGAGCGCCTCGATGTAGGGCCCGATCGGGTCGGTGTTGGCTCGGTGCCGCCGCAGCGGGGCCAGGCGCTCCACGATGCGGCGCGCGTCACGCTCGGCGACGAGCGCCGGGGCTCGGCCCCGAGCGGAGCTGATCAGGTGCAGCCCCAGGCTGTTGAGGGTCCGGGTTCGCGCCCCCAACCCGGCGGTGCGCGCTTCCAGCTCCTCCTGGGCCTTCTTGTTGTAGGCGACGGCCAGCACGGCGTCAGGATCCCACCCACGGTCGGCCAGCACGTGGCGGAAGCGCTCGGTGAGGACGCGGGTCTTGCCGGAACCGGCCGGGGCGATGATCCGGGCCGGCCCCGAGCGATGGGCGACGGCGGCCAGCTGGTCGACGGCCAGGTCCGCGAGCGGAGCGGCGGGCCGGGGAGCAACGGCCAGCCGTCCCCGTTCGACGGACTCACGGTGGATCACGGCGAGGCCGGCCAGGGCATCGTCGCTCAAGGGAGCGCGCGGTCCCCCGTCGATCCAGGCGCGCCGACCGTCGGGAAGGATCACGTCTCCTGGCCCCGCGTCGCCGACGCCGACGAGCTCGGCCCCCAGGCGGGCGGCCTTGGTGGCCCACCACCACACCGGGTGTGCGGCGTCGCTGCGGGCGTCGTAGGTGTTGGCCCAGGTGAGGAACTGCAGGCGGTCCTCCCACAGCTCAACGCCGGGGTCGAGGGACCACACCGGGAGGTCGACGGGGCGCGGCTGGCGGAAGACCTGAGGGTCGACACCCAGCTCGATGATGATCGCCTGGCGATCGGCCCACGCCTGGTGGAGGGCGGCGACCACAACGGCGGGATCAGCCAGGACGGTGGCGTCGATGACCACCCGCGGTCGCCCCGTCCACGCCACCGGGACCACTCCCCCATCGGCGATCACCACACTCCGGCCCAGCGCGTCGGGAGCCGGACCCGGACTGGCGGAACCCGTGCTCAGCGTGCGGCTCAGTCTCTGGCTTGGAAGTCCAGGGAAAGCGAGTTCATGCAGTAGCGCTGCCCAGTGGGCCGCGGACCGTCGTCGAAGACGTGGCCCAGGTGGCTGCCGCAGCGGCGACAACGGACCTCGGTCCTGGTCATCCCCACGCTGACGTCGGAGAGCAGCTCGACGGCTTCGGCGACGGCCGGCTCGGTGAAGCTGGGCCAGCCGCTGCCGGATTCGAACTTGGTATCAGAGGAGAAAAGCGTGGCCTTGCACGCCGCACAGTGGTACGTCCCATCATCATGGTTGTCCACGTACTTGCCGGACCACGGCCGCTCGGTGCCCGCCCTGCGGAGCACCTCGTACTGCTCGGGGCTGAGCTCCGCTCGCCACGCCTCGTCGGACTTTTCGACCTCGGGTGCCATGACCGACAGGCTACGTCGCCTCGGGGCGTTTCGGGCCGATGTGGGCGATGACCCCCGAGGCGGTGGCTGCGTGGCGGCCGAGGCGCTCGAAGGAGCGTCCGACCAACGCCACCTGCATGGTCACCGACACGTCGATGGCGCCGGTGCCCAGCTCGGCGCTGAGCGCCGAGCGGACCTCGGCCAGGGCGTCGTCGCGCTCCCGCACGGCGACCATGGCCGCCTCGTCGCGCCTGGCCCACAGATCCTCGACGGCGGTCCAGGTGCACGCGGTCTGCTCACCCACCTCGACGATGAGGATCCTGGCTCGCTCACCAACGGCCGAGCCCACCCCGGTGGCGGCCGGCGAGGCGACGTCGGCCACCAGGTCGACCGAGTCGTACAGCGTCGGCACCAACCGGACGCAGCCGAGCAGGAACCGCAGGTCCCGGGCCACGGGCGCCTGGCGGGCCACGATCGACTCGACGGTGCCGGCCACCCCGCCGTAGAGGTCCTCGACCAGCCCTCGCCACTCCCAGACCCGTTCGGCCAGTCCCCCGGTGCCCAGCAGTGCGGCGGTGGCCGTCCGGATCGCCTCGGGAAGCAGACCCAAGAGGGCGGCGACGGAGATGTCGAGGGCATCGAGCTCCCGGCGGAAGTCGCCCCGCAGCTCCGGCTCCATGCCCCCGACTCACCGATTGCGGGGCCGGTCGAGGATCGTGTCGTTGGTGGCGTGCACCACCGCGGGCACGGGCGCCGGCGCCGGGACCCGGTGCTCGATGATGGCCTGGAGGTCGGCGCCGTCGATGGTCTCGCGCTCGACCAGGAGGTCCACGACCCGGTCGAGCTCCATGCGGTGCGTCGCCAGGAGCTCCACGGCCCGGGCCTCCGCCTCGCGGAGGAGGGCGGCCACCTCCTCGTCGATGACCCGCTGGGTCTCCTCGGCGTAGGGGCGGTTGCCGAGCCCCGAGTCACCCAGGTAACCGGGGTTGGAAGACGAGTAGCCAATGGGCCCGATGCGATCCGACAGACCCCACTCGCGCACCATGCGCGTCGCCAGCTCGGTGGCCCCGGCCAGGTCGTTGGATGCCCCGGTGGACGCCTCGCCCAGCACCAGCACCTCGGCGGCCCGACCACCCAGGCGGACGGCCAGGGAGTCCTTCAGGTAGCTCTCCGGGTAGAGGTGCCGCTCGACCTCGGGGAGCTGCTCGGTGACTCCCAGTGCCGCTCCGGCGGGGAGGATGGTCACCTTGGCCACAGGGTCGGCCCGAGGGGACAGGGCGGCAACCAGGGCGTGGCCGGTCTCGTGGACGGCGACGGAGTGCTTCTCCTCGGGGAGCAGGGCGTTGGAGCTGTCCCGGCGACCCAGCAGGATCCGGTCCCGGGCGAAGTCGAAGTCGGCCTGGTTGATGATCGAGCGGCCGTGGCGGACCGCCTGGATGGCCGCCTCGTTGACCAGGTTGGCCAGGTCGGCTCCGGAGAAGCCCGGCGTGCCCCGGGAGACGGCATCGAGGTTGACGTCGCCCTCGAGGCGCTTGGTCGCAGAGTGGACCTTCAAGATGGCCAGGCGCTCCGCGGCCCTGGGCAGGGGGATCTCCACCGTCCGGTCGAAGCGCCCTGGCCGCAGCAACGCCGGGTCGAGGATCTCGGGGCGGTTGGTGGCGGCGATGACGACCACGCCGGTGGCCGGGTCGAACCCGTCCATCTCGGCCAGCATCTGGTTGAGGGTCTGTTCCCGCTCGTCGTTGGAGCCGAAGGCGCCGTTGCCACCCCGCTTCTGGCCGATGGCGTCGATCTCGTCGATGAAGATGATCGACGGGGCCCGCTTGCGGGCATCGTTGAACAGGTCCCGGACCCTCGACGCTCCGACGCCGACGAACATCTCCACGAAGCTGGAGCCCGTCAGGGCCAGGAACGGCACCTCGGCCTCGCCGGCCACCGCCCGGGCCAGGAGCGTCTTGCCGGTCCCGGGGGGGCCGACCATGAGCACGCCCTTGGGGCCGACGGCGCCGGCCTTCTCGTAGCGGTCCGGGTGCTTGAGCGAGTCGACCACCTCGGACACCTCGCGCTTCGCGCCGTCGTAGCCGGCCACGTCGGCGAAGCGGGTGGTGGGCTTGTCCTCGTCGTAGACCTTGGCCTTGGAGCGGCCTACGCCCATGATCCCGCCGCCGGCCGCACCGAGCTGACGCTTGGCCTGGCGGCCGATGAAGACGAAGAACCCGATGAACAGGATGAGCGGGAGGAAGTCAACGATCAGCGTGCCGAGGGAGAAGCGGCTGCTGGTGGAGGCGGTGATGGCCACGTTGTGGTTCTGCAGGTCGCCGACCAGTTGGTTGTCAGCGATGGCCGTGGGGATCTGCGACGTGTACGAGCTGCCGTCGGACAGCTTCCCACTGACCTTGCCGGTGTTGTCGATGGTGGCCGACTTGATCTGGTTGTGGTTGACCTGGGTGGTGAACTGGGTGAAGTTCAGCGCCTTCGGCTGGGCCTTGCTCATGTTCGGGACCAGCAGCAGGCCGATGCTGATCAGGACGCCGATCACCAGCAGCCACGGGCGCCACTTGGGCGGCGGCGGGGGCGCGGGACCGCGCTTGACGCCACTCGGCGGCCCGGACTTGGCCGGGCTCGACGGGTGCAACACCCTTCGTCGGTTCATGTGGGGACTCCATTCGGCGCTCAGCGGGATGCCGCACCGAGTGTGAGTGCCGATGGTACCCAGGGTTCTCGCGCTGTCGGGAGCCGCCCCCTTACAAGCTGGTGACGGCGTCGAGGATCCCCCGGGCCTTGGCCTGGTTCTCCCGCACCTCGTCGGCCGGATTGGAATCGGCGACGATCCCGTTGCCCACCACCAGGCGTGCCGTGCTGCCGTCGAGCTCCAGGCTGCGGATGACGAGCACGGCCTGGCCGTTGCCCTCCCGGTCCGTCCAGCCCGCGAAGCCGCCCAGGCGCCCGCGGGGGGGCTCGTGCGCTCGGATCCAGGCCAGGGCGTCGGCCTGGGGCACGCCGGCGATGGCAGGCGAGGGATGGACGGCGCCGACGAGGTCAACCAGCCCGCCCGGCCCCGACGCGGCGCGCGCCACCCGGCCGCCGAAGACGGTCATCAGGTGGTGGACGTTGGTGAGGGTGAGCAACTCGGGCTCCGCCTCGTAGCTGAGGTCGTCCACCCACGGCGTGAGCCGCTCGGCCAGGAAGCTCTGCAGGAGTTGATGCTCATGGCGGTCCTTGGCCGAGTGGAGCAGCATCCGGGCCACCTCGGCGTCGCGCAGCGGGTCGCCGTCACGGCCGATGGTGCCGGCCAGGGCTCGAGCCGCGAAGCCCCCGGCGAACACCTGCCCGAGCAGCTCGGGGCTGGCTCCGACGAGGCCCCCGATGCTGTAGAGGAATGCGGTGGGGAAGGTCCCCGCCAAGTGGAACACCACCGCTTGGGGGTCGATCACGGTGTCGGCCCGGGCCCGCAGCTCCCGGGCCAGCACGACCTTCCTCAACGGGTTGGACGGCTCCGCGATGGCTGCTGCCGCCTCGGCCACCGACGCCGACCACGATCGGGCGGACTCGCTGATTCTCACCTCGAGGCTGGTCGCCTCATAAGGCACTCCGGGAGGCTCCAGCGCGACGACGCCGGCATCGACGACGAAGTGCTCGGGGACGATCAGCGTCGTCGGCGTCTCCGGGTCGAAACCGGCCGTGAAGAGGACCCCGGGTGCCCCATCGGCCACCAGTCGGCGGATGGTGTCGCCGGCCTCCTTCGCCACCACCTCGACGCAGGTCGCCCCGCCGATGCCCACCACCGTGTGGCTGCCGTCGGAGAACCACATGCCCGCCCGCACCGCCCGGGCCACGGTGTCGGACCGCAGGGTGTCGGACTGCAGGGCGTGGGGGACCTCGACCCTCAAGCTGACAGAACCCGGCGGGACGAGAGGGTCATCGGACGTCGACGATAGGCCGGTTGAAAGTCGTTCACGAATCCCTCGGCTGGGGTGGACGAAGTAGCGTCGAGACCGATGGCGCCCTTCTCCCGCTTCGACGTACCGACGACCGCCACCCTCGACGCCGTCCCCGACGACGTCCGCGACCGCATCCTGGCCGTGCAGGAAAAGAGCGGCTTCGTGCCCAACGTCTTCCTCGCCCTGGCTCGCCGTCCAGGGGAGTTCCGTGCGTTCGTCGCCTACCACGACGCTGTGATGGAATCGGAGTCCGGCCTGTCCAAGGCCGACCGGGAGATGATCGTGGTGGCCACCAGTGCAGAGCGGTCCTGCACGTACTGCGTGGTTGCTCACGGGGCCATCCTCCGGGTCCGGGCCAAGGACCCCCTGATCGCCGACCTGGTCGCCACCAACTGGCGCCAAGCGCCCGTCACCTCGCGCCAACACGCCATGCTCAGCTACGCGGTGAAGCTCTCCGTTCGCCCCGAAGAGGTCGGCGACGAAGACATCGTCGCGCTGCGCGCAGCCGGCTTCGACGATGACGACATCTGGGACATGGCGGCCGTGGTCGCCCTCTTCGCCCTGTCCAACCGCATGGCACACGCCCTGGCGCTGGTTCCCAACGAGGAGTTCCACCTCCTGGGACGCTGAACCGTGACGTCGCTCGCTTTTCGCCAGCTTCCCACCCCGTGGGACAACGGGAAGCTCAACGGGGACGGCCGCGGCGCTGCCCGGGCGGGGGTGGAGGCATCCCCGGTCGATAGCGACCCTGCCCGCGGCCGCTCTGGCGCTGTTGAGCGACGGCAGCCCGGCGCATGGCCCGGCCGGCATGGTCTGACGCGTCGGGCCCGGCCTTGATCGCCTCGTCGAGGGCCTCGGCCTGCTTGTTCTTCGGGACGCGGGAAAGCTGCTTGGAGAGCTCGTGGAGCTCCGGGGGCAGGCGGCGGCCTTTCGCCTTCGCCTTGTCGATGCTCTTGAGGACCCGGCGGATGTAGCGTCCTCGGAGGAACGCTGACTTCATGGTCAAGCGGCCGATGGAGCCCCGGATCCGATGCTTCTTCTCCTTCGCCGCCTTCTTGTCCGCCTTGTTCTCCGAGGTGGTGTCCTTGTCGGAGCGGGCCATCTCACTACGATAGGACAACCTCGCCGCTCTGGGCCTGGGCCTGGGCGACGGAGCGGCGCGGCTGGTGGCGAGCAAGGTGGCCGTCGACCACGAGCCGCTGTTGGTACGGTCGGCCAACTGCGATCCGAGCCTGGTAGCGATCCATGCCCTTTCCCCAATCCGAGCCGACCTCGTCCCCTACCACCGGTCTTACCGCCGAGGCCGCTCACGCTCGGCGCGTCCTCGACGTGGCGGCGAGTGGTCCCCGGACGACGCGGGTGCTGATTGTCGGGCTGATGCGGTCCCTCATCCAAGAGGGGTACCGGACCAGCGTCAGCTGGTTCCTGGCCCCTTCGCCGGCCGATGATCTCCACGAGGTCATCTTCTCGCTGCGCTCCGGCGACGAGACGGAGGATCGGGGGTGGCGCGATCGGCGGGAGATCGCCGATCTGCTGGCCGACGCCCAACGTCGAGCGAAGGAAGGCGAACAGGTAGAGGTGTGGTCGGGCAATGGGCAGGGTCTTCGGCGCTTGGTCCTCGCCACGGAACCCGGTCGCGGGCTGCAGTTCGTGCCAGCCGAGGCGCGCCATTACACCGGAGGGGGCCGCTTGGCCGAGGCAGCCGTCATGGCATGGCGCCATCGACCCCAGGGGACCCCCTTCGATGCGGTGCCGGTCGACCCTCTCCCCGCTGGCTCCCTGCCTGACCTCATCGCCGAGGCTCTCCGGTCTGCCCTGGCCGACCTACCCTTGCGGACGTTCGCTGCACCCAGTGGCCCAGGGATCTCGCAACGGGAGCTCACCACGGGTGAGGTCCCCATCGTCGTCGCCAGCGCCGGGCCGCCGGCTCCGAGCGGCGCGCTCGACCGCGCCGGGCCGGCTGGCCTGCGCCCGAACGACGTGCGTCGAAGCGACGACCGTCGGGCTCCGTCGGGGAGCGACGTCGAGGATCTCGTCGAGCAGTGCGTGACCAGGGCCATCGACCGCACCCTGGCCCAACGGCTGCCGGAGCTCGCCGACCGTCTCGCCCTCACCGTTGCGCAGCTGCGCCCAGGCTCTGATCGGGCCGCCGCCCACCTCGATCCCGTCGACGTCGCCCGGCGGGTCGCTGCCTCGGTGCTGTCTCCAACGGAGATCGCCGAGACCCTGGTGTTTCGGCTCCGCCCCCTCCTCGATGAGCACAACGACCGGGCCAGGGGACGCCATGCGAGCGAGGCCGACCGCGACCGGATCGCCATCGAGCAGATGAGGACCAGCCTCAACCGCCTGACCGCCCGGATGGACCGACGCCTCAACAGCTTGGAGTCCTCGCTGCGCGTGGTCCAACCTGACGATGCTCGATAGGGGGACTGCCACAACTCGCCTCGACTGACGGCTCACACGGAGAAGTCGGGTACGGCCCCGCGGGCGTCCTCGGCCCGCCCCTTCGGCTCCTCCCAGGCCTCCTGTCGACCGAGGGCGGTCAGGTCCAGGAAGTAGTAGGAGCCCCCGAGCATCTCGGCCCCTCGGGCGAACATCGAGTAGGTGTGGAACACCCGGTCCCCGTCACGGAGGAACATGCTGTGACCGGGTTGCTCGGAGGACCCGTCAGCCAACCAGCCCAGGCCGGCCTCCACGAGCTCCGCTTCGCTGCGGTAGTTGAACTCGACGGGACCGACGGACGGGTCGAGGGTGACGTGGAAGTCGTAGTTGAAGTCGCTGCCGTGGGAGGAGTACCAGGGGAAGGTCCATCCCCGGCGCGCCTTGTAGTCCTCTATCTTGGCCAGCGGGGCGCGCGACACGGTGACGAACGTCGTGTCCCGAGCGTGAAGGTGGGCCAGGAGGCCTTTGGAGACCTCGTCGGAAGCCGCGGTGCAGCTCGGACAGCCATCGTCCCAGGCCGGGTCGAACATGAAGTGGCGGAGGATGAGCTGGCGCCGCCCGGCGAAGAGATCGACCAGGCCGACGGATCCTTCCGGGCCCTCGAAGGCGTACGCCTTGTCGATCTCCACCATGGGCAGCTCACGGCGCCTGGTGCTCAGCTCATCGCGGGCCCTGGTCATGGCCTTCTCAGCGCGTAGCAGCTTCTTTCGCTCCACCAACCACTCCTCGCGGGACACCACGCTGGGAAGACTCATCTGCGCTCCTTTGGATCGATGTCGATGGACCGTTTCCCATGAGGACGGAGCTGCGGGCCGATAGTCATCGCTCGAGGGCCAGCGATGAGTTCTCCTGGCCCACCCCGTCCTCCTTCCTGTGTCGACACCCCTGCTTGATCCCGTCGCCCTACCATCGGGAACGGTGACTTTCAGCTCATCCTCCCTGGCGCCGCCCGCTCTCGAGCAGTACCGCCGAGAGCTGACCGGCTACTGCTATCGGATGCTCGGTTCCGGCTTCGAAGCCGAGGACGCCGTGCAGGAGACGATGGTCCGGGCATGGCGGGCCGCAGACGGGTTCGAGGGCCGGTCGAGCGTCCGGTCGTGGCTGTACCGGATCGCCACCAACATCTGCCTCGACATGCTCCGGGGGCGTCAACGCCGGGCCCGTCCCATGGAGCTCGGTCCGTCCTTCCCGCCCGAGGAGTCCTCCCTGGCCAACGTGTTACCCGAGCACGCCTGGGTGTCACCCATCGCTGACGACCGGGTGCTGCCCGATGCCGACGACCCGGCCCAGGTGGCGGTGGCGCGCGAGACCATCCGCTTGGCGTTCGTCACCGCCATCCAGCACCTGCCGGCTCGCCAGCGGGCCGTGCTCATCCTCTGCCAGGTGTTGCGTTGGCAGGCGACGGAGGTCGCCGAGCTGCTCGACACCAGCGTGGCCGCCGTCAACAGCGCCCTGCAGCGAGCGCGGGCCACCCTGGCCACCGTGCAAGCGGAGGACGCTCGGCCCGAGGTCGTGAACGCCGACCAGCAGGAGCTCCTGGCCCGGTTCGTGGATGCCTTCGAACGCTACGACGTGTCCCTGCTGGTCACCCTTCTGCGCGACGACGCCGTGCAGTCGATGCCGCCGTTTGCCATGTGGATCCAGGGGGCGACCAGGATCGGCCAATGGCTCCTGGGCCCCGGCATCGGCTGCCGGGGTTCGCGCATGCTGCCGGTGAAGGCCAACGGGTGTGCGGCGTTCGGCCAGTACCGCCCCGACGGAGCAGGCGGCCACCAGCCCTGGGCGCTGCAGGTCATCGAGGTGTCAGGCGATCGGATCTCCGGGTTCCACGCCTTCCTCGACACCAACCTGTTCGCCGCCTTCGGCCTCCCCGCCGAGCTCCCCGCGTAGCCCGACGAGCTCCAGGAGCTCGGCCATCTCCAGGCACATCTCCTGCACCTCGATCGTGCCCCCCAGTTGACGCGCAGCCAGTTGCAGGCGGGCCAAGCTGTCCACCGTGGCCAGGTCAGGCTTTCCCTCACCGTTCAGCGACGACACGGCGACGACGGTGCCGTCGCCACCCACGAACACGATTCGACCCCATCCGACGACCGCAGCCACGGAAGGTGGACGACCGTCACGGTTCGAACTCAGCGGTCGCCGTAGGCTCACCCCCCATGGCACAACGTCGGTCTGCGGTCCAGGGGGTCCTGACGGCCGCCGGGGTGGTCGGACCGCTGATCTTCGTCGCCGACTGGGCGATCCTCGGGGCCGGCGCAGCGAACTACTCGCCGATCAACGACGCCATCAGCCGCCTGGCCGAGACCGCAGCTCCCACCCGCGGCGCCATGACGGCCGGATTCATCGTCTACGGCGGAGCGCTCGTCGCCTACGCGACGTCGTCGTGGTCCGCGCTGCCCAGGACGGCGCGGCTGGCGCTGGCCGGCACCGGCCTGTCGACGTTCGGGGTGGCGGCGTTCTCGCTCAACGCTCAGGGCCAGGGCACGACCCATGCGGTGTTTGCCGGCATCGGCTACGCCACCCTGGCCGCCTCCCCTCTGCTCACGGCTCGGGCCTGGGCGCAACCGTCGTGGGTGCGGGCGTCAGCGGCTGCCGGGATCGTCAGCGCAGCGTTCCTGATCGCCAGCACCTTCGCCCCGGCCCACGGTCTCCTGCAACGGGTGGGGCTGACCGCGGGCGACGCCTGGGTGGTGGCCACCGCCGTTCGGGTCCTGCGTGGTCCCGGCCGCTAAGGCTCGCTGAGCAGGGAGGCCAGGTCGGCGGCGTTGCGGACCCCGTAGTCCTCGTAGCAGTTGTTCATCAGGGCGTGGACCGTGCCGGCCCGCTCCGCCAGGGTCTCGATCCTGGGCACCCACGCCTGCAACTCGGGCGGCGAGTAGAGGTACCGGAAGCGCTCCGCGGCGGTGGTTCCGGGCTTCTTCCAGGTCTCGTGGTTGCGCCCATGGAAACGGATGACGGCCAGGTCGGCATGGGTGACCTCGACGACCGCGGGGAGCCCGGAGGCGGAGGGGGCGTCGACGACGACGAGGGCCAGGCCGAGATCGCGCAGGGTGCCCAGCGTCCGGTCCCGGTCCTCGGCGCTGTCCCACCAGGTGGGCGAACGGAGCTCGACGCACACCGGGAGGTCCGCCCACCGCTGCCGGATGGCGGCCAGCTCCAGACGGTTGGCCTTCCTGGCGGTGAACCACTCCGGGTACTGCATCAGCACCGTCCCCAACTTCCCCGCCTCGCGCAGCGGCCGGAGCATGGCCGCGAACCGTTGCCAGGCCTCGTCCACGGCGTCATCCTCCAGATGCGAGGAGTAGACGTTGGCCTTCCCGGCGAACTCGGGCTTGATGGCCTCGTGCAGATCGGGCCACAGCGAGTTCGGCCTGGTCGGATGGCCGGTGAGCAGCGAGTACGCCTTGACGTTCATGGTGAACGACTCGGGGGTCCGCTCCACCCACCCTTGGGTGAGCTGGAGCGACGGAGGGAAGTAGTAGGTGCTGTCGGCTTCTGCTATGGGGAATTGCGACGCGTAGAACGCCAGCCGCTCGGCGGCCGACAGGGACTTCTTCGGGTACCACGACGTGTCCTTGACGAGGGTCTTGTCCGTCCATGAGCACGTGCCGACGAGGACCCGGTTCGCTTCCACGACATCCATCGTTACCGCACCCCGCATCGGCCGCGCGACGCCTTCGCCGGCCTCGGCAAACCACTAGCGTGGCCGGAAAACGAAGGGGAGAGTGCCATGGACATGGACGAGTACGCCGAGGGAGTGCCCTCGTGGGTCGATCTTTCCAGCCCGGATCCTTCAGCGGCGTCAGCGTTCTACGCCGCGCTGTTCGGCTGGGAGTGCCCTGAGGGCCCGCCGGAGACGGGCGGGTACCGGGTGTGCACCCTGCGGGGGCGGAGCGTAGCGGGGATCGGGCCGCAGATGAACCCCGGACCGCCGGTGTGGAGCACCTATGTCAACACCGCCGACGTCGACGCCGCCGCCAACCGGGCCATCGAGGCGGGCGGCCAGGTCCTCGCCCCGCCCTTCGACGTGATGGACGCCGGGCGGATGGCCATCGTCGCCGACCCGACGGGCGCCGTCATCGGCGTCTGGCAGCCGGGCACGCATCGCGGTGCCCAGGTCGCCAACGAGCCCGGCGCCTGGGGCTGGAGCGAGCTGGTGGCCACCGACCTGGACGCGTCGGAGGCCTTCCTGACCCGGGTGTTCGGCTGGGGAGCGGAGCGCAACCCGCCCGAAGGCCCGACGCAGTACCTGGAGTGGAAGGTGGACGGCCGCTCGGTGAGCGGGGCGATGCCCAAGCCGCCCAGCATGCCCGCATCGGTCCCCGCCTACTGGGGTCTGTACTTCCTGGTGGACGACACCGACGCCACGGCGGCCAAGATCACCGAGCTGGGTGGGACCCTCATGATGCCCCCGACCGACATCGAGCCCGGCCGCTTCGCGCTGTGCGTGGACCCCACCGGGGCGATGTTCAGCGTGCTGACCATGCGAGCGGCGGCCTGAGGCCTGCCGGCCCGGTCCTGCGCTTGCGCTGAACGTTGCCGGCGTGGCCCCGCCCGTGGGCCTGTCTCCATCGGGGCTCACGGCCCTGCGCTGCCGGGCCCAGCTCCTGTCGGGCACCCCAGCCGGCGATCCCGTCGAGGTCGCCGAACGCCTCCTGGCCGTCCAGGCCCAGGACCCGAGGGGCTTCCGCCTGGCCGTGCGGTCCCGGACCGACGGTGGCGATGTCGAGGCTCTCGAACGGGCCTTGAGCGTCGATCGGTCCCTGGTCGTCACCACCCTCAACCGCGGCACCCTGCACCTGGTTCGAGCCGAGGACTACTGGTGGCTGCATGCCCTGACCACGCCCCCACTGTTCACCGGCAGCAGTCGGCGCCTCAGGGAGACCGGACTGAGCCCCAAGGACGTGCAACGGGGGACCGAGGTGGTCGTGGGCTCCCTGAGGGCGGACGGGCCGCTCACCCGCAACGAGCTGCGCGACCGGCTCGACGCCGCCGGTGTGCCCACCGCTGGCCAGGCGCTCATCCACCTCCTCATGCGCACCGCCCTGCTGGGCCTCACGCTGCGAGGTCCGATCCGGGACGGCCACCAGGCCTGGGTCCTGGTGGCCGACTGGTTGGGCACGCCGCCGCCGATCGATCGGGATGTCGCCCTGGCGTCCCTGGCCCGCCGCTTCCTCGCCGGGCACGGCCCGGCCGACGACCGGGACCTGGCCCGATGGGCAGGGCTGCCCCTGCGTGACGTGCGCGCCGGGCTGTCGGCCATCGCCGCTGAGCTCCACGACCTGGGCCGCGGGCTCGTCAGCCTGAAGGGCACGACGACCGAGGCCGAACTGCCCCCTCCCCGCCTTCTCGGCGCGTTCGATCCCCTCCTTCTCGGGTGGTGCGACCGTCGGCCCATCGTCGGCGACCACCGCACCCTGGTCACCGACAACGGCCTCTTCCGTCCCTTCGCCCTCGTCGGGGGACGGGCCGTCGCCTCCTGGGCGCTGTCGTCGGGTGAACTGAGGATCCGCGCGTTCAACCCGCTGTCGCCAGCCGTCAAGCGGGCCCTGACCAGGGAGGCCGCCGCCGTACTGGCCTACCTGGGTGTGGAGGCAACGGTCACCGTGGCCGCCACCTACCCTGAGTCGTGACAGGACGCTGCGTCAGGAGCAACCGCTGGTGGTCCCGCACGACGGGCAGGCGTGACAGCTCCCGGCCCGCTGCATCTGCACGCCGCACTGGTAGCAGTACGGTGCGTCGCCGGCCTCGGGCATGACCGACCGTGCGGGAGGCACCACCGGGCCGGCGCCGGCCACCGGGCCGACGGTACCGGAAGGGCCGTCGTTGCGGGTCGACGGCCCCGTGTGGCCGTCGAGGTCGAGGCGGTCGTCGACGATCGACTGGTTGGGGGTGACGGCCTCGTCCACACCGGGAAGCGTCGGCTGGGTCCGCTCCTGGGTGGTGAGCACACCGAGCTCGAGCCGCTCGGGGTAGCTCATGTAGTCCACCGCCAGGCGACGGAAGATGTAGTCGACCAGCGACTGGGCGATGCGCAGGTCCGCGTCGTCGGTCATGCCCGCCGGCTCGAAGCGCATCGACGTGTACTTCTTCACGTAGGTCGACAGCGGCACGCCGTGCTGGAGGCCGAGGCTGACGGAGATGGCGAAGGCGTCCATGATCCCGGCCAGGGTCGATCCCTGCTTGGCCACCTTCATGAACACCTCGCCGGGCCGTCCACCCTCGTACTCACCGACGGTGACGAAGCCCTCGCAATCAGCCACCCGGAAGGCGAAGGTCGATGACCGGCGCCGCCGCGGCATCCGCTCCCGGATCGGCTGCTTGACCACGACGGTGGTCTGCTTGGACAGGGCCTGCTCGAGCTCGGCCACCTTGAGGGCCAGCTCGGCGTCATGAGCCTCGGCCTCGGAGACGGTCGGGTCGGCCACCGTCTTGCGGGCCGTGGCCAGCGGTTGCGCCACCTTGCAGTTGTCGCGGTAGATGGCGACGGCCTTCAGGCCAAGCTGCCACGCCTCGATGTGGAGCTGCTCGACGTCCTCGACGGTGGCTTCCTGGGGCAGGTTCACGGTCTTCGATATGGCGCCCGAGATGAACGGCTGGACCGACGCCATCATGCGCACGTGGCCCCGGTAGTGGATGGTGTTGTCACCCATCGAGCAGGCAAACACCTCCAGGTGCTCGGGGGAGAGGTGGGGGGCGCCCAGGATGGACTTGTGCTCGTCGATGTAGGCCAGGATGTCCTCCACCTGGGCCTCGTCGTAGCGGAGTCGGGCGAGGGCACGGGGCACGGTCTGGTTGACGATCGACATGGTGCCCCCGCCGACCAGCTTCTTCATCTTGACCAGGCCCAGGTCCGGTTCGATGCCCGTCGTGTCGCAATCCATGAGCAGGCCGATGGTGTTGTGGCTGATGAAGCCGTTCGCCGTGTAGGTCACATTCTCGGGGACGGAGATGTCGTAGGTGAGGTCGTCCTCACCCAGGTCGGCAGTCGCCACCCGGTCGTAGAAGAAAGACAGGAGGCGGCCGAGCTCAGCGTCCCCAGTCTGGTCGAACAGCTCGGTGGCGATTCGCCGCGAGACGGTGCCCCGAGCGTGCTCGGCGCAAAGAACCCGGCGCAGCCGTCCGGTCTCGGGGGCCAGCCGGTCGATGAGCTGTCTGGTGAGCGGGATGTGGTCGTGGCGCGCCGACTGCACGGTCGGTTGGCCATGGAGGCCGCGCGCCTTACGGTGACTCATGAAACCGACATCGACGGCCCAGCGGCCCACGTGAGCGAGGTTGAGCAACCGGAGGTGGAACATCGGCAGCCGACCCCAGTGGCCGGCCTGGGGCAACAGGGTCGACAGCGTGGTCGGGAAGCCGAGCGCCAAGTGCAGGGTCTGAACGTCACGGACCAGTTGTTCCGACGTGTTCTTCAGGTTGGCGTACCCGGCGGTGGTGTCCCCGTCGGCCTCGACCAGGCCGCGGATGAACGCGGCGTAGACAGCCCGGTCGTTGGCGTGGAGCACGGCGTCGGGGACGTGGGCGATGTGACCCTTGCCGGCGAACCCGGGATGCGGTGCCCTCTTGGCGAACCCGCAGGCCTCCCACCACAGGGTCAGCCGGACCGAATCAAGGCGGACCTCGGTGTAACCCTTCCTGGGAGAGACCGCTGCCTCCAGGCCGAACAGGCTCTTGCCCAGGTCCCGGAGGCGGTCGGCGACGTCGGTGTCGGCCTCCGACACGCAGAACCGGAGGCCACGGCTATGCAGGGAGCCGTCGCCCATGAAGTATCCGAGCAGCTCGGCCAGGTCCGGCGTCATCGATCGTGGCGCCGTGGCGTGGTGCTCCCCGGTCCAGTAGGCCTCGCCCAACGGCGGCATCCGGACGTCGACGGGATCGCCGACCATCTGACCCAGCGAGAGCGGTACTAGATCACCGGCGCGCACGTCGGAGAAGCGGACCCAACGCCATTCCCCCGTGGCCTCGTCGACGACCCTGATCCGATGCTGCGGGGTGCCCTTGATCCGGTGTCCACGAGACGTCTGCACGCTGACCAGGGGCTCGAGCCCGTTGACGTAGAACTTCGTGGCCCGGCGGGGGCCCTCGTCGGTCGACACCTGGACGTCGAGGTCCTGCCATTGCGCTCCTTGTGGGTCGCCGAGGGATGCCAGGCGCACAAGACCGCGGTCGGTCGTCACCAGGGATCCGGCTACCAGGCATCCCGTCGGAGCCAGGACCGAGGCCTGCGCGTTGCGGACCCCGTACTCCTCGGCGGTCTCCACGGCGTCGTCCCAGGCCTGCTGGGCGGCGGAGAGCAACTCCGGCGGGACCAGCTCCTCATCGATGTGGGCCGCGGCATCACGGTGCATGCGGAGGACGTCGAGGGTGGCATCGCGGTCCTGGGTGAAGCCGGCAAAGGGGCCCATGCGCGCCGCAGTACGCGCCGACGTGGCATAGGCGTGACCGGTCAACAAGGAGGTGATGGCTCCCGCCCACGCCCGGCCCCCATCGGAGTCATAGGCCAGACCTTCGGCCATCAACAGCGCCCCGAGGTTGGCGTAGCCGATCCCCAACTGACGGAAGCGGCGGGAGTTCTCGGCGATGGCCTCCGTCGGGTAGTCGGCATTGCCGACGATGATCTCCTGAGCGGTGAAGACCACCCCGGTGGCCGCCTTGAACCCGGTGACATCGAACGGGCCATCAGGTTCGATGAAGGTCAGAAGATTGAGGCTGGCGAGATTGCAGGCTGAGTCATCCACATGCATGTATTCACTACAATTTCGCACCACCAAGCCGTTGACGACATATGAGTGGTTACGCGGCTCGCTCAGGTTGTAGGTCAGCTCAAAACCGTCCTCAGCCCGCTCGACCAGGCGAGCGACAGTGGGCACCCGACGGAACCCACCGGCCCGCGAGCTGATGAGCTGCGAAAGCCTCTCAGCCTTCGACGGCAGTAAGAAACCGACCGTCTGGGCGAACACAGGGATTGACGCGGCGGTGATCCGCAGGTCAAACAAGACGGCCGCATCGAAGGTCACCTCCGTGCCGTCCACCTTTGTGTAGGCAAATGCCTTCGTGTGCGCCCGGCGAGTGGCGTAGATCCGCGAGGACACCCCAAGCGTCGAGAGCAGCCGTTGTACGTCAACGAGCAGGCTGCGGGAGCTCGATCCGAGGCCCACGTAGCTGCCCGTCGCATCGCTGCGGCGGACACAGCCATCAGCATCAAAGAGGCCCTGGAGAAACGATCCCACGATGTCGCCCGGGGCCTGGAAGATCGACGTCGGCACCCGCTTGGTCGGTCCCCGTCCGGCCGACAGGCCGAGAGCGGCGAAGAAGGCCGTCAGACTCCGCCGGCTCAGGCGCTGCTGGACCGTGCCGTTCGCCTGCAGACTTGGCTTCGGTGTCTGGCCCCCGTTCAGCCAGGTGGCGAACTCACTGTGACGGGGCAGCACGGCCTGCTGATCCTCGACAGAGCCGTACACGGCGCTGATGGTGCCGGTGGCAGCCACCGATCCGTCGCCCACCAGCCAACCGAGGTAGTGCCCGAGCTCGAGGCTCCACTTCTCGGGCAGGTTGACGGGCCGCCGATGATCTCCGGTATGGCGGTAGGCAGCCAGATCGGTTGCCACCGGGAGCAGGTAGTCGGCATGGACCGCCGGTGCCGGCAGGTCAAGGACCTTGACCCGATCCTCGAGCATCAGGTCGCCTGCTTCCACATAGCCCCTGTTGGTGGTGAACAGGCGGTGTCCCGGCGTGCAGCGGACCTCCATCCCGTTGTCGAAACGAAGGCGAACGATCTCGTTGCTTCCCGTGATCATGAACGCCTCTGGCGTCGTCAGCTCCACGCGCTCCTGAGGATGATCAGGGTTGGTGGCGTCATGGGTCCACACCCCGAACGACTCCCCCTCGTTGGCCCGGGCGAAGAGCTCCTTGAAGGAGATGAGGCCCTTGTCGGTGTGGACCATGGTGTCGCCGGTGAAGCAAGGATTGCTGCCATTGATCCGTCCGCTGTTTGGCGCGGTGTGCCAGCGGTTGATGGTGGTATCGAATTGCATTCCCGGATCGGCGCACTCCCAGGTGGCCTTGGCCATCTGGCGGAAGAGGTCGCGGGCCCGCACCGTCTGGACGGTCTCGCCGGTGATGACCGCCCTGAGATCCCAGTCGGCGTCATCCACCACGGCGTTCATGAACTCATCCGTGACCCGGACCGAGTTGTTGGCGTTCTGGTACTGGATGGAGTGGCTGTCCTTGCCGTCCAGGTCCATGTCGAATCCGGCGTCGCGCAGGGCCCGAGCCTTGCGCTCCTCCACCGCCTTGCACCAGATGAAATCCTCGATATCAGGATGATCGACATTAAGAATGACCATTTTGGCGGCCCTTCTTGTTTTCCCGCCCGATTTTATTGTCCCGGCGGATGCGTCGGCGCCTCGCATGAAGCTGACCGGGCCCGACGCCGTGCCGCCACCGCGGAGGTGCTCCTTGGAGGAGCGGATGCGCGACAGGTTGACCCCGGCGCCGGACCCGCCCTTGAAGATGATCCCCTCCTCCTTGTACCACTCGAGGATGGAGTCCATGGAGTCGTCGACGGAGAGGATGAAACAGTTGTGGACCCGGAGGTTGCTGCTCAGGTACTCGCCACTCTCGGTCTGGATGTCATAGACGG
>JALYZO010000141.1 GCA_030945745.1 Actinomycetota bacterium
CCTGTTCAAGAACTGACCGCCGGGCCGGCCGGGGACCTGGCGGGCTCGGCTTCGACTACCACATCCCAGCGGTCCCAGCAGCCCGAGCAACGGTACACGGCCACGCGGTCCTCGTCGTCGGGACCCTGGACCGCCAACAGGTGCGCGATCTCCCCGCAGTCGACGCAGACGATCGAGGCTGGCGGCGAGGTCACCATGCCCAGTGAACCAGGGGCGGTGAGCCCGGTGGGAGCGGCGCGCTACGGTCCCTCGTGCGCATCGTTGCCGGCCGCGTGAAGGGAAGAGCCCTCCAGGCCCCCCCGGGCTTGCGCACCAGGCCGACCAGTGACCGGGTCAGGGAGGCGATGTTCTCCATGGTGGGAAGCCTCATCGATGTGACCGATATCGCCGTGGTCGACCTGTTCGCAGGGAGTGGGGCACTCGGTCTCGAGGCCCTCTCGCGCGGCGCCCGCTCGGTCACCTTCGTGGAGCGCGACTGCCCGGCTCTGGCGACGGTGAGGACCAACCTGATCCAGCTCGGCCTCCAGGGTCCCAACGCCCGCCTCCAGCACGGCGATGCCCTTGCCCATCTGGACGTCGTTGACGGCGCCGACCTCGTCTTCGCTGATCCGCCGTATGCCTTCGACCAGTGGGCACAACTAGGCGTCGGGCTGCGACGAAACGCCTTCGACGGGTTGGCCGTTGCCGAGAGCGGGGCCGACATCGACCTGGGTGGCGGCTGGGAAGTCGTCAGGGTGAAGCGGTACGGCGGTACCGTGGTCACGGTCGCTCGGCCGGACTGACAAGGATGGAGAGAGAGGTCCGCCACGGATGAGAGGAGCACGGTGAGGACAGCGTTGTTCCCTGGATCGTTCGATCCATTCCACAACGGTCACCTCGAGATCGTCGAGACCGCAGCGAAGCTGTTCGACCACGTGGTGGTGGCGCCTATGCGAAACCCTCAGAAGGGCGAGCCCCTCTTCGACATTGAGGAGCGCCGGGCCATGATCGCCGATTCGGTTTCGCACATGCCCAACGTGACGCTCGACTCGTTCTCGTCGCTGGTGGTCGACCTGGCCCGCCGCCTCGGCGCCGATGTCATCGTCAAGGGTCTGCGGGTGGCGTCCGACGCCGAGGCCGAGCTCATGCAGGCTCAGATGAACAAGGCGGCTGCCGGCATGGAGACGCTGTTCATCCCGTGCTCGTCGTCTTACTCGTTCATCGCCTCCAAGTACGTTCGGGAGTTCGCCCGCTTCGGGGGCGCGGACCGGATCGGCACCATGGTGCCCGAGCCGGTGTTCGCCAAGATGAAGGAGAGGTTCGGCTCGTGACCAACGCGGAGCCCCGTCAGGGACCGGATGCCGAGGCGCTCATGCGCCGCGTGCTGGAGATCGTGGAGGGGACACGAGCCCTGCCATTGTCCTCATCAGTCCGTCTGGACAACAAAGACGAGGTCGTCGACCTGCTCGACGAAGCCATCAACCGCCTCCCCGAAGAGGTCAAGGCCGCTCGGTGGATGCTCAAGGAGCGCGACGAGTACCTTGCCAAGATGAGCCGGGAGGGCGACGAGATCGTCGACGCCGCCCGTCGCCAAGCCGAGCAGATGGTGGAGCGTACCGAGATCGTCCGGGAGGCCAAGAGCACCGCCAGGCGCACCGTTGAGGAAGCGCGCGAGGAGGCGCGCCGGCTGCGCCTCGAGGCCGAAGACTACTGCGACACCAAGCTGGCCTCATTCGAGATCGTCCTCGAGCGCACCATCAAGACGGTCGCCGCTGGCCGCCTGCGGCTGCAGCTCATCCCCTCCTCCGTCTTCGACGCCGAGGGTCGACCCATCGCCGGTGTGGAGGCGGGCGACGACACCCTCGGCGGGGAGGATGCCTTTTTCGACCAGGATCGAGGGTAGGCCGCATGGCGGATCCGTGGCTCGTTCCCGTTCGGGCGTTGCGAAGAGTGCTGGGATCGTCGCACCACGAGCACCGTTGCGGCACCCTTGGCCACCTCTCGGTCGCTGACACCGTCGTCGGCCCCGATACCCTGGTCGATGCCGAGGTCACCGTGTCGGCCATCGACGGTGGGGTGGAGGTCAGCGGTCGGGTATCGGCGCCCTTCCTTGGTCGGTGCCGCCGCTGCGGTCAGGCGCTCTCCGGGGAGCTGGTGGCACAGGTCAGGGAGGTCTATCGGCCCCGGTCCACTCGCCAGCGCAATGCCGAGGAGGACGAGGAGACCTACGAGCTGGGTCCCGATCACCTGGATCTGGCCCCCCTGGCCCGTGATGCGGTGCTGTTGGACCTACCGATCGCTCCGCTGTGCGAACCGGAGTGCCTGGGACTGTGCGACCGCTGCGGTGCCGACCTCAACACCGATCGGTGCGCCTGTGGCCACGAGCGCGTCGATGATCGTTGGGCGGCCCTCGACGTGCTCCGGGAGCCCCCCGGTGCAGCGCCGACGTCGCCCAGGTCCTAGAGTGTCGAGGTTCGTCGATCAGAGTCCCACAACATCAGACTCGAGGCCTTCCCTCGTGGTCAGATCCCGAAGAGAGAGTGTCGTTCACGGTGGCCGTTCCGAAGAAGAAGACCTCCAAGGCCAAGAGCCGGTCCCGCCGGGCCAGCGCTTGGACGCTGACGACCCCGCCGCGCAGCGTCTGCCCGCAGTGCCACCAGGCCAAGCTGCCCCACGTGGTGTGCTCCAGCTGTGGCTGGTACAAGGGCCGCCAAGCCATAGAGGTCGACTGAGTCGCAGTCTCCGCCGGACGCTGAGCCGAAGGTGAGCGCAAACACCCCGCCCGTGGCCGTCGATGCCATGGGGGGCGATCGGGCACCCGACGAGGTCATCGCCGGTGCCGCCCAAGCCGCCGAGCAGGGCATCGACGTGGTGCTCGTGGGCGATCCCGATGCGTTCGACGCCCGCGGCTTGGAGGTGATCGTCGCTCGGGAGGTCATCGGCATGCACGAGGACCCGGCTCGCGGCGTGCGCACCAAGAAGGACTCCTCGCTCGTGCGAGCGGCCGAGGCGGTGCGCGACGGGCGGGCGTCGGCCATGATCTCGGCAGGCAACACGGGCGCGGCGATGGCCTGCGCCCTGTTCCGGTTGGGGCGCCTCAAGGGCGTGGCCCGCCCCGCCATCGCCACTCCCATCCCGGTGCCCGGTGGCACCCCGACGGTGGTGCTCGACGCCGGCGCGAACGCCGAGTGCGTGGCTGCCTGGCTGGTGCAGTTCGCCCAGATGGGCTCGGCGTTCGCCCATCAGCGCTACGGCATCGACCGACCGAGGGTCGGGCTGCTGTCGATCGGCGAGGAGGAGACGAAGGGGAACTCCCTCGTGAAGGATGCTCACGCTCTGCTGGCGGGCGGGGCCGCCGGGGACGCCGTTTACTTCGTCGGCAATGTCGAGGGTCGCGACATCATGACCGAGGACGTGGATGTGGTGGTGACCGACGGGTTCACCGGCAACGTCGTGCTCAAGACGCTCGAGGGTTCGCTCCGCTTCGCCATGCAGGCCGTGATCGCGGCGCTGCGGTCCAGCGAGGAGACCAAGGCGGCGTCGGGCGTGCTCATGCCGGCGCTCGTCCCCCTGGCCGCCGAGCTCGATCCCGACACCCACGGGGGGGCCGTGCTGTTGGGCGTCGACGGGGTGTGCATCATCAGCCACGGGTCGTCATCGGCGACCGCCATCCTCAACGCCATCAGAGTGGCCAGAGCGGCCACCGACGACGGTCTGGTGGCCCAGGTCCACGCTGCGGTCAAGCCGCTACCGGACTGAGCGGGCGACGGCCTGGGGGTGGCGGCGGCGACCTCAGCGCAAAATTCCCCTGATCGGGGTAGATTCCCTGCTCAGCAGACCAGCCAGGAGACAACGAGTGCCCGCCGAGACCCATGTCGAACGTTCCCCCCTCGACCGCCCAGCCGTGCTCGAGCTTGTCAAGGGCTGCCTGGGCGACATCTTGGAGGTGAGTCCCGACTCGATCAGCGAGGGAGCGTCGTTCGGCGACGACCTCGGTGCCGACTCGTTGGCCCTCATCGAGCTCGTCGAGGCTCTCGAGGAGGAGCTGGGGGAGCGCAGCGTCGGGTTTCGGATCGACGACGAGGATCTCGAAGACCTCAAGACCGTGCGGGACGCCGTGGATTACGTCGTCGCCAAGCTCGACATCGACTGAGGGGGTCGATCCGCCTGCCGCTGTCAGCCGACGTCGAAGGGCGGATCCGCGACCTGGCCGATCGCCTGGGGTGGGTCATTGGCGATGTTGCGCTGGCCGTCCAGTCGCTGGCGCATCGGTCGTGGTGCGCCGAAAACCCCGGGGTCGGGTCCAACGAACGCCTCGAGTTCCTGGGCGATTCGGTTCTCGGCCTCGTCGTCACCCAGTTCCTGTTCCGGACCTATCCCGACCTGCCGGAAGGGGAGCTGGCCAAGGTCCGGGCCTCGGTCGTCAACTCCTCTGCGCTGGCCGACGTGGCCCTGGAGCTCCGCTTCGGTATCGCCCTGCTGCTCGGCAAGGGTGAGGACTCCTCCGGGGGCCGGGAGAAGCCGTCCATACTGGCGGACGCCACCGAGGCGGTCATCGGAGCGGTCTACATCGACCAGGGATGGGACGCCGCCGAGGATCTCGTCATGCGCCTCCTCGGGGCGCGGATCGCCGAGGCCGCCGTCGGTCCTGGCGGCCAGGACTACAAGACCCGGTTGCAGGAGCTGTGCGCTCGGCGGTTCGATCACCTGCCCATCTACACGGTGCGAGACGCCGGCCCCGATCACGCCAAGACCTTCGACGCCGTCGTGCACGTGGCCCGCCAACCCCGCGGGCAGGGGCACGGCCGTTCCAAAAAGCAAGCGGAGCAGGCGGCGGCCCGCGCCGCCTGGATGGAGCTCGTCGAACGGCCCACCCTCGCCGTGGACCACGGTTCGTCCTGAGCGACGGGGCCTGAGCTCGGCCATGCCGGAGCTCCCTGAGGTCGAGACCGTCCGAGGCGACCTGGAGGCGGCCTTCGTCGGCAAGCGCATCGATCTCGTTGTCGCCGACGGGGTCCACCGCCTCCGTCGTCACAGCCGCGCACCTGAGCTGGCCGCCCGGCTCACCGGTCGGCACCTCGTCGACGTCCGTCGCCGAGGGAAGTACCTGGTTGCCGGCCTGGAAGGCGGTGATTCGCTCGTCGTGCACCTGGGCATGAGCGGCCAGTTGCGGCTGACGGACGCCGAGACGCCCTTGACCCCCCACAGCCACGTGGTCATCCATTGGCAGGGGGGCGGCCAGCTTCGCTTCGTCGACCCGCGCACGTTCGGCCAGCTGTTCGTGACCACCACGGATCCAGTCACCGGGGCCGTCGCCGAGCTCACCCATCTGGGCGTCGACGCTTTGGACAACCACTTGACCTGGCCTCAGGTCGCCGTCCTCTTTGCAGAGCGGCGCACCCGTTTGAAGCCGCTGCTCATGGATCAGAGGTTCATCGCGGGCATCGGCAACCTCTACGCCGACGAGATCCTGTGGGCGTCCCGGATCCGGGCCGACCGTCGGGCCTGCGACCTGAGCGGGCCGGAGGTTCGCCGGCTGTGGGCCAGCCGACGGGCCACGCTGCGCCTGGCCATCGATCACCGGGGCTCATCACTGGCCGATGCGCAGTACCGGGACCTTTCGGGGTCGGTGGGCGGGTATCAGACGTTCCATCAGGCATATGGTCGTGAGGGCCTCCCGTGCCGGCGGTGCCGGACCCCGATCATCCGGGTCCGCTCCGCCGGTCGCAGTGGCTTCTCCTGTCCGAGCTGCCAGAGCTGAAGCCAGGATCCACCGGGTGCCGGAAGCGTTCACGCCCCGGCGGGGTCGGCCCGGCTTGCACCCCGGTGGTCTAGGTTGAAGGTCGCGTGTTCCTGAAGTCACTGACGCTCAAGGGCTTCAAGTCCTTCGCCGACACCACCACCTTGGAGTTCGAGCCCGGGGTGACCGTGGTGGTCGGTCCGAACGGTAGCGGCAAGTCCAATGTGGTGGACGCCGTGGCTTGGGTCCTCGGCGCCCAGAGTCCCAGGACGGTCCGGTCCTCCAAGATGGAGGACGTCATCTTCGCCGGGACCCCGAAACGGCCAGCGCTCGGCCGCGCCGAGGTGGAGCTCACCATCGACAACTCGTCGGGCCTGTTGCCCATCGAGTTCTCCGAGGTGACGATCAGCCGCACGTTGTATCGCAGTGGCGAGTCCGACTACGCCATCAATCGGGTGTCCTGCCGTCTGCTCGACGTGGTCGACCTGCTCTCCGACACCGGCGTTGGGCGCCAGCAGCATGTCATCGTCTCCCAGGGCAACCTCGATGCCATCTTGAGCACCAGGGCGGAGGACCGTCGCCTGGTCATCGAGGAGGCGGCTGGCATCTTGAAGTTCCGTCGGCGCAAGGAGAAAGCGGAGAGGCGCCTGGAGTCGACCGAAGCCAGCCTGGTTCGCCTCCAGGACCTGCTGCGGGAGGTGCGCCGCCAGCTGCGCCCGCTCGAGAAGCAGGCCGATGCCGCCCGCCGCCACGGCGACCTGGTCACCGAACTGGAAGCGCTGCGCCGCCACCTGGCCGGCCGGGAGCTGGCCACCATCGAGGCCCGGTTGGTCAGCGCCACCAAGAGGAGCTCCGAGCTCGGTCGTGCCGAGGCCGAGCTTCGCGGCGCCCTGCGGGACTTTGACACCAGCGTGGTGGCCGCCGAGGCGGAGTTGAGCGCGACGGCCGACGCTCATCGCAGTGCCGACCTGGCCGAGTCGCTGTTCCGGGCGGAGGGCCTGCGGGCCAAGGCCCAGGGCCAGTTGGCGGTGTTGGCGGAGCGGGACCGGTCGGTGCGTCGCGACCTGGAAGCGGCGGCCGACACGGGGGTGGTTGCGAGCCTGGAAGCTGAAGCGGCGTCGCTGCGCGTGCAGATGGAGGGAACCGAGACCGAGGCCGCGGCACTGGGGCCGGCCGAGGCCGAGGTGGAGGAAGCTGAGTTGGCACTTGGCGTGGAGCGCGCGGAGGTGGAACGCCACTGGGACCGTGACGCCCCCCGACCTGTGGATCCCTCGGCCGAGGTCCGTGCCGACCTGCGTGCGCTGCGCACCGCAGCCGAGCGATCCCGGGCCGAGGCCCGGCGCATCGACGAGCTGGTCAACGACACTGCAGACCGGGTCGTCCGCCTCAGCGGCGAGGTCGAGCGTCTGGGAGGCATCCTGGCGGCGACCAACGCCGATGAGGAACCCCACCGAACGGCAGCGGCGACGGCAGCGGAGCGGTTGGCGGCCGCCGAGGCCGTCCTGTTCGCCGCGGAGGATGCCGCCCGGCGCGCCGAAGCCGACGCCCACCGCTGGTCCGCCCGTTCGGAGGCTCTCGCCCAGGCCCTCGACGATGCCCGGACCCGGGCCGGATCTGAGCGCCTGGCCGGCGTGGCCGGGGTGGTCGGTACCCTCCTCGAGCTTGTCGACGTCGATGAGGGATTCGAGAAGGCGTTCGAAGCGGCCGCCGGTGAGGTGCTGGCTGCCGTCGTGGTTGACGATGCGCAAACCGCCCGCCGCAGCCTCGACCAGCTCCGTCACCATGACGGCGGGGGCGCCGTGATCGCCCTCTCCGACCCGACCGGCTCCTCCGGTCCCGCGCTGGTCTCCGGTTTCGGGGACCTCTTGCCGGGGGTCGTGGCGGCCCCGCTCCGAGGCAGGGTCCGAGCTCGCCTCCCCGGCGTGACCGGGTTGCTCGACGCCATCCTGGTTCGCAGCGTCGTCGTCGACGGTGCCTGGGAGGAGGCCATCGACCTGGCTGTGGCTCGGCCCGACCTGGTGGTGGTCACCCCGGAGGGCGATCGTTTCACCCAGGGCCTGTGGCGGGTCGGCACCTCGGCGACCGGGGCGACCGGGGCGGCTCTCGCCGAGGCGACTGCCGCCGCCCAGGCAGCGGCATCGGACGCCGCCGACGGCCGGGAGCAGCTGCGTAGCGCCAAGTCAGCGGTCGATGCCGCCCGCCGGGAGGCCAACGAGACCCGGCGTGCAACGGAAGTCAACACCGATCGCTCCCGCTCAGCGGCGGCCACCCTGGCCAGAGCCGAATCCGAGCTCGTGGCGGCCGAGTCCGATGCTGCCACCGCCGCCCGTCCCCAGGCCGAGACCGAGGCCCGCCTGGGAAGGGAGCTGGCGCGGGTCGCCGAGTTGGAGCAGATCCTGCCTGGCCTGGAGGCCACGGCCCGGGCCGACGCCGAGTCGGCCACAGCCGAGCGGGCCGCTCGGGGTCGCCTGGCCGAGCAGGTTGCGGCGGTGGCGGCACTGCGACGGGACTTCGAGGTGCGCGTCGCCGGCCTGGAGGAGCGTCGCCGGATGACCACATCGCGCCTCGAGCAGGTCGAGCAACGTCTGGTGCGCAACGTGGTGGAGCGGGAGACGGCGACTGTCAGGCGTCAGGGCCTGGAAGCCAACCGAGCTCACCTGGGACGCTTGACGGAGCTGGTCAAGGGCAGTGAGAGGATGCTGGGCGACGTCGTCGACGAGTTGCGCCAGGCCCGTAGCGTCGAAGCGGACGCCAGTCGAGCGCTGGCCGATCGCCTGGAGAGCCTCCGCCGCCGGCGGGCCATCGCCGAACGTCAGCTGGCCGAGCTACGGGAGCGCACGGCACGGATCGATCTCGAAGAGACGGAGGCCAAGGTCCGCCTCGAGGCCCTGGTCGAAGTCGTCCGCCGCGACCTCGACATCGAGGTGGATGCCACGCGCCACGCCCCCTGCCCTCCCCTTCCGGTCGGTACCTCGGCACCGAGTCGGCGCACCGAGTTGGAGCGCGAGCTGCGCCTCATGGGCCCGATCAACCCCATGGCCCTCGAGGAGCATTCCGCCCTGCAGGAGCGTCACGGCTTTCTGGAGGCACAGCTCGAGGACGTGCGCTCGGCACGCCGTGACCTCTCCAAGGTCATCCGCGCCGTGGACACCGAGATCGTGGAGGTGTTCCGGGTGGCCTACGCCGACGTCGCCCAGAACTTCGAGGAGCTGTTCGCCACCCTCTTTCCCGGGGGCCAGGGACGGCTGCGGCTCACCGAGCCCGACCACCTGTTGGACACAGGCATCGAGGTGGATGCCCGGCCGTCGGGCAAGAACGTCCGGCGCCTGTCGTTGCTCTCCGGTGGCGAGCGGAGCCTCACGGCCATGGCGTTCCTCTTCGCGGTGTTCAGAAGCCGGCCGTCGCCGTTCTACCTGATGGATGAGGTCGAGGCCGCCCTCGACGACGTCAACCTGCATCGCTTCCTGCATCTCATCAATGGGTTCCGACAGGAGGCCCAACTGGTCATCGTCAGCCACCAGAAGCGCACCATGGAGGCCGCTGACTGCCTGTACGGGGTGACCATGGCGCCGGGCGGATCCTCCAGGGTGGTGAGCGAGCGGGTGACGCAGGCAACCCCCGTCACCCCCTGATGCCCGGCGGCGCCCTCGGCGGGAGGCGGGCGGCGCTCAGGACTCGCCGAGGAGGGCCCCGACGAACTCCTCGGGATCGAAGACGATGAGGTCGCCGACCGCCTCGCCGACTCCCACCAACTTCACGGGGATGCCCAGCTCGGCCTGGATGGCCAGAGCGATGCCTCCCTTGGCGGTGCCGTCCAGCTTGGTCAGCACGACGCCGGTGACCTCCACCGCCTCGGCGAACTTCTTGGCCTGCACCAGACCGTTCTGGCCGGTGGTGGCGTCGATCACCAACAGCACCTCGCTGACTACGCCCGGAGGTCGGGAGGCCACTCGTCGGACCTTGCTCAGCTCCTCCATCAGGTTGACCTTCGTGTGCAGCCGCCCGGCGGTGTCGGCCAGCACCAGATCGGTGTGGCGAGCGGCGGCGTGGCGGACGGCATCGAAGACGACAGCCCCCGGGTCGCCCCCCTCGTTGCCGCGGATCACCTCGACGCCCACCCGTTCACCCCACCGGGAGAGTTGGTCGGCGGCGGCAGCCCGGAACGTGTCGCCGGCGGCCAGGACCACGGACGTGCCGACGGCGGACTCGGCCATGGCCACCTTGCCGATGGTGGTCGTCTTGCCGACTCCGTTGACCCCGACGAAGAGCCACACGTTGGTGCCTTCCGGCTCCCGATGGAGCTGGCGGTCACCAACGAGACTGGCCACCAGGTCCTGGTGGAGGGCGTCGACCAGGGCGTCCGGCGTGGTCAGGCCGTCCTTCTTCAACCGTGCCCGCAGGCCGTCGAGAATCGAGGTGGTGAGCTCGACGCCGACGTCCGCCAGGATCAGGGCCTCCTCGAGCTCTTCCCAGGTCGTCTCGTCCACCTTTTCGCGGGACCGCACCGACCCCAGATAACCGGCGAAGAGGTTGCGGGCCTTGCCGAGGCGATCCCGGAGGCGCGGCCGCTCGAGGACAGCGGGTTCCGCCGCCGGTGGTTCGATGTCGATCCCGGCGTTGATGGCATCATCGGTCGTGCTGGGGTCGGTCGTGCCGGTCGCGGGGTCCGTGAGGGTGTCGACGCTGCGTGGCGGTGCTCCAGGCTGCGCGTCGGAGGCCGTCGGCGGGGCCGACTGCGGTGGGGGAGCAGCCGGTGTCTCGGTGGTCTCGGCCGTGTCGAGCTCGCCCCGACGACGCCGGGTGACGACGAAGGTGGTCGTCGATGCGACGGCCACAGCGACCACGACGGCCAACACGATGATCAACGTGAGCATGGGCAGGCGAGCCTAAGGGAATGCGTAGGAACTACTCACGCGGCCTAAGGCCGAAAAGGCTCCGAACCAGGACCCGGCGGGTCTCCGTCGCAGACCGTAGCCGTGCGCCGTCGGATGTCGTCTAGCCTGGTAGAGCTTATGTTTGAGTCTCTCTCCGACCGCTTCGACGGCATCTTCACGCGCCTGCGAAGCCGTGGGCGGTTGAGCGATGCCGATGTCGATGAGGCGATGCGGGAGATCCGCCTGGCCCTGCTGCAAGCCGACGTCAACCTCCGCGTCGTCCGGGACTTCATCGGGCGGGTGCGTGAACAGCTCGTGGGCATGGACCTGTCCCAGAGCCTCACACCCGGCCAGCAGGTGGTCAAGGTCGTCCACGACGAGCTCCGGCAGATCCTGGGCGGGGAGGCGCTCAAGCTCACCTACGCCTCCCGACCCCCGACCGTCATCCTCCTTGCCGGGCTCCAGGGTTCGGGAAAGACCACGACGGCGGGGAAGTTGGCTTCGTGGTTCAAGCGCAGCCAGGGTCGCAACCCCATGCTGGTCGGCGCCGACCTCCAGCGCCCCGCCGCAGTCGAACAGTTGCAGGTGCTTGGCGGCCAAGCCGGCGTCCCCGTCTTCTCGGAGGCCTCCGATCCGGTCACGGTGGCCAAGAAGGGTCTCGAGGAGGCGATCCGCATCGGGCGCGACGTGCTCATCGTGGATACCGCCGGCCGGCTGTCCATCGACGCCGAGCTCATGGACGAAGTGCGCCGGATCTCCGCCACAGTCGAACCGCATTACACCTTCCTGGTCATCGACGCCATGACCGGCCAGGACGCGGTGGCTACGGCGGAGGCCTTTCACCAGACCCTGGCCCTCGACGGCGTCATCCTCACCAAGATCGACGGTGACGCCCGAGGCGGTGCCGCTCTGTCGGTCAAGGAGGTGGTCGGACGTCCGATCGTCTTCGCCTCCAACGGGGAGAAGCAGGGCGACTTCGAGCTGTTCCACCCCGATCGCATGGCCGACCGGATCCTCGGCATGGGCGACGTGCTCACCCTCATCGAGAAGGCCGAGGAGCACGTCGACCAAGAAGAGGCCGAGGCGACCATGTCCCGGCTCCAAGAGGGCAGGTTCACCCTCGAGGACTTTCTCGATCAGATGCAGCAGATCAAGAAGATGGGGCCGCTCTCCGGGTTGGTCGGTATGCTTCCGGGGGTTCCCAAAGACGTACGCAACGCTGACGTCGACTCCATGGTCGGGCCGATCGAGGCGATCATCCACTCGATGACCCCGGCGGAGCGCCAGAACCCGAGCGTGATCAACGGGTCCCGGCGGCTGCGGATCGCAAGGGGCAGTGGGACGACCACCACCGAGGTCAATGGGCTGCTCGACCGCTTCAAGCAGATGCAGAGCTACATGAAGCAGGCATCGGGTCTTCCTGGCATCGGGGGGCGCATGGCCCGAGCAGGCAGCAAGAAATCCAAGAAGTCAGCCAAGAAGAAGAAACGTCGCTAGGTCTGGCCGGGGCAATCTGCCATCCTCCGGACACGACGTCAACAGAAAGCAGAGCTCACCAAACCATGGCCGTCAAACTCCGTCTCATGCGGTTCGGCAAGAAGAAGCAGCCCGTCTACCGCCTTGTCGCCGCCGACGCCCGTTCACCTCGTGACGGCCGTTTCATCGAGATCCTCGGGACCTACGAGCCCCGCCAGGAGCCGAGCCGGGTCATCATCAACCGCGAGCGCGTCGATGACTGGCTGAGCAAGGGCGCCAAGCCCACCGACACCGTCGCCCGGCTCCTGCGACAGGCCGAGTCGGAGGCCGCCGCTGCTGCCGCAACTGCGGGGGCCAGCGACTCGTGAGCAGCACCGGCGAATCCAGCGTCGAACCCGGGACCGTCGGTTCGGCCGATGCAGACACCGACGAGTCCTGGGGTCCCGACGCCGGCCGGGCCGGAGCCGTCCTCGGCTATCTGGCCCGCCAGATCGTGGACGATCCCGACGGCGTGTCCATCGAGACCAGTGAGGCCCGCCACGGCGGCACCAAACTGTCGCTGCGGGTCAGTGGCGACGACATGGGCAAGGTCATCGGCCGCCGAGGTCGAGTGGCCCAGGCCATCAGAGGTGTGGTGCGGGCCGCCGGTGCCCGTGACGGTGTCGACGTCACTGTCGACATCGTCGACTGACGACGCTGCGCCTGAGATCCGGTGCTCCTCGAGGTCGGTCGGGTCGTCAAGGCCCACGGTCTCGGTGGCCAGGTGATCGTAGAGTTGGTGACCAACCGCGATGAGCGGCTCGCCCCTGGATCGGTGCTCGAAGGGCCGTCCGGTCCCATCGAGGTGCTCCGCTCCAGTGTCACCACGACTTCGAGCAAGCGGACCCGTTGGATCGTGACGTTCGCCGGGATCACCACTCGAGCCGAGGCCGACGCCTTCCGCGGGGCGATGCTCCAGGCCGAGCCACTCGGAGATCCCGAGGCCCTGTGGGTCCACGAGCTCATCGGTTCCGATGTGGTGGACGGAGCCGGTACCAAGCTGGGCCGGGTGACGGAGGTGCTGGAGAACCCGGCCAGCGATCTGCTCGTCCTCGACGGTGGTGGTCTCATCCCGCTCCGTTTCGTCACCACGTCCAACGATGGTCAGGTGATGGTGGACATCCCTGCCGGACTCCTCGACCTCTGATCCACTTCGAGGAGCCGCATGCGCATCGATGTGTTCACCATCTTTCCGGGGTTGGTCGAGCCCTGGCTTGATGCCAGCCTGATCGGCAAGGCTCGGCGTGCCGGGCTGCTGGACCTGCGAACGCAGGATCTGCGAGCCGGTGCCGACAACCCCCATCGGGCGGTGGACGACCGTCCCTTCGGAGGTGGCCCGGGCATGGTGCTGGCCCCTGGGCCGGTCTTCAACGCCGTCGAAGCCGTCGACCCTCCTCGCCCCCTCTTCCTGCTCGGGCCTACGGGGCGTCGCTTCGATCAGCAGTCGGCGGTGGAGTTGGCGACCACTGCAGGTTTCTCCCTGCTGTGTGGCCGGTACGAGGGAGTGGACCAGCGCATCGCCGACCACTTGGTGGACGACGAGCTGTCGATCGGTGACTTCGTCCTCAACGGCGGTGAGGTTGCCGCTCTGGCCGTCGTCGAAGCGGTGGTCCGCCTGGTGCCCGGGGTGATGGGCAATGCCGCCTCAGCCGCCGAGGAGAGCTTCGACGACGGGTTGCTCGAGCACCCCCACTACACCCAACCGGCCACCTTCCGTGCCTGGGCGGTGCCCGAGGTCCTGCGTTCGGGTGATCACGGCGCCGTCGCCCGTTGGCGCCGGCGCCAGGCCCTGGAGCGGACCCGCCAACGGCGGCCCGATCTGATCGAGCGTCGCGGCGGTCTGAGCGCAGAAGACCAGGCCGTGCTGGCCGACCTGCCCCCGACCCCGCCGAGCTGACCGGAGGCCGACCGGCGATGGAGGGCGGCGAAGGCGATCCACTACGATCGGTCGTCCCCCGTCACACCGTTGGAGCTGACGCGCCATGAACCCGACCGATCTGATAGACCGCGAGCACCTCAGGACCGACGTCCCCGACTTCGTACCCGGCGACACCCTCAAGGTCCACGTTCGGGTCGTGGAGGGCAGCAGGGAGCGGGTCCAAATCTTCCAGGGCGCAGTGATCCGCCGCCAGGGGTCCGGCGTCCGCGAGACCTTCACGGTGCGCAAGATCAGCTTCGGGGTCGGTGTGGAGCGGACCTTCCCGGTCCACTCGCCGGTGATCCAGAAGATCGAGGTTGCCGTCAAGGGTGACGTTCGCCGGGCCAAGCTGTACTACCTGCGGGACCGCACCGGCAAGGCCGCCAAGATCAAGGAGAAGCGCGTCAGCCGCTGACGCGGCGCAATGACGGTGACATCCACAGAAGGATCGACAGGGAAGCCGGGCATCCAACCGGGGTCCCGGTCGTCGAGGCGGTTGGTGGCCGAGGGTGCGGGTCTGGTCGTCCTGGCCATCATCGTCGCCGTGGTCGTGCGGACCTTCGTCCTGCAGGCGTACTACATCCCGTCGGCTTCGATGGTGCCCCAGCTGCGGGTCAACGACCGGGTCGTCGTCTCCCGACTGGCCTACGATCTGCACCGACCTCATCGAGGCGACGTCGTCGTCTTCCCAGCCCCGCCCGGTGAGGCACCCCCACCCCGGCAGCGGAACCTGGCGTCGCGCCTGTTCCACGACGTAGGTGCCGGTCTCGGCCTGAGCACCGATCAGACCGTGCTCATCAAGCGGGTCATCGGCCTCCCCGGTGAGACCGTGCAGGGTCAGGGAGGTCGAATCTACATCGATGGTCGGATGCTCATCGAGCCCTACCTACCGAAGACCACAGAAACTTCGACGTTCGGGCCCCAGCGGATACCCGCCGGCATGGTGTGGGTCATGGGCGACAACCGGGGAGACTCCTCCGACAGCCGGGTCTTCGGAGCCATTCCGCAACGCACCATTGTCGGGCGCGCCGTATGGAAGATCTGGCCGCCGCAGCGGGCGTCATTCCTCTGAGGTGAGCTCTTCGACAGGACTGCCCTGTCACCCTCCAGGACCTAGCATGGACGCCATGCACTGCCCCTGTCCGACCAATCCCCGGCCATGAGCGCGGAGGACCTGGAGCGTTACGAAACCGAGATCGAGCTGGCGCTCTACCAGGAGTACCGGGCTGTGCTCCCCATGTTCAAGTACGTGGTGGAGACCGAGCGCCGCTTCTACCTGGCCAACGATGTCACCCTCGAGGCGAAGGGGGAGGGGGCGAGGACCTTCTTCCAGATCGCCATCGGGGACGCCTGGGTGTGGGACATGTATCGTCCGGCCCGGTTCGTATCCTCCGTCCGTGTGGTCACCTTCAAGGACGTCAACATCGAAGAGCTGCCCGAGAAGGAGCTCTAGCCATCGTTGCCGTCACCGGCTCCGGGGCGCTCGGTCGTCGCGGCGAGGACCTGACGGCGGCGTGGTACGAGGGTCACGGCTACAGCGTCGTGGCCCGCAACTGGCGATGCCGGACCGGAGAGATCGACCTGATCGCCCGCCGACCGGGCGTGGTGGTGTTCTGCGAGGTCAAGACCCGGTCCGGCGCGGCCTTCGGGAGCCCAGCGGAGGCGGTCACCGTGCGCAAACAGGCCCAAGTGCGCCGTGTGGCCGGGCGCTGGTTGGCGGACCAACCCGCAGGGCGCGGCGGGCGGATCCGCTTCGACGTGGCTGCCGTTGTCGGAGGTCGGGTGGAGATCCTCGAGGCCGTGTTTTGAGCCGTAGCGATGACCGCAACCTGAGCGCCGCCAGCCTGGTCGTCCACGCCGGTCGCCCGCCCGTCACGCCCGGGGGTCCACTCAACCCCCCGGTCGTGCTCAGCTCGACGTTCCATCAGGGTGGCAACGTCGTCTACGGGCGGGATGCCAACCCCACCTGGGAGGCGCTCGAGGAGGCCGTGGGTGTGCTGGAGGGAGGCGCCACCGTGGCGTTCGCCTCCGGCATGGGTGCCGTCGCCGCCGTCCTGGAGACGCTGCCCACACCCGGCCGGGTCGTCGTTGCCGGGGATGCCTACAACGGTACCCGGCGGTTCTTGAGGGACGCTGCCAGCCGAGGCCGCCTTCGCTTCCGGACGGTGGACGTAGCCGACACCACCGGCGTCCTGCAGGTGTGCACGGAGCTGGCCGGGGGACCGACCCGGCCATCGGGGCGCAGCGGGGAATTCGGATCCGGGGGCGTGCTGTGGCTGGAATCGCCCACCAACCCGCTCCTGGCCATCGCTGACCTCCCTGCCCTGTGCGACGGTGCCCACGAGCTGGGGATGGACGTCGTTGTCGACAACACGTTCGCCACCCCCCTGCTGCAGACACCGTTGGCTCTCGGAGCCGACGCTGTGGTTCACAGCGCCACCAAGCTCCTGGCCGGGCACTCCGACGTCCTGGCCGGCCTGGTCTGCTCGGCGCGTCCCGAGGTGGTGGACCGCATGCTGACCCGGCGGTCCCTCCACGGCGCCGCCCTAGGGCCCTGGGAGGCATGGCTCACGTTGCGGGGGATGCGCACGCTGGCCATCCGGCTCGAACGTTCCCAGGCCAATGCCGCCGTTCTGGCCGAACGACTGGTCGGCCACGGCGCCGTGGGCAGGGTGCGCTACCCCGGCCTGGTCGCGGACCCCGGCCACGACCTGGCCACCCGCCAGATGCGAGGGTACGGGACCATGGTGTCCTTCGAGGTAGCCGGCGGTGGGGCCACCGCCCCGGTTGCGGAGGCCGTCGTCGACGCCACCCGGCTGATCACAGCCGGGACCAGCCTCGGCGGCGTGGAGAGCCTGATCGAGCGGCGGGGTCGCTGGGAAGGTGAAGGAGGCGTGCCCTCCGGGCTGATCAGGTTGTCGGTCGGCATCGAGGACATCGAGGATCTGTGGAGGGATCTCGACTCGGCGCTGGCCGCCGTCGCACACCCCTGAGCCATCTGCCCCCTGACGCAGGTGTCCGGTATCGTCTGATCACCACTCGGTGGTCGGTGCCCGACCCCTCCTCATGCAGATCAACGGGAGGTAATCATGCTCGCCACCGTGGCGTCAGCCACCCTCATCGGGGTGGATGGTCGGTCGATCACCGTCGAAGCGCACGTGTCCAACGGGTTGCCGGGCTTCAGCGTCGTCGGCCTGCCCGACGCGTCGTGTCGGGAGGCGAGGGACCGGGTCCGGGCGGCCGTGTTGTCCAGTGGGCTGCGCTGGCCGCAGCGCCGCATGACGGTCAACCTGGCGCCCTCGGGGGTGCGCAAGGGGGGAGCCGGCCTGGACCTGCCCATCGCCGTCGCCCTCCTGGCCGCCGACGGCCAACTGCCGACCGGGTGCCTCGACGGCCTGGCGTTCCTGGGCGAGCTGGGCCTGGACGGCTCCGTTCGCCCGGTCCCTGGCGTGCTGGCCCTCGTGGACGCACTGGCGGCCGCATCGGTCGTCGTCCCGGCGTCGGTGGCCGGCGAGGCGGCTCTCATCGACCGCCACCGGATCTGCCCGGCGACGACGTTGCGCCGGGTGGTCGCCGTTCTGCGGGGTGACGAGGGCTGGCCGTCGTGGCGGCGACCGGCGCCGGAGGACGCCGGTGCCACCGAACCCGACCTGGCTGACGTGCGGGGCCAGGCGCTGGGTCGCCTGGCCGTCGAGGTGGCGGCCGCAGGCTCCCACCACCTGCTGCTGGTGGGCCCTCCGGGGGCGGGCAAGACCATGCTGGCCCGCAGGTTGCCGGGCCTGCTCCCCCCTCTGAGCACGGAACCGGCCCTGGAGGTGACCAGGATCCACTCTGCGGCGGCCGTCCCCCTCCCACCCGGCGCCCTCATCCGCCGGCCACCCTTCCGGGCCCCCCACCACAGCTCGTCCACCGTTTCGCTGATCGGTGGGGGCACCGTGGCGATGCGCCCTGGCGAGGTGTCGTGCGCCACGCACGGGGTGTTGTTCCTCGACGAGCTCGGTGAGTTCTCCGCCGACGTGCTCGACACCCTCCGCCAGCCCCTGGAGGAGGGCCGTGTCCTCGTGTGCCGGGCTCGGGCAGCGGTGACCTTCCCGGCCCGCTTCTTGCTGGTGGCCGCCATGAACCCCTGTCCCTGCGGCGAGGGGACGACCCCGAGCGCCTGCCGGTGCAGCGAGGTCGTGCGCTCTCGCTACTCGGCCAAGGTGTCGGGTCCGCTGCTCGACCGCTTCGACCTGCGGGTCACGGTCAACCGCCCCGATGTCGACGCGCTGCTCGGCCTGGGCGCCGGTGGCCGACCGAGCGAGTCGACCGCCACGGTGGCCGGCCGGGTGGCCAGCGCCCGGGCCATCAGTCGGCGGCGGGGCGTGGATGCCAACGCCTCGATTCCCGCCGAGCGCCTCGACGAGGTCGCACCTGTCGATCCCGCCGGTCGGGATCTGTTGGAGGCCCGGCTGCGCCAGGGGCGCCTGTCGGCCCGGGGTCTGCACCGGGTCCGGCGGGTAGCGCGGACCCTGGCCGACCTCGGCGGACGATCCGGTGCCATCAGCATCGAGGACGTGCACGCCGCCTTGTCACTCCGGGCCGATCCTTTCGCCCTGGAGGCGGTGCCGGCATGAGCGCCTCCAACCCGGCGAGGAACCCCCTGCCGCCCGGGGCCTACGCCGTCGCCCTTGCCAACCTGCCGGGAATGGGTCCGGTGCGCCTGCACCGCCTGGTCGCCGAGCTCGGTCCCGGTGAGGCCTGGGAGAGCATCCTCGCAGGGAGGGAACTGCGGCCGGACCGCTTGGGGGCCTCGGCGCCACGGCGGTCGTGGGCCGCGGCGGCCCAGTCCTTCGACGTGGCGTCAGCGTGGGAGGGCTGCCAACGGCGGCGGATCCAGGTGACCTGGCCCGGAGACGGGCGGTGGCCGCCCAGGCTGGCCGATGACCCCCATCCGCCCGGCGTGCTGTTCTGGCGAGGCGACCTCAAGGCGGCGCGCCAGCCGGCCGTCGCTGTGATCGGCACCCGTCGCGCTTCGCCGGAGGGGCGTTCGGTCGCCTTCGAGCTTGGGCTCGACCTGGCCCGGGCCGGGGTCACGGTCGTGTCCGGCCTGGCCCTGGGCATCGACGGGGCGGCCCACGCCGGGGCCCTCGAGGCCTGGGACGCTCGTCGGTCGGGGGGTTCGAGGGCACCGGGCGCGACACCGGCCGCCACCGTCGGCGTGGCCGCCAGCGGAGTCGATGTCGTCTACCCGCGGCGCCACGCCGATCTGTGGAGGCGGGTAGGCGATTCCGGCACCGTCGTGTCAGAGACCCCACCCGGTGGAGCGCCGGCGTCGTGGCGCTTCCCCGCCCGCAATCGGATCATCGTGGCACTGGTGCGCATGGTGGTGGTCGTCGAGTCCCACATCGCCGGGGGCTCGATGGTGACCGTCGAGGCCGCCCTCGCTCGCGGCACCGAGGTCCGGGCCGTTCCTGGACCGGTCCGGGCGTCGACCTCGGCCGGGCCCAACCAGCTGCTCTGCGACGGCGCGGCGCCGGTCCGCCACGCCGGTGATGTACTGGACGGCCTGGGGGTGTTCGACCTGTGGCCGAGACCACCACAACGACCGCTTCCGACGCAGGTCAGCGGCGCCGGCCACCTCGACGCTGATGCCGAGCTGGTGTGCCAGGCCGTGGGTTGGCACCCGACCACCTGTGGTCAGGTCGTGGAACGCTGCGGGCTTCCGCTTGGCCCCGTCGCTCGGCACCTCGACGAGCTGGAGGCTCAGGGCCGGGTCGTTCGGGTCGGGGACCAGTGGAGCCAGGCGTTCGGCAGCCGGTGAGGCTGAGGGGAGCCATCACCTGTCATCCCGCACCACATTGTCAGCGGAGAGCCGGAACCCCCGCATGACCTCGGGAAGCGAGGAACTGTGACTGGACTCCCGACCAGTTCGCAGCGTGGCTCACCGGCGCCTGGACCCGGCTTCTGCTTCAGCCACCGGTCGCGGTAAGATGGCTGCCGTCTCCAACTCCGGGGACCTGATGGGCCCTTGTCACACCCACGGTCGTCGCCTGCAACCCGGCGATGCACGAGACAGGGGCGCGCGAACAACCGATGGGAAAGTGAGGGACGCGTGGCCGTTGTCACGATGAGGCAACTGCTTGAGGCCGGGGTGCACTTCGGCCATCAAACCCGACGCTGGAACCCGAAGATGAAGCGGTTCATCTTCGGTGAGCGCAACGGGATCTACATCATCGATCTCAACCAGACCCTGGACCGGATCGATACCGCCTACTCCTATGTCCGCGATCTCGTGGCCGAAGGCGGCGCCGTGCTCTTCGTCGGCACCAAGAAGCAGACGCAGGACCCGATCTCTCGCTATGCCACCGAATGCGGCATGCCCTACATCAACGAGCGTTGGCTGGGAGGCATGCTCACCAACTTCAACACGATCTCCGGACGCGTGAAGAAGATGCAGGAGTACGAGCGCATGCGCTCCGCAGGTGACTTCGAGGCCATGCCGAAGAAGGAAGCTTTGATCCTCAGCCGCGAGCTCGACAAGCTTCAGCGCAACCTGGGGGGCATCCGGGGCATGGCCAAGCCGCCGCAGGCGGTGTTCGTGATCGACACCAAGAAGGAGCACATCGCCGTCACCGAGGCCAACAAGCTCGGCCTGCCGATCGTCGCGGTCGTCGATACCAACTGTGACCCGGACCTCATCCAGTACGTCATCCCCGGCAACGACGACGCCATCCGGGCCGGCACCTTGATGTGCCGGGTCATCGCCGATGCCGTCGAAGAGGGCCGCTTCATCGCCGCCCGGCGCGGCATCGTCAGCGCCGGCGTGGTGGCCGAGCCCGCGCCGTTCGATCCCGAAGAGGAGCAGCGCCGAGCCGACCAGCAGCGCGAAGCCCGCCGTCAGGCCGCGCTGCAGGCCGCCGAGCGCGAAGCCCGCCTCGTCGCCTCCCGCCAGCAGGCAGATGCCACGTCCGTGCCCCCCGCCTCCCCGACCAACGAGCCAGTACCGAGCACCCAGGAGTAGGAAGAGCAATGGCAGACATCTCGGCCCAGGACGTCAAGGCACTCCGCGACACCACCGGCGCCGGCATGATGGATGCCAAGCGCGCCCTGGTGGAGACCGGCGGAGACCCCGACAAGGCCGCGGCCTGGCTCCGCGAACGGGGCATGGGCAAGGCCGCCGAGCGCTCCGGACGGGAGAACACCGAGGGAGCGGTCGCCGTGGCGATCACCGCCGACGGTTCCGCCGGGGCCATCGTCGAGCTCAAGTCGGAGACCGATTTCGGGGCCAAGTCCCCGCAGTTCGTCACCCTGGTCAATGACCTGGCGGCGTCCATCGCCGCCGACGGCCAGGAGTCCGGACTGGCCCGGCACGCCGATACCGTCGACGACCTCAAGGTGACGATCAAGGAGAACATCGATGTCGGCGCCGTGACCCGCTTCGAGGCGCCCTCCGGCCACGTGCTCAGCTCCTACCTGCACGTCCAAAACGGCCGTGGGGTCAACGCCATCCTCGTCGAGCTCGACGGCGGCACCACCGAGCAGGCCCACGACATCGCCGTGCACATCGCCTTCGGCCGTCCTGGTCACCTCACCCGTGAGGATGTGCCAGCCGATGCGGTGGCGGCCGAACGGGCCACCTTGGACGCCGAGACCCGCAATGAGGGCAAGCCGGAGGCGGCGATGCCCAAGATCGTCGAGGGCAAGCTGACCGGGTGGTTCAAGCGTGTTCCCGGCGGTGTGCTGGTCGAGCAGCCCTATGCCAGGGACGACAAGATCAACGTCGCCACCAGACTCGGCAATGTCTCCGTGGTGCGCTTCGCCCAGGCACTGATCGGCAGCTGACAGCGGTCCACGGCGCTGGGCACTACAATGGTCCGGTCGTGAGCAAGCCGCCGTGGAAGAGGGTCGTGCTGAAGCTCTCGGGTGAGGCGTTCGCGAGTGATGCCGCCGACGAGGCCATCGACGGGGCGATCGTCGAGCGCATCGCCGCGGAGATCGCCGAGGGCCGCGCAGCCACGCTGACCCAGATCGCCGTCGTGGTCGGTGGTGGGAACATCTGGCGGGGAGCCACCGGCTCGGCCAGCGGCATGGACCGGGCCAGCGCCGACTACATGGGCATGTTGGCCACCGTCATCAACGCCTTGGCGTTGCGCGACGCGCTGGAGCGCCACGGTCAGCCCACCAGGGTGCAGACGGCGATCGGGATGTCGCAGATCGCCGAGCCCTACATCCGTCTGCGCGCCATCCGGCACCTGGAGAAGGACCGCGTCGTGATCTTCGCCGCCGGCACCGGGAACCCGTTCTTCACCACGGACACGGCTGGTTCGTTGCGCGCCGTGGAGATCGAGGCAGATGTCCTGCTCAAGGGCACGCATGACACCGACGGCATCTATGACGCCGATCCTCGCCTGCATCCCGACGCCAAGCGGCTTGAGGATGTGACCTTCGACGAGTACCTGACCCGGGACCTCCGGGCCATGGATCTGACTGCCATCACCCTGTGCCGGGAGAACTCGCTGCCCGTGCTGTACTTCTCCATCATGGCCCCCGGGATGCTGGGTCGCGCACTCCGAGGCGAACGGATCGGTACGCTGATCCACTAATGGAGGACGACTACACCGAAGCGGTGCTCGCAGACTGCCAGGAGAGGATGGCGAGAGCCGTCGCCCACGCGGCCGAAGAGCTGTCCGCGCTGCGCACCGGACGGGCAGTGCCCGCCCTCGTCGAGAAGCTGCGCGTTGACTACTACGGCTCCGAGGTCCCGCTCCAACAACTGGCCGGGATCCAGGTCCCTGAGGCCAAGGTGCTGGTGATCGTGCCCTACGACAAGAGCTCGCTCTCCGCCATCGAGAAGGCCGTGCAGGGCTCGGATCTCGGGGTGAACCCCAGCAATGACGGGTCGGTCATCCGTTTGACGTTCCCGCCGCTCACCGAGGAGCGCCGCAAGGCCCTGGTGAAGGTGGCCCATGGCAAGGCCGAGGACGGGCGGGTGGCCATACGCAGCCTGCGCCGAGGCGCCCGCAAGGACCTGGAAGCTTTCGAGAAGAATGGCGACATCTCCTCCGATGAACTCGAACGAGCCGAGAAGGACCTTGAGAAGGTCACCAAAGAGTATGTCGAGGGGATCGACCGCGTGCTCCAACACAAGGAACAGGAGTTGCTCGCCGTCTGAGCTCCATCCCGTGCGATACAGGAGGTTTCTCCGATGAGGGAGCGGAAGAAGAAGAGGAACGAAGGTTCCGAAGATCGGCGCTCTCCCGAAGGCGTTCGAATCATCCGAGCCGACGAAGCTGAAGAGGCTCTCGACACCGGCCAGGCGGCCGGACGCCGCCCCGAGGGAGAGCTGCGCTTCGGCGACGTCCCACCCGCGCCGGAAGGGCCGCGTTCCGCGCACCGCTTTCCCCTCCCCGACACCGTCGATCCCGCGGCCGCCGTGCCCCGTCGACCCTTGGCAACACCCCGACGGGCGCCCCGCGACCGTCCCGTAGGACGACGTCGTACGGCCCGCATCGACCCCGACGCTGCCCACGATCCCCGCCCGTGGGATGAGCGCGTGCCCGTGATCGCTGCTCCGCCGGCAGCGGACTTTTTTGTCGATGACCTCGTTGCCCAGGTCGAAGCGGACCCCACAACCGTCGGTGGGGACCCGGCGGCCTACGAGGTGGAGGGCGGAGTAGGCGAGCAACCGCCAGCGGTATCCGCTACTGCGGAGGAGGCAGCCCAGAGCTGGCCGAGCACGCAGGACGGCTACGACTCCGGTGTCGCTCACCATGTGATGGCCGAGCAACCTTTTCATGACCTGGGAGAGCCGGGCTACGAGCCGCATCAGCAGGGGTATGAGCGGCCAGGCCATGACCCTCAGGCTGGCTATCAGAAGGGTGGCTGGGACCCCGACCCCGAGCCTGCGCCGCAGAGCCACGGACAGCCCGGTGACCCACCGGTGGCGCACGCTCAGGGCTGGGAGCCGTCGGCCGCATGGCGCCAGTGGCAGGAACCGAGTGAGGCTCTCCGGCCCGAGTGGCCGGCGACGGCTCCCGAGGTATCGGGCTCGGACGTGTGGCCGGTTGCCGAAGAGAGCCCCGTCGGGGCGACGGGGACGGCCGGAGGGGGGTGGCCCCAGGTCGGAGAACAGCCTGGTGAGCACCAGGGCGCCACCTACCAGCCCGGCGACGTGGCCCACCCAGCCTCCGACTGGCC
>JALYZO010000149.1 GCA_030945745.1 Actinomycetota bacterium
TAGCGGCGGCCGTCTCGGGTGCGTCGGGGGCTTCGGCGGCGCTGTTGTCCACGCCTCCCTGGTTGGCGCTGGCGTTGGGTGCCGGGGCCGTGACGGCGGGTGCTGGCGCCGGGGTAGGGGTTTGGGCGTGGGCGAGGCCGAGGCCGAGGGATCCGATGGCGAGCCCGCCGAGACTGGTGGCTCCGATGGCAAGCTTCTGGGTCAATCGCATGCTGTGTCTCCTTCGTTGGCGTTCCGGTTGGAACGCCCTCAGCATGCGCTTGGTGTCCTGAAGCGACTCTGAACGAGCCTGAAGCGTCGCCTTCAGGAACCGATCGCCTGGTCGGTCAGGTCTCGGCGAGCCTCCCGATGGCTGCTAAAGGCTGTGTTCAGGTTGGCTTCAGTGTCCTGGTTTCATACTCCGGTCATGAAGGTCTTGGTTGTCGAGGACGAAAAGCGCTTGGCCGCCGCGGTGAAGCGCGGCTTGCAGTCGGAGGGGTTCTCGGTAGATATCGCCCTGGACGGGACGGAGGGCGGCTGGCTGGCGGCCCAGAACGCCTACGACGCGATCGTGTTGGATGTCATGTCGCCAGGGGTCAATGGGTTCAAGTTGTGCGCCGATCTGCGTGACGAAGGCAATTGGACACCGATCTTGATGCTGACCGCCAAGGACGGCGAGCTCGACGAGGCCGAAGCGCTCGATACCGGCGCCGATGACTTGTTGTCCAAGCCCTTTTCGTTGGTTGCTCTCGTCGCCCGACTGCAGGCCTTGTTGCACCGGGGGGCGGTGGAGCGGCCCTCGGTGCTCACGTGCGGTGACCTGCGGTTGGATCCCTCGGCTCACGTTTGCACTCGCGGCGACATCCTCATCGACCTCACCGCCAAAGAGTTCACGATGCTCGAGTATCTGATGCGCCGGGCGGGAGAGGTGGTCGCGAAGGCCGAGATACTGGACCATCTGTGGGACTGCACCTTCGAGGGCGGAGCCAACCTTGTCGAGGTGCATATCAGCACGTTGCGCCGCAAGGTCGATGTCCCCTTCGACTGCCAGAGCATCCAGACCATACGGGGGGTCGGATACAAGCTGGTTCGTGGGCATGGTTAGACGCTGGCTGCGGATCCTCGGCCCGGTCCGGGTGCGGACCACGGTGGCGGCGACCTTGGTGGTTGCCGTTGCGCTGGCGGGCGGCGCGGCCGCGCTGGTGACGGTGCTGACGCGCACTCTCGAACAGGACCGGCGCCATATCGCCGTGTCTCAGGCGGCCGACATCGCCAGCCTGGCCGCTACCGGGCAGCTCCCCACGACGCTGGCGTCGCCCAACCAGGAGGCCACCTTGTTGCAGGTGGTCGACCGGCACAACAAGGTCATTGCCGGGTCGGCGAACATCGACGGGGAGCCGCCTGTCGCCCCGTTCGTCCCGCTCGGGCAGGGAACGTCCGTTCGTCGCGTGTCGACTCTTGCGGTCACTGACGGAGGACCGTTGCTGCTCGTGGCCCGTGGCGCCACCGTGGCTGGCCGACCGGTGACGGTTTTCTCGGCGGTGTCGCTCGAGGCGACCGACGCCGCTGTGGAAACGGTGGTCGACGGTCTCGTGGTGGGGCTACCTTTTCTGCTGCTGTTGGTGGCGGCCACGACGTGGGTGATTGTCGGCCGGGCCCTGCGGCCGATTGACGCCATCCGCGCCGAGGTTGCTGAGATCACCACCCAGGATTTGCACCGTCGGGTTCCGGACACGGCTGTTGATGATGAGGTCGGCCGCCTGGCCCGGACGATGAACTCGATGCTCGACCGCCTCGAGACGTCCTCGGAACGCCAGCGTCGATTTGTTGCCGACGCCTCCCATGAGCTGCGGAGTCCTCTGGCGTCGATCCGGACCCAGGTCGAGGTGGGCCTGGCCGGCGGTGCAGGAACGGATTGGCCGGCAACAGCGAACGACGTTCTTCTCGACGAGGCCCGCATGGAACGGCTGGTGAGGTCACTGTTGGCGCTCGCTCGACTCGAGGTCGACCCGCGTTCCGACCTTTCTGAGACGGTGAATCTGAGCGAGCTCGTCACGGACGAACTTCGCCGCAGGCCCATCCGGGCCGGGGTTGCCGTACGCTCGGATGTCACTGCGGGCGTGCACGCGATCATCGCCGACGCCCAGGCCCGCCAGGTGGTGACCAACGTGGTGGACAACGCCGAGCGTCACGCCAACGGACAGGTTGTCGTCACCGTACGATCAGATGACGACACAGAGTCGGCAAGCCTCATCGTCGCCGACGACGGACCGGGGGTCGCGCCTGGTGAGCGGGAGGTCGTCTTCGGGCGGTTCACCCGACTCGACGAGTCCCGGAACGACAGCAGTGGCGGGGCCGGACTGGGACTGGCGATCGTTCGCGACATCGTCGTACGCAATCACGGGACGGTGGCTTTCACCGACGGAGCCGTCGGCGCACGAGTTGTCGTCAATCTTCGTTCGTCGTCGCAGGGTGTGACCGTCGTGAGCCCCCCATGAGACGCCTGCCGAGGTGGGCGGGCTCCGCGGTCCTTCATGGTCCGCTCAGGACGGTGCGGGCACAGTGGCTGGCTGCCTTGGAGAATGGCCGCCGCCTGGGCACCCAGCGAGGCCATCGTGGTAACCCGCGGAGCGGTCATGCTTCGAAGCCGATCACCACGTCACGGCCAAGGATCGCCGGGCCGGCCGTGTGGTCAGCGCTGGCACCCATCCCCCCTGCCAACCCCAACAGCTACACCTGTGCCCCCGCGTCAAAGGCATCCCCTGAGATGCTCACCGTGTGGCACGACGGTACCGTCGTCGCCCAAACCCCGGCCAACACCGGCATCTCCCAGGCGCCCACCCCGGATGGCACGTTCCCCGTCTACGAACGCCTCGCCATCCAAACCATGGGGAGGCACCAACCCCGACGGCACCGCACTACGCCGACCCTGTCTTCTGGGTCGCGTACTTCAACGGCGGCGACGCCATCCACTACATCCCCCGTTCGAGCTACGGCTCCCCAGAGTCTCGGCGGCGTCGAGAATCCCTACCAGACCGGCCAGACCATCTGGCTGCACCTGACCCTCGGGTCCCTTGTCACCGTCGCCGGATGACTCCGCGAGGATGCCCTCGCCGGACACACCCGCGATCCTCGTGGACGAGCGTCCCGAGCGTGGCGGAGAGAACAGCACCGAAAGCGGTGCGTACTTCGCTGTCACCCGCCCTGTCGCTGGCTAGGCCGTGACCATCATGGGGGCGCTGCTCGGCCAACGCAACGGCCCCTATGTGACGCCGCCCTCAACGCCGTCCGAGGCTTGGCCGCCGCCGCCTTCTCCGCCCTGGGACCCCGGACCGTTCTCCCCGCCGGACACCCGTCTTCACCATCAACCAAGCCGGCCGGCACACGACCGCGGTCCCCGACCCGGCCCTGTCTACCATCGACCCGCCCGGCACCCCCGGGACCCCGACCGTGACCCGACGAGGTCGGCGGTCCTCGGTCGCGCCAGTTGGCGGAGTCGCCGTCCTTGCCGTATCGGACGGTGCGCCGGGCCGTGGGGTTGTGTTGGCCGCTACCTCCGAGGAGCTCGCCATATCTCAACTCGACGATGGCCGGGCCGCTGTCCAGGGGTGCACCCCTCAGCCTACGACGGGGGCGCTCATGGCGAGCCCCGACCCGGAACATCCTTCCTCTTGACTCATTCAAGATTAGATGTACTATCCCTGTCGTGTCCACGACGACGGACTTCGAGAGGATGCTGCGCAGCGCTCAGCTGCGCATCACCCGCCCCCGACTCGCCGTCCTTGCGGCGCTGCTTGACCACCCGCACGCCGACACCGCCTCGATCGTCGAGGCTGCGCGCCAGCGCGTGGGGGCGGTGTCCCACCAGGCCGGCTACGACGTCCTGCGGACCCTCAGCGCCGCCGGACTGGTTCGCCGGATCGAGCCGCAGGGCTTGGTGGCCCGCTACGAGCTGCGGGTCGGGGACAACCACCACCACGTCGTGTGCAGGGCCTGCGGCGTCGTAGCCGACGTCGACTGCGCGGTGGGCTACACGCCGTGCATGACTGCGTCGGACGACCGCGGCTTCACCATCGACGAGACCGAGGTCGTCTACTGGGGCATGTGCCCCACCTGCTCCGCCCGCCAGACCGCCTGACCACCCCAGATCAACCTGATCCGCCCGAACCACACGGAAGGAACCCAACATGCCCGAGCAGCACAATGCCGTCGTTGGAGACATGCAGTCGGAGGAGAGCGAGGGACAATGTCCCGTCGCCCACGGCCGGACTTCCAACCATCCGACCGAGGGCTCCGGCAATCGTGACTGGTGGCCCAACCAGCTCAACCTCAAGATCCTGCGGAAGCATCCCGCCGTTGCCAACCCTATGGGCGCCGACTTCCGCTACTCCGAGGCGTTCGCCAGCCTCGACCTCGATGCGCTGACCAGAGACGTCGACGCCGTCATGACGGCGTCGCAGGACTGGTGGCCGGCCGACTTCGGTCATTACGGGCCGTTCTTCATCCGCATGGCTTGGCACAGCGCCGGCACGTATCGCATCAGCGACGGTCGCGGCGGCGCCGGGGCCGGCATGCAGCGCTTTGCCCCGCTCAACAGCTGGCCGGACAACGCCAGCCTCGACAAGGCCCGTCGTCTGCTGTGGCCGGTCAAGCAGAAGTATGGAGCGGCGATCTCGTGGGCCGACCTCATCGTCCTCACCGGCAACCGCGCCCTCGAGACCATGGGCTTCACGACCTTCGGCTTCGCCGGTGGCCGAGCCGACGTGTGGGAGCCCGATGAGGACGTCTACTGGGGCCCCGAGGACACCTGGCTCGGCGACGAGCGCTACTCGGGTGACCGCCAGCTCGAGGGCCCCTTGGCCGCCGTCCAGATGGGCCTCATCTACGTGAACCCCGAGGGCCCCAACGGCAAGCCCGAACCCCTCGCCTCGGCCCGCGACATCCGCGAGACCTTCGCTCGGATGGCCATGAACGACGAGGAGACGGTCGCCCTCATCGCCGGCGGCCACACCTTCGGCAAGACCCACGGGGCGGCCGACCCCGACGAGCACGTCGGGGCCGAGCCCGAGGGCGCCCCCCTGGAGGAGCAGGGCCTGGGGTGGCGCAACACCTTCGGCTCCGGCAAGGGCCGCGATGCCATCACCAGCGGCATCGAGGTGACGTGGACGGCCACCCCGACCATGTGGAGCAACAGCTTCTTCGAGAACCTGTTCGCCTACGAGTGGGAGCTGGTCAAGAGCCCCGCCGGGGCCAACCAGTGGCAGCCCAAGGACGGTGCCGGGGCTGGCACCGTGCCGGACCCCGAGGACGGCTCGCCGAGCCGGCCGCCAACGATGCTCACCACGGACCTTGCGCTGCGTTTCGACCCGACCTACGAGGAGATCTCGCGGCGGTTCCTCGAGCACCCGGACCAGTTCGCAGACGCCTTCGCCCGGGCCTGGTTCAAGCTCACCCACCGCGACATGGGCCCGATCGAGCGCTACCTCGGCCCGCTGGTGCCTGACGAGGAGCTCATCTGGCAGGACCGGGTGCCGGCCGTCGATCACGATCTGGTCGGCGAGTCAGAGGTCGCCCAGCTCAAAGAGCAGGTGCTGGCCTCCGGGCTCACCGTCTCGCAGCTGGTGTCTGCGGCGTGGGCGTCGGCCTCGACCTTCCGGGGCAGCGACAAGCGGGGTGGAGCCAATGGGGCCCGCGTCCGCCTCGAGCCGCAGGTCGCATGGGAGGTCAACGACCCCGACCAGTTGCGCCAGGTGCTGCGCTCCCTCGACGAGATCCAGCAGTCGTTCAACTCGGCGCAGGCCGGCGGCGTCCGCATCTCGCTGGCCGACCTGATCGTCCTCGCCGGCTGTGCCGGCGTGGAGAAGGCTGCGAAGGCTGCGGGCCACGAGGTCACCGTGCCGTTCGCCCCGGGCCGGACCGACGCATCGCCGGAACAGACCGACGTCGAGTCGTTTGTGGCCCTTGAGCCGACCGCCGACGGTTTCCGCAACTATCTGGGCAAGGGCCACCGGCTGCCGGCGGAGTACCTGCTTGTCGACCGGGCCAACCTGCTGACCCTCAGCGCCCCGGAGATGACCGTCCTCCTCGGCGGCCTGCGGGTGCTCGGCGCCAACGCCGGTGAGTCGTCGGTGGGCGTGCTCACCTCGACGTCAGGCATCCTCACCAACGACTTCTTCGTCAACCTGCTCGATATGGGCACGCAGTGGTCGGCAACCGACGACGACCAGTCGGCATTCGAGGGCCGTGACCGTACCACCGGTGAGCTCCGCTGGACCGGCAGCCGCGTCGACCTCGTCTTCGGCTCCAATTCGGAGCTGCGGGCGCTCGCTGAGGTCTACGCCAGTGACGACGCCATGGCGAAGTTCGTCGCGGACTTCGTCGCTGCCTGGGACAAGGTGATGATGCTGGACCGCTTCGACCTGGCCTGATCCGTCCGGACCTCAGGCTCCCCGGCCCGAGCTGCTGAGCAGCAGGGCCGGGAGCCGTCGTCCATCACCGGGCACACCTGCCCGCATCCCCGGCCCGAGCGCTCTGCGGTGCCGGCGAGGGATTCACCGACAACGGTGGACAGACCCCTCCGAGCGACGCGATCAGCGGCCGCGGGCGCGGATGGGGCGGGGCCGGCGGGCCCGGGCGGGGGCGCCCTGCGTCTCGGTGGTCGTGGGTTCCGCCGCCCTCCTCCGGGGTTGGGCGGCCCTGGCGGTCTTGGCTGCCTTGGCCGTCGAGGCGGACGGCGACCGTCGGGTCGCCTTGGACGCTGTGGTCTTGGCTGGCGAGCGCTTGGCCGGCGCGCGCTTGGCCGGCGAGCGCTTGGCCGCAGCGGGAGGGACCTCGGACGCCGCCATCCCTGCGGGACCGGGAGCGGCCAGCTCGTGGCCGCCGCCGGCCGGCGGGAGTGGCGTTGCCGGGTGCCGCAGCTCGGCCAACAGTGCGAGCGTCTGGCGTTGCTGCTCTTCGAGCCGGCGAACGGCCACATCGAGGTTCGCCGCTCGACGGGCGTCTTCGAGGCCGTTGCGCTCGAGAGCGGCCTGCAGGGTGTCGTCTATGGCACGGCGCGCCGCTTCCCGGGCTGCGCCCCTCAGTTCCCCGGCCGTTTGGCCGATCGTGGCCAAGCGGTGGTTGGGCCCCGATCGCCCTCGGCGCGTCGAGGCCGCAGACGTGAGTCGATGGACGGCATCCGTGATGTCACCTGACTTGAGCCGACGAACGAGGCCCCCATGAGCCATGTGTGGTTCCCCCCATCTCCCGGCGCTTCGCCGCGCGCATGGTTTTCAACAGGTTTAGTCCAGATCGCGCAGTCCGCGCCGACCCGATAGGGCCGGGGGCCAGACAGCGGCCGGCGCCTGGGCGTCCAACGGCGCCGGAACCCGCGTCGCCGCCGAAGCCGGTGGCGCCGACCACGCACGCCAGGCCATGACTGCGGCCACCACGGGCACAGCGCCCACGAAGACATAGTTGGCGCCCTCCCAGTACTTGAAGGACCAGTGAGAACCGGCCAGCTCACCGATGCCGATGAAGCTATGGGCGATGGCCCAGGATCCGGCCAGCCAACACAGCCAGGTGTTGTCGCGGTGGCGCACGTAGCGCATGATCAGGCCGAGGATCACGGCGGTGGTGACCACGGCCCCGATGGCGATGTTGAGGGTCGGCTCCTTCACGCTGGCCCGGCCGAAGAGGTGGGCCGGCGGATAGGGGTGGATGCCGATGGAGGCCACCAGGTGGCACGCTGCGGCCGTCCCGATGCCGATGATGGTCACGGTGACGGCCAGACGGCGGGACCGCCGCCAGGCGATCAGGCCGAGCACTGCTGGAAAGGCGATGTAGATGAGCCGGGAGGTGGCGACCACACCGGCGAAGAGCCCGAGGACGGCTGTTGCGGGCATGGAGCGCACCCACCGGATGGCCACCACCACGGCCACGATCATGGCGCAGGGGACGATCAGCAGGTCCTGGTTCTCGGCCAGCATGCGGACGAAGTGGGGGGAGGAGGCGAGGAGCACCAGGGCCACGTTGACCTCCAGCCCGCGGCGGAAGGCGATCCTGACGGTGACCGCCGCAGCGGTCACCCAGAACGGGATGAGGAGCCACGAAGCGCGGATCAGGGTGAAGGGGGCGTTGAGCAGGATCCACCCCGGCCCCGGGCTGGCCGGCACCGAGGCCGGCAGGGCGATGTCGTAGAGGTGATGGCCGTGGAGCAACGCGTGGACCGGCAGGGTCATGGCCAGGGTCACCGCCGAGGCCGACGTGCCCTTCGGCAGGTGATGGGCCCACAGGTGGTAGGCGATCGGGCTGAGTGCGGTGAGCCCGCCGAGGAGCGCGACGGTGACGCCCCTCGACGCGGCGAAGCGCCGCCACGCCTCGTTGCGCTCCAGGCTGGTGAAGAGGAGCATCGTGGCCACGAAGGTGATGACGATGACCAGGATCGACAGCAGTGGGGGCCGGTGGTTGGGGACGTACTTGTACAGCTCGGCACTGGTCGGGGTCTGGACGAACACGGCTACGGCGCCCGCCTGCAGGGTTGTCCTGCTCCACGCCGGCAAGTTTCGGTCCGCCACTCTGTGGCCTTGGACAGCGAAGGGCATCCCGCCCGAGCGTAGCGGTGGCCCCCTGGCGGGTCGTGCCTCGGGCGGGCGGGAAAGCATCGGATGTTCCCGCCCTGGGCCTGGCGCGCTACATTGAGGCTTCTTGAGGGCGCAACATCAATATGTATGGAGATCCCTCCGGTCCCTACGGGGACCACGGCCACGTCCTGGTGATCCACAGGTCGAGTCTGGCCAGGAAAGGAGGGGATCGCTATGGCAACTGGCACCGTGAAGTGGTTCAACGGTGACAAAGGTTTCGGTTTCATCACCCAGGACGCCGGCGGCCCTGATGTGTTCGTACACTTCAGCGCCATCTCCGGTACGGGGTACCGCAACCTCGACGAAGG
>JALYZO010000173.1 GCA_030945745.1 Actinomycetota bacterium
GTGCTTCACCATGCCCAGGCCGGCCATGGTGAAGCCTGTGAAGACCCCGATGGCGTAGATGGCGACCAGAGAGTTGACGTTTGCCCGGGTTGCCAGCAGCAGGGCGATGGACACGACGGCCAGGACGATGATGCCGTTGGAGAACACCAGGCGGTGGCCTCGCTTGGTCAGCTTGGTGGGCAGGAAGCGGTCCTCGGCGACGAAGCTGGCCAGGAACGGGAAGCCGTTGAAGCTGGTGTTCGCCCCGGTGTAGAGGATCAGCAGGGTGACGGCCTGAACGAGGTAGTAGACGAGGTTGCCGCCGGCCGAGGAACCGAAGACGGCCTTGACCTCCTGGGACAGGACGGTCGGGCTGCCGCCCGCGTAGGGGGTGGCATGGGTGATGTGGGCCAGGATCGAAACCCCGAGGACCAGCGAGCCGAGCGTGGCGGCCATGATCACCAGGACCCGGCGCGCATGGCGGCCTTCGGAAGGCCTGAAGGCGCCGACGCCGTTGGAGATGGCCTCCAGCCCGGTCAGCGACGACCCGCCGTTGGCGAAGGCCTTGAGGAGGAGGAACACCGAGATCCCCATGAGGAAGCCGGTGTGGGGATGGGGGTGCTTCTCGATGACCGCCGTGGCTCCTGCGTGCACCAGGGGAAGGCCGCTGACGACGTCGCGGACCAGGCCGACGACGACGACCGTGGCGATGGTGAAGATGAACAGGTAGGTGGGGACGGCGAACACCCGCCCCGCCTCCCGTAGACCGCGAAGGTTTGCGAACACCAGGATCACCACCACCCCCACCGTGATGGGCACCTGCAACGACGTCAGCGATGGTATGGCCGAGGTCAGGGCATTGGTGCCGGCTGCGGACTGCACGGCGACGGTCACCGTGTAGTCGATGAGCAGGGCCACCGCCGAGATCTGGGCCACCGGAAGACCGAAGTTGTCCCGGGCCACGACGTAGGAGCCGCCGGCCTTGGTGTAGGTCATGACGACCTGGCGATACGACAGGGTCACGAAGAACAGGACCACCAGGATGGCGACGGTCACCGGCAGGAGCAGGGCGAACGCTGCCACGCCCACCGCCGGGACCAGGATGGTGAGCATCTCCTCCGTGCCGTAAGCGGTCGACGAGATGCAGTCGGGAGCCAGCACCCCGAGGGCGACGGGCGAGGACAGGCGCTCGCCGGAGAGCTTTTCAGAGACGAGCGGCCGGCCCAGGAGCTTTCGTTTGAGGCGGTAGCTCGCGGTCTCGGGCAACCCAGGGCGGGGAGGTGGGGCGCCTGGCATCCTCAGATGTCTAGCAAGCTCCCGGAGCCTGCAGGACACCGGGGCGGCGGTGGCGGGACCCTAGGATGCGTCGATGGTCTCTCAGGTACGGCGACGGGTGGTGGTGACCGGCATGGGCGCGGTCACTGCTCTCGGCAATGACGTAGAGCACACCTGGGAGGCGATGACCGCCGGCCGCTCCGGTGTGGCGGCCACCACCCTCTTCGACGCCACGGAGTTCCCGGTGCGCATCGCCGCCGAGGTGAAGGACTTCGACTCGGCGGTCATCTTCGGGGCCCGCCGGGCTCGGCACCTGGACCGATTCGTGCAGTTCGCCCTGGTGGCCACCAGGGAGGCGATCGAGGGATCGAAGCTCGACATCGCCGCTGACCCGTGGCGGGTCGGGGTGGTGTACGGGACCGGCATCGGCGGGCTGCGCACCTTGGAGGACGGCGTCGGCATCCTCAACAGCCGGGGCCCGGAGTGGGTGAACCCCTACACCTGCCCGATGATGATCCCGAACATGGCGGCCGGCCAGATCGCCATGGAGTGGAAGATCCACGGCTACAACTCCTGCACCGTCACCGCCTGTGCGGCCGCCACCCAGGCCATCGGCGAGGCCTTCGACCTGATCTGCATGGGCCGGGCCGATGCCATGGTCTGCGGGGGGTCCGAGGCGCCCGTCAACCGGGTCGGGGTGGCCGGGTTCTCGGCCATGAAGGCGCTGTCGGCCAGCCACAACGAGGATCCGGAGCGGGCCTCGCGACCCTTCGACGCCAGCCGCGACGGCTTCGTGGTCGGGGAGGGAGCGGCCACGCTCATCCTCGAGGAGCGCGAGTCGGCGCTCCGGCGTGGGGCACCGGTCCTCGCCGAGCTGATCGGCTACGGGGCGACATCCGACGCCCACCACATGACCGCCCCCCACCCCGAGGGCACCGGTGCCATGCGAGCCATGTTGGCCGCCTGTGACGACGCCGCGGTGATGCCGGGCGACATCGGCTACATCAACGGCCACGGGACGTCGACCCCACCGAACGACCGCACGGAGTCGCTTGCCGTCCGCCGCCTGTTCGGCGACGAGGCTCCGCCATTGTCCTCGACAAAGTCCATGACCGGCCACACGTTGGGCGCGGCGGGGGCCATCGAGTCGATGGCGTGCATCCAGGCGCTGCGGACCGGGGTGCTGCCGCCGACCATCAACTACGAGACGCCGGACCCGACCTGTGACCTCGACTACGTGCCCAACGAGGCCCGGGCGGCTGCGGTCGATGTGGCCATGACCAACAGCTTCGGCTTCGGGGGCCACAACGCCACGCTGGTCTTCCGAGCGGCCCGCTGAGGTTGTTCCTGGACGGCACTCACATGCGGGCGATCACGAACAGCAGCGACGCCTGAGCGGCGACCTTGCCGCCGGTGTTCGCCGTGCCGTGGCCCTTGCCGGCACTGGCCCCCAGCTGGTCGAGCTCCACGGTCAGCTCCAAGGTGTCGCCGGGGACCACCTGGCGACGGAACCGAGCCTTGTCGATCCCCCCGAAGAGCGGTAGGCGACCGGCGTAGCGCTCGTCGGCCAGCAGGGCTATGCCGCCCAACTGGGCCAGGGCCTCGACGATGAGCACGCCCGGCAGGGTCGGCCGTCCTGGGAAGTGCCCGGCGAAGAACGCCTCGTCGCCGCTCAGGTGCCACACGCCGCTGGCCGACTGGCCGGCCACCAGGGCGGTGACCTCGTCGACGAAGAGGAACGGGGGCCGGTGCGCCAAGAGGTCGCCCGGTCGGGGCAGGCCCGTCAATGCCCCATCCCCAGGCCGCCGTCGACGGGGATCACGGCCCCCGTGATGTAGGCCGCGTCGTCGGAGGCCAAGAAGCGCACGGTGGCGGCGATCTCCTCCGGGGCGGCCATGCGGGCCAAGGGTACGGCGGAGAGGATGTCGGCCTGGCGCTGCCCGGGGAGCTCAGCGCTCATGGCGGTGGTCACGAAGCCGGGGGCGACCACGTTGACGGTGACGGAGCGCCGGGCGATCTCCCGGGCCAGGGACCGGGCGAAGCCGATCAGGCCCGCCTTCGATGCTGCGTAGTTGCTCTGGCCGGCGGACCCGGTCAGGGCCACCACCGAGGAGATCAGGATGATCCGCCCCTTGCGGGCCCGGAGCATCTTGGGGGTGGCCCGGCGCACCACCCGGAAGGCGCCGGTCAGGTTGGTGTCCACCACCCCTGCGAAGGCGTCCTCGTCCATCTGCAGCAGCAGCTTGTCGTTGTTGGTGCCGGCGTTGGACACCAGGATCTCGACGGGGCCCAGCTCCGCCTCCACCCGTTCGAACGCGGCGTCGACGGCCTCAGACGAGGTCACGTCGCAGGGCACGGACAGGAACCCCTCGACTGCTCGGTTGCGATGGGTGACGGCAACTCGATCCCCGTTGGCCTGGAAGGTTTGGGCAATCGCCAGGCCGATGCCCCGGTTGCCCCCGGTGACCAAGACGACGCGCCCCTGCCGGCTCACGTCAGACCCCCATGGCGTGGTACCCGCCGTCCACATGGACCATCTCGGCGGTGGTCTTGGGGAACCAGTCCGACAGCAGGGCGACGCATGCCTGGGCCACCGGTCTGGGGTCGGTGACGCTCCACCCGAGCGGGGCCCGGTCGTCCCACACGTCCTCGAAGAGGGAGAAACCGGGGATGCTGCGAGCGGCCATGGTCTTGACCGGCCCGGCGGCCACCAGGTTGACCCGGATGTTGTCCGCGCCCAGGTCCCGGGCCAGGTAGCGGGAGGTGGCTTCCAGAGCGGCCTTGGACACCCCCATCCAATCGTAGCCAGGCCACGCCACCCGGTTGTCGAAGTCGAGGCCGACCACCGAGCCGCCACCGGCGGCGCGCAGCAGCGGCAGGAGGCCGACGGCCAGGACCTTGAGCGAGTACGCGGAGATCTCCAGGGCCACCTTCACGTCTTCCCAGGTGGCGTCGAGGAACCCGCCACCCAGGCAGGTCGGCGGGGCGAAGGCGATGGAGTGGAGGACGCCGTCGACCTTGCCCCAGCGGTCGGTGAGCTCGGTGGCGACAGCGGTGACGTGCTCGTCGACGGTGACATCGAGCTCCAGCACGTCCGGGGGGGACGGCAGGTGGCGAGCCACCCGGCGGGTGAGCGACATGGCCCGCCCGGCGCTGGTCAGGATGATCTCCGCCCCCTGCTGCTGGGCCAGATCGGCTACGGCGTAGGCAAGTGAGTCGTCGGTGAGCACACCGGTCACCACGATGTGCTTGCCGTCGAGAAGTCCTGACATGTCGCCACCCTACGCCGCCTTCTCTGTCAGACACCCGGCGAACGAGTACGGTCTCTGCCTACCAACCGGCGGACCAACGGGGTCCGCGAGAGACAGAGCACGGAGAGTTGCCGTAGTGGATCGGGACGAGGCATTTTCGACGTTCCAGGGGTGCGTGGCCGAGGTTCTCGACATCGATGCCGGCGAGGTCAAGCTTGAGGCCCGGTGGCGTGAGGATCTCGATGCCGACAGCCTGGCGGTGGTGGAGATCACCCTGGCGCTCAACGACGCCTTCTCCATCAAGATCCCCGACGTCGATCCTGAGCAGCTGGTCACGGTCGGCCAGGCGTTCGACATCGTCCTCGGTCTGATCGACGCCCACTGAGTCACGTTCGGGTCCTCCAGCCCCTGAGTGACCTCGAGGCTCTCCTGTGGAGCCTGGAGGGCAGCGATCCCCGGCTGCGGGCCGCCATAACCGTGGTGACGCTGCTCGACTCGTCACCCGGCATCGATCACCTGAGGGCGCGCGCAGAGGTGCTCACCGCCCACCTGCCGCGCCTGGCGCAGCGCATCGAAGCCGGCCCGAGCGCCCTGTCCAAGCCGCGGTGGGTCCCCGATGCCGGCTTCGATCCGGCCTGGCACGTCCGGGTCGTGCGGGCGCCGACCCCGTCGGGACTCGACGGGGTGCTGCGCCTGGTCGAGCCCCTGGCAGCCGAGGGCATCGACCGGGCCCGACCGCCGTGGCAGCTGCTCCTGGTGGAGGATGTCGACGGGGACGGTGGAGCGGCGGTGATCATTCGCCTGCACCATGTGTGCACCGACGGCGTAGGCGCCCTTCGCCTGGCTTCGGTCCTCTTCGACCTGGCCCCCGGGGCCGCCCCGCCGCAGCCCCCGTCACCTGCGGCCGCAGCCTCTGGCCCCCGGCGCGCCCACGCCGGTCCCGCCGGCGTGGCCATGTGGCGGTCGCTCAGCATCGTCCGCCGCCACCTGCCGAACCTGGTGGCCACCGCCCGGGAGGCGTTCAGCGACCCCGAGCCCCGGGCGCAGGCCAACGTGGACCTGGTGCGCTCCGTGGCCCGCCTGGCCACACCCGGCGTCCCTCCCCTCAGCCCGGTCATGACCGGCCGGTCCCTGGCCTCCCACCTGGGTGCCATCGACGTGGACCTGCGCCGGGCGGCATCCGCCGGGCGGGCGGCCGGGGGGACGATCAACGATGTGTTCGTGGCCGGCCTGTTGGAAGGGCTGCGCTGCTACCACGACATCCATGGCCACCGCCCTGAGGCCCTGCGCATCGGCGTGCCCATCAACCTGCGCACCGACGGGACCGACGCCAGCGTCAGCAACGCCTTCGCTCCGGCGCGCATCACCGCCCCCCTGCAGATCCTCGACCCGGCCCGGCGGATCGCCGCCGTGCACGGCCTGGTGCTCAGCGAGCGGCATCAGCCCGCGCACGACGTCATCGGCCCCCTGGCCGGCGTGGTGCACCGTCTGCCCATGGCCCGGGCGGCGATGCGCGCCGCTCTCCGATCCCTCGACGCCATGGCCTCCAACGTGCCCGGGCCGCCGGTCCCGCTGTGGCTCGGACCAGCCCAGGTCACCGGCCTCTACCCCTACGGGCCGCGCAGCGGCGCCGGGCTCAACGTGACGCTGTTGTCGCATGAGGGCACCGCACGCATCGGGGTGCACGCCGACCCCGCGGCGACCCCCGACCACGGCGTCCTGGTCGACTGCCTGCGCCACGGGTTGGCTGCGACGCTGCGCTGACCGGCGGGACCGGGCGACGCTCGACGGGCCCAGCCGGTTACGGCCGGGGGCGAGGGCCATGGGGGCCGCCTCCATGCCGGCCTGGCCGTTTCCGCGGAAGCGCGCGCGGTGGCCAAGTCCGACGGCGACCGCGGGCCCGATGTTTCCGAAGAAACATCGGCTACGAACATATGTTCGATAGAATGAGTCCATGGGAACTGCCACCGTCCATGCCGCCAACCTGGCCGACGTCGATCTCACCGAGGTGACCACAGACCAGCTGGAAGACGGGATCTGCGGGTTCGCTGCCCGCCTGGCCGCGGCGACGTGCGTGTTCGTGCTGGCCATCGCAGAATATGACCGTCGCCGAGGATGGGAGACCTGGGAGTGCCGGTCGATGGCCCACTGGTTGACCTGGAAGGCGGCCATGGGTCCCGTCGCGGCACGCGAACACCTCCGAGTCGGTGTTGCCCTGGCTGACCTGGGGCTGGTGCGGGAACGGTTCGCGGCCGGGGTGTTGTCGTACTCGCAAGTCAGGGCCATCACCCGAGTGGCGACCCCGGCCACGGAGGCCGACCTGGTCGATCTGGCCGGAGCCATGACCGCAGCCCAGCTCGAGACATTGGTGCGTGCCTACCGCCGGGCCCGTCCCGACGTGACCGATCCCGATCGCGCCCCCTACGCTCGGCGTGGGCTCACCTACTACAGCGACGACGACGGATCGCTGGTCGGTACCTTCTGCCTGGCGCCTGAGGACGGCGCCGTGGTCGTCGCCGCCCTCCAGGCCGCGGCGGGCCGCTCCGGTGACGAGCGCCGGTCCGGCGGAGCGGACACACCCTCCGCCGTCGGTGACGACGATCCGACCTTGGACCGACCCGCTGCGAGTCGCGCTGACGCCTTGGTGGCCGTGGCCGGCGCCTACCTCGACCGACCCCCGAAGGTGGACAGCGACGACGCCGGCGGGACCTCCGACCGTTACGTGGTGCACATCATCGCCGAGCAGCGGGTCCTCACGGGATCCGGCGGCGACCGGCCCGACGGTGTCTGCCAGGTTGACGACGGTCCCGGACTCGCCCCCGACGTGGTGCGTCGCCTGGCCTGTGACGCTCCGACGGTGACCGTCGTGGAGGACCAATTTGGCCACGTCCTCGATGTGGGGCGACGGACCCGGAGGGTCAATCGGGCGTTGCGTCGTGCCCTGGACAGACGGGACGGTGGTTGTCAGTTCCCAGGCTGCAACACCCGACGCACCCAGGCCCATCACGTCGACCACTGGATCGACGGCGGTCCCACCTCCCTGGCCAACCTGATCCTGCTCTGTGCCCGACACCATCACCGCCACCATGACGGTGGCTTCACCATCACGCCTGGGCCGGCAGGCAGATGGACCTTCACCCGTGCCGACGGCCGAGCCATCCTGCCAGCCGCGGCGCCACCAACGCAGCCGGTCGACCCCGACCCGGGCATTGACCCGGCGGTGACCGATTGCACCCCGGACTGGGAGGGCGGCACCCTGGACCTATCGGGGATCGTCGATGGACTGCTCCGCCAAGAAGGCCTTCTCTGTGAGGCGCCCCCACCCGCTCCCTCGCCCGACATCGCGCCGGGACCATCACAGGTAGCCGACAACGAGTGGGCCCGCCCCGCAACGGGCGGGGCGTACCCATGGGCCGATGCATGGCGGGACCCCTGGACGCCGGACGACGCCTGGCCCGGCGAGTAGCTGTCCACAACGGGCGAGCGATCTCGGAGGTCGATGAGCTGGGTCACGGCGTGACGTTGGGCCCAAGACCGTTCCCGGGATGACGGATCGGCGTCGAACACCCCTCCGGATCAGTTCTCCGGCCGCCCGCGCTCACCCCCCGCCACTTCAGACCCGTGCCGATCAGGCGGGCCTGGCCCGCCATGCCTCCTCCAGGTGCCCCAGGCGGGTGGAGGGCGGCGCCCCCACGAACGGCCAGATCTCGTCGGCTACCGACCGCCAGTCGGCCACCGACCCGAGGCCGGCCAGCACGGCGTAGAGGCCCAGGTTGATCCGCTGCAGGATGACGAAGGGAGCCGGGATGTTGGCCGCCTTGATCACCGGGTTGTTGGCGTCGAAGAAGTGGCGGAGGGTCTCGGACGCGTACTCGGGCGAGAACGAGCTCGGGCCCCGTGACAGCACCAGCTCGTAGTAGTGGCGGAAGTAGTCGACGATGGCTTCGTTGGTCAGATCGGTGCCCGGGCGGAGGAACCCGGCCTTCTCGATGGCGGCACGGAACGCCACCGGGTCGGGGTCGGTGACCATGGTGCGGACCATCCTGGCGAGCACGACGACGTCATCGTCGGAGAACCACTTGACCAGTCCGAAGTCCAGGAAGCTGACCCTTCCGTCGCCGGAGAACAGGTAGTTGCCGGGATGGGGATCGCCGTTGAAGACCCGAAACCGGTACAGGCAGCCGAACACGAACCGGAAGATCGTCTCGCCGGCCAGATCCCGCTCACCCTGTGACCAGGACTCGACGACCTCGTCGTAGCGGGCTCCGGTGGCCAGCTCCGTGGTCAGCACCCGCCGGGCGGAGAGGGGGACGATGACCCGGGGGATGTGGATGAAGGGATGACCGGCGAAGTGCTCGGCGAACACCGTCTGGTTGCGGGCTTCGAGGCTGTAGTCGAGCTCTTCGACGATGCGGGAGCGCAGCTCGTTGACCAGCGCCGGCGTGTCCAGGCCCGGGAAGGCCATGCGGACCAGGTTGATCAGCATCGTCGAGTTGTCCAGGTCAGAGCGGATGGCATCGTCGATCCCCGGGTACTGGACCTTGACGGCGACGGCCTGGCCGTGATGGGTGACCGCCCGGTGAACCTGGCCGATGGAGGCGGCGGCCAGAGGGACCGGGTCCCACTCGGCGAAGAGGTCCTCAGGGGCGCCGCCCAACTCGTCGGTGACGACCGATGCGGCCAGCTCGGCGGTCATCGGCGGAGCGTCGGCCTGCAGGGTGGCCAGGGTCTTGCGGACCTCGGGGGGCAGGCCGGCGTCGAGGTAGCTGGCCATCTGGCCCAGCTTCATGAACGCCCCCTTCATCGACCCCAGCGTCTCCACCACCTCGGCAGCGGTGCGCAGCTGGCGTTGGCCGCGCTGCTCGGCGGCGCGTTCGGGGGAGGACACCACGGACCGGGTCGCGTCGGCAACGTACCCGGTGCCCACCCGGGAGGTGACCCGGGCCACCACCAGGCCCCGGCGGACCCGGCTGGTGGCCATCACCGGTCCGCTCGCTCCTTTCTCCGAGGCCGGCGAACCGGCGGGCGATGCCCGGTGTCGCGCACGGACCACCAGGGTCGCCGCGATGATCGCACCCACCACGAGAGCGACCGGGAGGGCCGCCGGCTTCCCCCCACGGGCGCCCACGGTCAGCTCTTGGCTCTCTCGGCGTACTTCTGGCGGGCCTCTTCGACGGCTCGTTCGGCGGCGTGGCGATGCTGCCAGCCACCCGGCTCGGTGCTCTTGCCCGGCTCCAGTGCCTTGTAGATCGCGAAGAAGTGGGCGATCTCGTCGAGCATGTAGTCCTCCACATGGTCGAGCTCGGTGACCTTCGAGCTGCGAGGGTCGGTGGCCGGGACGCACAGCACCTTGGCGTCGGTGCCCTCCTCGTCACGCATGCGGAACACCCCAATGGGCCGGGCCTTGATGTGGCAACCCGGGAAGGTCGGCTCCTGGAGCAGGACCATGGCGTCGAGGGGATCGCCGTCCTCGGCCAGGGTGTGGGGGACGAAGCCGTAGTCCTCGGGGTACTGCGTGGCGGTGAAGAGGGTCCGGTCCAGCCAGATGGCGCCCGCTTCGTCAGCTTCGTACTTGTTGCGGGTGCCCTTGGGGATCTCGACGACGACCTCGATCTGCATGGCACGATTCGTAGCAGAGCCGGGTCCGAGGCGCCTCCCCGCAGGGTGGTGCTCGGCGGAGGGAATCAGGCGACGGAGGCGATCTCGATGACGGTGGTCAGGGCGATGACCACGGGTTCGTGGCCCGCGACGATGGCACGCAGCTCGTCGAAGAGCTCCTGGCGGGTCCCGTGGTCGAGCAGCATCACGTGGCTGATCGACGCGAAGCGGGCGTCGAAGTCATCCCGGGTGGCGAATCGCTGCTCATGGGGGATCTCGAAGCGTCGAAAGACCCTGAAGTCGCCGGTGGCATCCAGCGCCTGGCGCCATCCGCTGCTGGATGCCGGCCGGGGGGCCACCGTCTCGTAGCGCCGCAGTGTCGACCACAGGTCGGCCTGCCAGGTCGTGGTGTGGTGCGGTCGGTTGGTGACCAGCGCCAGGCGTCCCCCCGTTCGGAGCACCCGGGCCAGCTCAGCGCTGGCCTGGGGCACGTCGAACCAGTGGAAGGCCTGGGCGACGGTCACCGCGTCGAGGGATCCGGTGGCCAGCGGAAGGTGCTCGGCGCCGGCCGCCACCACCGATATCCCCCCGGCCCGGCGGGCGAGCTGGGAGCGCATGCCGGCCATCGGCTCGACAGCCATGACGGGCGTGGCGGCGACATCGACCAGCAGGCCGGTCAGCTTGCCCGTCCCCGCAGCCACGTCCGCCACCCGGGTGCCCGGGCCGAGCGCGAGGTGCTCGGCCAGGACGGCTCCCGCGGCGTCGGGGTAGTCGGGCCGACCCCGCTCGTAGATCTCGCCTGCGGCGTCGGGGGCCCACGAGGTGGCATGGGCTCGGTCCAGATCGGCGGCCATCAGCAGCGATGCTACGACCGGCGTGGGACCACGACTGGGCATGTCGCAGGGCCATGGTTGGGTGGGACAGGCCGTCGCCAAGGAGGTGCGACCATGGTTCCGTGCTCATCGATGCCCCAGGCAGCCACTCGGCCGGTCGGGTTCCCCGGCTGCCGTCACTGCCCCATACGCCTGGCCGACTCCCCCGCGGTCTGCCTGGCCTGCTTCGAGCGCTCCGTCGGCGGGCAGGCGCCGGCTGGGCCGTCGTGCCGCTGCGGGGCCTGCGGTCGGCCCGGCCCGCCCCGCCGGCCCTGTGCCAACCCGCTGTGCGCCCGCGCCGACCGGGGCTGGTCCCAGGTGTTCGCCGTCGGTTCCCACGACGCCGGCCTGCGCCGCAGCATCGCCGGCTTCAAGTACCGAGGGGAGCGATGGTGGGCCGGCGTGTTCGCCCGGCTTCTGGCCGGTTGCCTGGGCGCTCACCCGACGTGGTACGAGGAGTACGACCTGGTCGTTCCCATGCCCGCCTATCAGGGGGAAGGGGCCCGCCGAGGGTGGGACCCCGTCGGTGCCGTGTTCGCCGACCTGGCGGCCCTCATCGGCCCGGATTGGGACTGCGATGCCCGCCTCGTGGTCAAGACGTTCGAGACGCCACCGATGAGCGGGCGTTCCCGGCGGGAGCGGGTGGCGCTGGCCGAGGGTGCTCTGCGCTCGGCGCTGGTGGTCCCCGATCGACGGCGTGTCGCCGGTGCTCGGATCCTCGTCGTCGACGACGTGCTGACCGAAGGAAGCTCGCTGCGGGAGGTGGCGGCAACCTTGCGGGCGGCCGGTGCCCAGGAGGTGGCCGGGCTGGTCCTGGCCCGCCGGGGCCGGGACGGCGCCTAAGCGTCTGACGGCCACTAAGGTGCCCGGGTGCCGGCCGATCTTGTGCAGTTGATGGTCTCCGAGGTCAACGTGGCCGTTCCTGCCGGTCCCGGCGTGGAGGCGGGCATGGTGGTCCTGGCCGAGGTCGAGGAGCCTCGTCGGCGCCTGCGGATCGTGATCGCGCAGCCCGAGGCCCGGGCCATCCAGGCGGCGTGGACCGGGGTCATCCCCGTCCGCCCCTCGACGTGGGACCTGTTCGTGTCCGCCGTCGCTGTTCTCGAGGGTCGGCTCGACCGGATGGTGATCACCGCCGTGGAGGAGGACCGCCACTTCTTCGCCCACCTGGAGATGGAACGGGCGGGTGAGCGCCGCACCCTGCCCTGCCGGCCCTCGGACGCCGTTGCTGTCGCCCTGCGGGCCTACGGGGCGGAGATGTACGCCACCACGGCGGTCATGGACTCCGCGGGGTTGGCCGAGGACGGAACCAAGTACGGGCCGTGGGTCAGGCCCGAGGCGGAGCCGGTCGTCCCCTTCGGTGAGGCTGGCGGAGGGGACGCGTCGGGCGTCGCGGCTGAGGTCGGGGACCCTTCGCCGGGGGACGCGGCGGCAGGGGATCGAGCCGCGGCCCGGGCCCGGCGTGTTGGCACCACACGGTCAGGGCGGCCGGCGCGCAAGGCCCGGCGGGTGCCTTCGTCGAGTCCGGTCTCGACGGCCGAGGTGACCCCGGACCCGGCCAAGGCGACCCCGGACCCGGCCAAAGGGGCGCCGACCGCTTCGGCTCTGCCGACCTCTGGGGCCCTACCGTCTGCCCAGAAGGCGGCTGGGGCGACCCAGAAGGCGGCAGCCAAGAAGCCCTTGCGGGACCGTCCCGGCGCTCGCTCAGACCCTGACGTTCACCCCTCCACGTAGGTGAGGCGCCCGGTGTCGATGACCATGCCCTGATCGGGCTCACGGTCGGGGCCTCAGCCTTGCCGGACGAGCCCCGATCGCCGCCGGAGCCGCCCTCCTCCCAGACGTGTCGAAGGCATGGAAAGATCGAGTGCATGGCCGACCCGGTGATGGCCAGGACTCTGCCGGCGGAGCGTCCCGGCAGGCCGCGGCGGAGCCGCCGCCGACGCCTGGTCGCCCCTGTGACGGTGACGGTCGTGGTCCTGGCCGCGGCCGTGGTCGTCTCGGTCCTGGTGACCGGCTCCTACATCCAGTCTGCGGTGTCCGCCTTGCGGGCGAGGCCGGCGCCTGGCCCGGTCCACGGCACGGCGGGAGGGGTGGCCGGCGGGGGGACGATGGCGGCCAGCGAGGCCGCCCTGCTGGCTCAGGAACACGGGGCCGTCTGGGAGGTCGACACCCTCGATACGAGCGGCAATCCGTCGGTGGGCTCGGCATTCGCTGTCGTGTCGACGTCAAGCGAAACGCTGCTGGTGACCTCCTACGCTGCGGTGAAGGCCGCCACGGTCCAACCCGCTCCCCCGATCCAGGTCCGCCAGGCCGGTGGCGACCAGCCGGTGACCCTGCGCACGTGGGACCCGGTGCACGACTTGGCGCTGCTCGAGTTGCGTCAGGGCAACGAGCCTGTTCTGCGCGGCACCGGCGGCGTCCCACCGGTACCGGGCCAGCGGGTCTACGAGGTGTCCGGCACCGGCGGCCCGAACGGGGCCATCACCGCGGGGAAGGTCGTCGCCGTCTCGGCTACCGCGGTCGATCATGACGCTCCCCAGAACGGCCCTTCGCGAGGAGGGCCCCTGATCGACGCCGGTGGCGAACTGCTGGGTGTGGCCTCATCGGCCTACGTGGTGCCGGCACCGACCTCCGCCGGGGCCCATGTGGCGGTGCCGATCCAGGCGGTCTGCATGGTGGTGCTGGTCTGCCCCAGCGGTTCCTTCGGCTGAGTCACGGCCCAATCGGTCCGAGCGTCGGGATCGTCGTCGAGGGCGCCGACGTGGGGCTGGGCGGCAGGAAAGAAGGTGTCGGCGCGGTCGTCGTCGTCGTGGTGGTGGAGGGCAGCGTCGATGGCGCCACGGCGGTCGGAGGGGGCGGGTCCGGCGGCACCACGGGACCGCTGCCCGTGACCGAGGTAGGGGCCATCAACGGGCCGGCCTGCAAGCCGGCGACCTGGGCCACGGAGTCCAGGGGAGGTGGGACGGCGAAGGCGGCCGGCGGAGCGCCTGCGAGGGATGCGACCATGAAGTCGTGCCAGGCGTGGGCCGGATAGGTCGCCCCGTAGACCTGCACGCCCTTGACGTCGAGCATCGGGGTGCTGTCGTTGTTGCCGTAGCCCATCCACGTTGCTGCCGACAGCTGGGGTGTGTAGCCAACGAACCAGGCGTCGGTGGGCCCGTTGGCGGTGCCCGTCTTGCCGGCGGCCGGTCGTCCGATCATCGCCGTGGGGTTGCCTGTCCCGTGCTGGATCACCCCCGCGAGGATCTCCGTCACCGTGTCGGCCACCGCCGGGCTGAGGACCCTGGTCCCCCTGGGGTGCACGTCATCGAAGACCGCTCTCCCCTGTCCATCGACGGCGCTCACCACGGGCGAGGGTTCGACGCGCACACCCTGGTTGGCGAAGGTGGCGTACGCCGATGCCATCTCGAGGGGCGAGACGGGGTTGGCTCCCAGAGCGTAGGACACCCCAAAGTCGCTCTCGTCGTAGGCCGACGACACCCCCAGGTTCTTGGCCATCTGCGCCACCGCTGGGATCCCCACCTGTTGGATGACCTGGGCGTACACGGTGTCGATCGACTGCCAGGTGGCGGTGGTGAGGGTGAAGTTGCCTGCCTCGCCCCTGTCGTTGTGGATGACGCAGACCCCCCCGCATCCGGGGACGCTGGAAGAGGCCGGACCAGAGTAGGCGGCCTGCGGTGAGATGCCCTGGGCCAGGGCGGCGGCCAGCACGAACGGCTTGAACGATGACCCTGCCAGGCGCCCGGACCCGCCACCTTGGACGACCGAGTTGGGGTCCGCCTGGCAGGTGGAGGGGACGACCACCTTGACGGGCGGGGGTGCGGCCCGGGGGCAGCCGCCCAGGGCGATATCGACCTGGGAGAGGTCGTAGCTTCGGCCGCCGACGAGTGCCGCCACGTAGCCAGTCGCTGGCTGAACCGACGCCAGAGCCATCTGCAACGGCGGCTTGGTGCCCGCCAGCTGGTCGGCGACGGCCTTCTCGGCGGCGGCTTGGTCCCTGGGGTCAAGGGTGGTCTGGACGCGCAGCCCCCCGTTGTACAGCTCGTCGTAGCCGATGCGCTGTTCGAGGTACTGGCGTACGTAGTCGAGAAAGTACCGGTACCTGGTCGGTGCCTGCTGAGGCGGGTACACCAGGGTTGCGGCCGGTCCGAGCCTTGATGCTGGTGTGGCCTGAACGAGACGCTCCGCCATGGCTGCCTGGTATTGCGGCGCCGTAAGGTATCCCTGCTGGTGCATGAGCCCGAGCACGACCTCTCGGCGCTGCTCACCTGCTTGGAGGTCGAAGAGGGGGTTGTACCGGCTCGGGGCGGGGAGCACACCTGCCAGCGTGGCCGCCTGGGAGGCATCCAAGTTGCTCACGGAGGTGCGGAAGTAGGCCTGGGCGGCGGCGCCGACCCCGTAGGCACCCTGCCCGAAGTAGACGATCGAGAGGTAGCGATGCAGGATGTCTTCCTTGGTCAGCTTCTGAGCGAGGGTCCTGGCCACCACCGTCTCCTGCAGCTTGCGGTCGATGGTGCGGGAGCCGTTGGTGTAGACGTTCTTCACGTACTGCTCGGTGATGGTGGAGCCGCCCCGCGCCGTACGCCCCGACGACACGTCAGCCCACGCCGCCCGCAGGATGCCCGTCACCGAGACCGGCCCCTCGTGGAAGAAGTTCCGGTCTTCGGAGGCCACCACAGCGTCCTTGACCAGCGCTGGGATCTGGGCGTCCTTGACTGCCAGATTGCTTCCGGCCGCCGCTCGGAACTCGCCGATCACCTGGCCGGTGGCGTCATAGACGACGCTGGCACGAGCCCCGAAGTTCGTCTGCGCCGGTTGGGGAAGGTCCGCGGGGACCGGCCGGTAGACGAGGGTTGCCAGAGCGCTCCCGGCTACGAGGATCGGCGCGCAGATCACGCAGACGACCACGACGACCACCCACCGCAACGGAGGCAACATGGACGATCATCTTCCCACGGACGGGCCCGTTGTGGATGTCCCGCCATTGGGAGTCTTCGTCGTCGACGAGGACGGCGTCGGCGCTGTGGACGGCGTCCGCGTCGTCGCGGGCGGCGCTTCGTGGCAGGCGGGCACCTGAAGGGGCACGGCCCCGGCGTCAGGTGTCGGCCCGCTCGACGTGCCCTGGTTGAACGGGGAGGTGGTCGACGGGCCCGTTCGCGTGGCCAGGCCGATCAGGTCGACCTCCAGGGACTGGTCTCCTCGTGTCGCGCAGGTCGCTGTCCACGTCGCCTGTCCGGACGCATCCGTCGTCGTGGGATTGGGTGCACCGATCTGCCAGGATCCCTGGCTGACGAGCTGCACCGAAAGCCCGGCCGCCGGCTGGTTGGCCACGATCCCATCGGGCTGGACCTGGTGGGTGATGACCTGGACGACGACATGGGACGGCTCCCCACTCACCGGCGGGTCGGGGGCGACTGCCGACTGCACGAGCGGGGCGGAGAAGCCCGTCAGCTCGAGGGTGACCACCTGGCTCGCCCGGCCGGCCAGGAACAATGCCCTCGGTGTCGTCTGGGCGAGGTCGGGCGAGCGCCATGCCCGGACGCTGTAGCTGCCTCCGGGCACCCCGCGGACCGCCCAGGCGCCACCGATACCGCTGATCAGCGTCGTGCGCGCCACCAAGCCGTCCGCGTGCCGCTCGATCTCCACGGACGCACCTTGCTGTGGGCCAGCCGGCCCCACCACGGTCCCCGTCAACGTGGCCTGGCCCGAGCCCAGAAGGGCGCTGGCGCCGTTGGCCACGGCTCCAACCGAAGCTGCGGGCCCGGTGGTGGTCGGGCGGAGGCTGGTCACCGGTGACTGGGTGGCGGAGGTCTGTCCGCAGCCGGCCACGACCGTCGCCAGGCCTCCCACGATCGCAACCCTCAGCGACCAGGTGACTCGGTCCCGCCGCCCGAACCCCCGCGCTGTCACCTCACAACTATACGAGCGCTGATGTTCAGTCCTCGGCCAGGACCACGGTGATCTCGCCGGGACCCTCCCCGACGACGTTCCACTGCAGGTCGTTGATCCCCCCGGCGGCGGCGATGTCGCTGGCCGCCGCCTGGGCCAGGTCGATGCGCTCGGCGGTGTCGGTCATGGTCAGGCTGGACACCTTCGACTTGAGCGAACGCCCGGCTTCCGTCTTGGCACGCCGGGCCCGGGCCAGCACCTCGCCGGCCACGGCGAACACCTCGGGGCGGCCGCCGGCGCGACCCAGCGCGCCGGTCGTCGGCCATGTCGCCCGGTGCACCGATCCGTTGGGGGCCCACCACGACCAGATCTCTTCGGTGACGAAAGGGAGGAACGGGGCCAGGAGCCGGACCAGCGCGGACAGGGTGACGGCCAGCGCCGCCCGGGCCGACGCCGCCCGCTCCTCGCCTTCCTCGCCGTAGGCCCGGGCCTTGACGAGCTCGACATAGTTGTCGCAGAACGCCCAGAAGAAGCTCTCTGTCCGCTCCAGGGCCCGGGCATGGTCGTAGCCGGCCAGATCGGCCGTGGCGTCGTCAACCAGCCCGGCGAGGATGGCGATCAGCGCCCGGTCGATCGGTTCGACCACCTGGTCCAAGCCGGGGGTGGGTTCGCCGGCGTCGTGGTGTGGGGCGCCCAGCTGTTCCAATCCGGGCGGCGGAAGATGGTCGACCAGGCCCAGCCCGCGGCCTCCGAGGACGAAGTTGGCCACGTTGAGCAGCTTGATGGCCAACTTCCGGCCGATCTTCATCTGTGACTCGTCGAAGGTGGTGTCGGTGCCGAGCCGAGCCGATCCCGCCCAGTAGCGGACGGCGTCGGAGCCGTGCTGGTCCAAGAGGTCGATCGGGGTGACGACGTTGCCCTTGGACTTGGACATCTTCTTGCGGTCGGGGTCGAGGATCCATCCCGACAGGGCGATGTCGCTCCACGGCAACGTGTCGAACTCCAACTCGGCGCGCACCACGCTCGAGAACAGCCACGTCCGGATGATGTCGTGACCCTGCGGCCGCAGGTCCATCGGCCACAGCCGGGACCACAGCTCGGGGTCCTCCTCCCAGCCGCCGGCGATCTGGGGGCTGAGCGAGGACGTTGCCCAGGTGTCCATGACGTCGGGGTCGGCACAGAAGCCTCCCGGCTGGTTGCGTTGATCGTTGGTGTAGCCGTCGGGCACATCCGTGGTCGGATCGATGGGCAGCCGGGTCTCGTCGGGCACCAAGGGTTCGCCGTGGCCGACGTCGCCGGAAGGAGAGAGGGGGTACCAGATGGGGAAGGGCACCCCGAAGAACCGCTGGCGGCTGATCAGCCAGTCGCTGTTGAGGCCCTCGACCCAGCTCTGATAGCGGCCCTGCATGTAAGGCGGGTGCCACCGCAGCTGCCTGCCGCGATCGGCCAGCGCGGAGCGATGGGCAAGGGTGCGGATGAACCACTGGCGGTTGGAGACGATCTCGAGGGGGCGCTCACCCCGCTCGTAGAACTTCACGGCGTGGGTGATGGGGCGGGGTTCGCCGATCAGCTCGCCCGTGTCGGCCAGGAGCTCGGCGATGCGGGTCTGGGCGTGGCGGACGGTCCTGCCACCCAGCTCCGACTCGTAGACCCGGGCGGCCGAGGCGTCCATGACCTCGGGGGCGGCGGCCTCCAGGCGGCCGTCGCCGCCGACCACGGAACGGACGGGCAGGGCCAGCTCCCGCCACCACACGATGTCGGTCACGTCACCGAACGTGCAGATCATGGCCGCCCCCGTGCCCTTGTCCGGCTGGGCCAGCGGGTGGGCCACGACGGGGACCTCGACGCCGAACAGCGGCGTGCGCACCGTGGTGTTGAACATGGCCGCGTAACGCTCGTCGTCGGGGTGGGCAACGATGGCCACGCACGCTGGGAGCAGCTCCGGGCGGGTAGTGTCGATGAGGACGTCGTCGAGGCCGTGGCCGCGGTGGAAGGCCAACTTGAAGTAGGCGCCTGCCTTCTCCCGGTCCTCCAGCTCGGCCTGGGCCACCGCGGTGCGGAAGTCGATGTCCCACAGCGTCGGGGCCTCGGCGCTGTAGGCCTCGCCGGCGGCCAGCAGGCGCAGGAAGGCGCGCTGCGACACCCGTTGGGCTCGCTCGCCGATGGTGGTGTAGGTGGCCGACCAGTCGACCGACAGGCCCAGGCGGCGCCACACGTCCTCGAAGGCGGCCTCGTCGGTCTCGGTCAGGCGGTGGCACAGCTCGACGAAGTTGGGCCGGGACACCGAGACGGGGTTCTGACCCTTGGGGAGCCCGGTGCCCTCGATCGGTGGGACGAAATCGGTGGCGTAGGGAAGCGATGGATCGCAGCGCACCCCGAAGTAGTTCTGCACCCGCCGCTCGGTGGGTAGGCCGTTGTCGTCCCAGCCCATCGGATACCACACGGAGCGGCCACGCATCCGTTGGAACCGAGCAGCGATGTCGGTCTGGGTGTAGGAGAAGACGTGGCCCACGTGGAGCGACCCGCTCACCGTCGGCGGGGGGGTGTCGATGGCGTACACGTCGGAGCGCGGCGAGCTGCGGTCGAAGCGGTAGGTGGCATCGACCTCCCAGCGCGACGACCAGGTCTGCTCGAGACCGTCGAGCGCGGGACGGTCGGGGACACCGTGACGGTCGGGGAGGGTGCCGGACATGGTCCCGCTACGGTACTGGCGTGCTGCACCTCTACGACACCGCAAAGGGCGCCATTGTGGCCGTCGAGCCACGAGTCCAGGGACGATTGTCGATGTACGTGTGCGGACCGACGGTCGCGGGGGACCCCCACATCGGTCACGGCAGGTTCACCACGGTGTGGGACGTGATCCGCCGGTACGTGACATGGAGCGGTGTCGGGGTCCGCTTCGTGTCCAACGTCACCGACATCGAGGACAAGATCATCGCCCGGGCCGCCTGGGAGGAGCGCTCCACCGAGGCCGTCGCCGCCACCTACGAGCGACGGTGGTGGGACACCATGGCCGCCCTGGGCGTGTCCCGGCCCGACGACGTCCCTCATGCCACGGCGTACGTCGACGACATGGTCGATCTGATCGCCGATCTGATGGAGCGGGGCCACGCCTACCTGGGCGGCGACGGGGTGTACTTCGCGTCCGAGACGATCGACGGGTACGGCCTCCTGGCCCGCCAACCCCTCGACTCGCTGCGCGCCGGCGCCCGGGTGGAGACCGACGCCGACGCCGGCAAGCGAAGCCCCGTCGACTTCGTGCTGTGGAAGCTGGCCAAGACGGGCGAGCCGAGTTGGCCTTCTCCTTGGGGCAATGGCCGCCCCGGTTGGCACACCGAGTGCGTGGTGATGGCGCTCGACCTTCTCGGCGAGGACTTCGATCTGCACGGTGGGGGCTCGGACCTTGCGTTCCCCCACCACGAGAACGAGCGGGCCCAGGCCATCGGCGTCGGGCGGCGCTTCGCCCGCCACTGGGTCCACTCGGCCATGGTGGTGGCCGATGGGGGCGAGAAGATGTCCAAATCGCTCGGCAACACGATGTCCCTCCCGGACCTGGTCGAGGCGTGGGATCCGCGGGCCTTTCGCCTTCTGGTCCTCCAGTCCCACTACCGCAACCCCATGACGGTGAGCGACGCCACGTTGACCAACGCCACCCGGGCCTTGGAGGGACTCGACGGTTTCGCCCGGGAGTTCGCTGATGCCCGGGGGGCGCCGATGGACCCGACGGCGAAGGCGGCGTTCGCGGCCGCGATGGACAGCGACCTCAACACGCAGCGGGCCGTCGCTGCCCTCTTCGACCTGACTCGGGCGGCCCGGTCCGCCTCGGGGTCAACCGCCGATTCGTTGGCCGCCACGGTCTTCGAGCTGTTCGAGCAGGCACTCGGCCTGCCGCTGCGATCTGCGGTGTCGGCGGTTCCCGCGTCGGCCGGCGCCCGGGCGGCCGAGCGGGACCAGGCCCGCAAGGACCGCGACTGGTCGACGGCGGACCGGATCCGCGACGAGCTGGCCGGCGAGGGCTACATCGTCGAGGACGGGCCGAAGGGGACCACCCTCCGCCGCCGATCCTCGGACGGTCCCGAGACCTCGTGAGCGCGTCGCCGCCACGAGGGTCGCCGCCATCGGAGTTCGGGATCGACACGGCGGTGCACCCAGCGGGGGAGGGCCGGTGGACCGCGACGCTGCACGAGCGATGGAACATCGGGGCCAACCCGAACGGCGGCTACCTTCTGGCGGTGGCGGTGCGGGCCATGAGCGGAGCGGTCGAGCGCCCCCACGGGCTGAGCGTGACCGCTCACTACCTGGCTCCGCCCACCGTCGGCCCCGTCGAGATCATCACCGACGTCGCCAAGGTCGGTCGCTCGTTTGCCACCGTCGAGGCCTGCGTCGTCCAGGACGGCCGCGAACGGGTCCGTCTGCTGGGCACGTTCGGTGACCTGGCCGCTCAGCGGGGGCCGACCAGGGTCACGGCCACCATGCCCCGCATCGCCCCTCCTGAGGAGTGCCGGTCCCTGGTCGAGCTGACCACAGAAGCGGGGCGCAGGGTCCCTGAGGCGGTGCACCGCTTCGACATCCGGCTCCCCCCCGACAGCCCCTGGGGTCGCGCCGAGCTCGGTGAGCCCTACGAGATCACCGGGTGGATCCGCTTCGCCGACGGCACCGAGCCTGACACCACGTCCCTGGTCACCTTTGCCGACGCCTTCCCCCCCACCCTGATGGGTTCCATCGAGACGACGTGGGTGCCCACCCTCGAGCTGACCGTCCACGTGCGCAACCGGCCGGCGCCGGGCTGGCTGCTGGGGACGTTCCGCACCCGCCTCCTGATCGACGGCCTCCTCGAGGAGGACGGCGAGATCTGGGACAGCGAGGGCCATCCTGTGGCTCAATGCCGCCAGCTGGCCCTGATCCTGCAACCTCGCAGGCCACCGTAGGCGCCGCTCCCGGTCGAGGCAGCATAGGGCATGCCCGGGTCCGCCGGCGTCCGGCCCGACGGCCAGACGGCGTGGCCAACTTGGCGGCCTTTCGTTGCCTTCGGCCGCCGAGTTTGCCGACAACCACCGCTACTGGGCCGTGCCCCGTAGGGTGATCGATCGTGGGATCGATCATCGATGGCCGGGCGTGGATCAAGGAGCGGATCCGGACCCTGGAGGCGGCGTTGACCGATGAGTCCCTGGACGGCGAGCAACGCGCCTTCATCCAGGCGGAGTTGGACCATCTGCGCTCCGAGGACGCTGCTGCGGGCCGGCGGCGGCGATGGTGGTGGGTCCTCGGGGGTCGCCGCCCCTGAGCTGAGGCCACCGTCGGCGCCAGGCTGGCGCTACCTGCTCCGTGGAGGAGCGCCAGCTCGCCTTGCCGCACTTCGTTCAAGCCGGAAGGCAGACCCCAAGAAGAAGATGGAAACCCAGCGGACAAGTCGTGGTCGGCACGGTGGTTGTCTGCTTGGCGGTCGTCGGAGGCGCGGGCCTCGGCGGTGTGGGGGTGTTCCGCGGCGGTGGGCTGGCCGGGGGCGGTGACGAGCCCCCGCTGCGTTGGCCAGAGCGACCCGGTGGGGCGGGTTGGGGGGTGGACGTCGTCGTCGGGTTGACCGTCGTCGTCGGGCCTGCTGAGGTTGGCACAGGGACCGCACCGGGGAGGGGCGTCGACACCAGGGGTCCGGGCGGTATGACGATCAGGGAGTTGCTGTTCGGAGCGGTGACCGTGGACGGGCTTGCGGCGCCTGGGAACAAGGATTGGCCTCCGCCGCCTCGGAGGTTGACGGTCTCGAAGCGCGGAATCTCCTTTGGGTGCACGATCATGGCAGCAATGATGCCCGCAGCGAGCACGGCGGCCGTTGCCCCGGCGAGCACCTTTGGTTTGAGGCATCCCGGTCCTTCCCATCGGGGCACCGGTGGGCGGCCGCCCTCAGCGGTCGGGTCGGACTGGACGGCGACCGCATCGAGGCCCTTTGCGGGCGTCGCCGGCTCCCCATGATCGAGCCGGTGACTCGCCGCAACGACGGTGGGAGGGATAGGAGCTGCATGCAGCGGATCCCCCGCGCCGGCTCGGTCAACCACGTCGGCGTCGGCAAGGGGCGCAGCAAAAGCCGGGGGTGTGTCGTCGGCGGCGAGCGCCGCCCAAGCCGTCTCGTCAGGCCCCCACTCATCGATGGGCCACTCAGGATCGGCAGCACCGGTGCTTGCGTGCGTCGTCGTGGCCATGGGGGTGACTGCGTCGCTGGACGGTTCGACGACGCCAGGCCCAGGTGCCTCGATGCCGTTCCTCGCCGGTAACGGGCTGTCCATCGGTTCGGGATCGTCCGCAGCGGCCATGTCGTCGAGCTGCTGTGCGGCCCCGTCCGGGGCTACCGTTGACGTACCCGTCGTCTGCCGGCGACGGCGGAGCAACCAGGCCAGCGGGCTGGCACCCTCGCCGGGTATAGGCCCGTCGAAGGGGTGCCGAGCGTCTGCGGGATCCTCGAGGTGCCCACCCGCCTCCCTTGCCTCGTCGCAGGACGCCTCGTCGATGACCGCCGCCTCGATGACCGCCGCTTCGGCGGCGGGGTTGTCGCCCTCGGGGGCGGGGTTGGCCTCGGCATCGGTCGCTCCGGTCAGAGCCCCATCATCGACGTGAGCACGAGGCTTGACGGAAGGTGCTGCGGTGGCGAGCGGGCGGCTCTCACCAAGGACCGAGTTGCCCTCACCAAGGACCGAGTCGCCCTCGCCCAGGGCCGACCGGAAGGCCGCCAGAGCGGCTGTTGCCACGGCGCCGAGCGGCGCATCGGGGATGGCGGCCGGCATCGGGCGCGAACGTTCCTTCGGGCGACCTCCTGTTGTCGCCGCCGGGCGGGACTGGGCGGCTCGGCGCGGCGCGCGAGTCGGGATCGGCGGGGCTACCGGCTTGAGGGGGGCTCGTGGCGCCGCAGGGGCGACAGGCGGCGGGAGCGGGTCCGGCGTCACCGCTTCCTCCTCGATCAGGTCCCCGTCCCACGCTCCGGGGCCGGCCAGCAGGTACTGGTCGAGCGCCCGGCGACCGGCGTCGGTGGCACTGGGCACCGGGCCCGTCTTTGGGTCACCCAGGGCCTGGAGTCGTCTGACCAGGTCCAGGCGGTTCTCGCAGGTGGCACACGCCGCCACGTGCTTGCGGAGGATGGTGGACTCACCAGCGGGCAGGTTGCTGATGGCGTATGCCGTGAGGTTCGGTCGACTGGGGCAGACGTCGGAGGCCGCAGCCGGCACCAGCTGATCCTGGGCCGCATCAGCGAGGGATGTGACCGCACCGGGGGCAAGCGAGAGGATCTCGGCGGCCATCTGGCTGGAGCGCTTGTCCGCCACCCGGAGCCACAGAGCGGCCCGTTGATCGATGGGCAGCGCCCACCACGCCCCGTGGAGGGGATCGGCGGTGCCCTCCGGCGACATCGTCGAGCCGGCCGGCTCGACCTCGCGGTACGTGGCGCTCAGCAATTCGATGGGCGAGGGCGGGCCGAGCCAGGAAACCTGAGCCGCGACAGCAGACTCTGCGGCGGCGTCAGCCACCGTCTTCTCCCCACACACCGCGAACGCCAGCCGCCACGCGGCGGCCAGGTCCAGTGCAGTCGCATCACGCAGCACATCTTGCATCGAGGCCCACACGCTACATGGCCGAGCGTCCCCCATGGTGCCCAAAGGTCACGTGGCGTTGCCGGCGACGACTTGACGTCGCGATCCCATCCGGCGTTGGCTGGCCGTGATGTCACGCCGCCGAGGTCGCCAGCCGCTGCCTCCCGGCTTCGCCGTGGTGTGGACGACGGTGGCTCTCGACCTGGTCGGATTCGGCATCGTCCTGCCGATCCTGCCGCTCTACGCCCGTCGCTTCCACGCGTCGTCGCTCGAGGCCACGTTGCTCCTCGCCGCCTTCTCGGCGGCGTCGTTCGTCTTCTCGCCGCTGTGGGGTCGGGTGGCGGATCGCCACGGCCGCAAACCTGTGCTGCTGGTTTCGTTGGTGGGCACGGCGGTGGGCAGCCTGGTGACCGGGCTGGCCGGCGGCCTCCCGCTGCTGTTCGTCGGGCGCCTCGTCGACGGAGTCTCGGGGGCCAGCGTGTCGGTCGCCCAAGCGACCGTCGCCGATCTGGCCGACCCCCGCCAACGACCCCACCTCTTCGGCCTCCTCGGTGCGGCGTTCGGCATCGGGTTCGTGGCCGGACCGGCCATAGGCGCCCTGGGGTCCCTTGCCGGTCCCCGGGTGCCGTTCCTGATCGCCGCCGGCCTGGCCGGGGTCAATGCCGTGGTCGCCGTACGCCGCCTGCCGGAGACCCATCCTCGTTCGGCTCGGCACCGCCGGGAGCCGGGCGCCTCTCGTCTGGCCGCCCTGCGAGCGCCGGGCGTCCTGTCCCTGATCTCCGTGTCACTCTGCACCCTGGTGGCCTTCAGCGCCTTCGAGGCGACCTTCGCTCTGTTCGGCCGGGCTCGGCTGGGTCTCGGCATCGGCTCGTCGGCCGCCACCTTCGCCGCCGTCGGTGCCGTCATCGTGATCGTGCAGGGCGGCCTCGTTCGCCCGGTGGTGGCACGCCTCGGCGAGCTGCGGACCCTGGGGCTGGGTTTGGTTCTCGATGCCGTGGGCCTGGGCGTCCTGGCCCCGGCGCGGACCTGGACGCTGGCCGCCCCCGCCCTGCTCATCCTGACCGTCGGCCAGGGCCTGGTTCAGACCACGATGTCGTCTGGCCTCGCCGGTCGGGCCGATCCCCGTCGGCGCGGGGAGGTGCTCGGTGTCCAGCAGTCCGCTGGGGGCCTGGCAAGGGTGGTCGGGCCGATCCTCGGCGGCGCTCTGCTGGGCGAGCAGATCACCGATTGGCCGTACGAGGTCGGGGCGTTCCTGATGGTGGTCGCCCTGGGCCTCGTGGTCCGCATGGGGAGGATCCCACCCCTTGATGACAGTGCGGCACCAAAGGATGATGTTACTGTGTAGTAACAGGCCGATGCGCCGCCGTCGCGCGAGTGCTCCCAGGAGGTGGCACATGACCGATTTCTCTCTTGAGCTCAACGAGGATCAGGTCCAGATCCAGAAATGGGTCCACGACTTCGCCGAGACGGTCATCCGTCCCGCCGCCCCCGAGTGGGACGAGCGGGAGGAGACCCCGTGGCCGATCATCGCCGAGGCCGCAAGGATCGGGCTCTACTCCCTGGACTTCTTCGCCAATGCTCTTGCTGATCCCACGGGCATCCTCCTCCCCGTGGTCATGGAGGAGATGTGCTGGGGTGACGCCGGCATCACCCTGGCCATCTTCGGTACGACCCTCGGCGTGTCAGGGATCTTCGCCAACGGGACGCCGGAGCAGATCGGCGAGTGGCTCCCCCAGTGCTTCGGGACGCCCGAGAAGCCGGCCATGGCCGCCTTCGCCGTCTCGGAGCCCGACGCCGGCTCGGACGTGAGCTCCATGTGCACCAAGGCCGTCTACGACGAGGCCACCGACGAGTGGCTGCTCAACGGGACGAAGACGTGGATCACCAACGGCGGGATCGCCGACATCCACGTCGTGGTGGCCGCCGTCGACACCGCACTCGGGTCCCGGGGGCAGGCCAGCTTCATCGTTCCCCCCAACACCAACGGCCTCAGCCAAGGCAAGAAGTTCTCCAAGATGGGCATCCGGGCCTCGCACACCGCCGAGATCGTCCTCGATGACGTCCGCGTGCCGGGCTCATGCCTCCTGGGTGGCAAGGAGAAGCTCGACGAGCGCTTCGCCCGGGCCCGCGATGGCCGCAAGGGTCAACGAGTCCAGGCGGCCATGGCTACCTTCGAGGCATCCCGCCCCATCGTCGGCGCCATGGCCGTCGGCATCGCCCGGGCGGCCTACGAGTACTCGTTGGACTACGCGAAGGAGCGCAAGCAGTTCGGTCGGGCCATCATCGAGAACCAAGGCATCGCCTTCAAGCTGGCCGACATGCGCACGAGCATCGACGCTGCCCGTCTGCTGGTCTGGAAGGCAGCGTGGCTGGGCCGCAGCGGCAAGGGCTACGAGGCGGCCGAGGGGTCCCAGTCCAAGCTGTTCGCCGGGGAGACCGCCGTGAAGGTGACCGACGAGGCCATCCAGATCCTCGGCGGAGCGGGTTACATCAAGGAGCACCCGGTCGAGCAGTGGCACCGTGACTCGAAGATCTACACGATCTTCGAGGGGACCTCGGAGATCCAGCGCCTGGTCATCGCCCGGGCTATCTCCGGCGTGCACATCCAGTAGGTCTGAACTGCTCTCTCACGTTTTTCCGGCGCCCAAGTGCGAGTCACGACATCTTGCTGTTCGAGCCAAGTGATTGGTGTTCACGAACAGGTACCACATCGCCCTCCAGCGCACCCCCCGGCCAGAACTCTTGAGCCTTATCGCTTTGCCCTTCTTGCCCCACTCCAGCGCGACAGAGGCCGGCCCCGGCACCTTCGCACCGGGACCGCCTTGGACCCCAGGTGGGCTCGGAGCTGCGTTACAAGATCAAGATCAAGAGCGGTAGGGTGTTGCGACTTCCCGACTTGGGATCTACCTCGTAGCCTCGCCGCACCGGGGGAGCGAGCTTCGGCGTTGGGCGCGGGAGCGAAGGGTGCTTCTGTCCAGGCGATTACCCAGCTGGGCGAACTGCTCGCCCGTCGAGCGGCATCCCGCCCCGGAGCAGTCATCTACGGCGTAGGGCCCGACGGATGTCCTTCATGAGCAGCAGGAGGTGGAGGTCGTCGGTGGGGCTCGGCTCGAACTCGGGGAGGAGGTGGAGGTAGAACGCTTGGGCATCGGGGGACTCGGCGTGCACGAGCAGCGCCCGACAGCCGATGTCATCGGAGAGTTCGACCAGGCGGACGAATACGTCCTGGAGGAGGCCGGCGGCGAGTCCTCGGCCCTCGTGGTCGATGTGCACACCGAGTCTGGCCAGCAGGGCGACCGGCTGCGGATAGCGCCCAGCGCCTTGGCGGAGCCGACCGGGGGCGTGCTCGGGTTGGATCTGTGCCATGCACCACCCGTAATAGGCCACGACGTCCGACCGTTCGGCTTCGGTGACGACGAAGACCCGCGTGGTGCCAACGTTGGCCGACTGACGGGCGTGGCGCACCAGCCACTCGGTCTGCTCCTCTGACCGGCAGCGGAAGCCGCTCAGGTCGTGGTGGGCGGCGAGGACCTCCGGGGGCCGGTAGGGACCCCTCACTCCGTGAACGGAGGCGGGCGGTCCATCAGTCGCTCCAGTCCGGGTAGATCCCGGGAAGGGCGAGCATTCAACTCCTCCCACGCGGCCAGAGCCTTGTCGTCCAGCGCAAAGAGGTCCCGGTCGGCAAGGACCCGCTTGGCGGCCTCGTAGGCGTGGTTGACGACGAAGTCGGTGAGGTCACCGCCGGTGGTGGCCACGGCTCGGTCGATGAGCTCCCGCTCCTCGGGCGTGGTTCGCAACTCCATCCGGCGGCTCCTGCGCCGGCGTCCCTCGGTTTGCACGGATTCAACCTCCTCGAACAGAGTACGGCCAGTGTACGTCCGAGACGCTGGGAGCACGTCGATTTCACCTCGAAGAGCCCGATTTCTTCGAAGGGCCATCCCTAGTTTCATCCCTAGTTTTGGTCGGACAGCCCTGAATCGTGACGGACGGTCACGGACGAAAGTCCTGGTCAGCGGACGTGCACGAACAAGGGCGAACCCCTGTTCGGGACCTACACGATCTTCGAGGGCACCTCGGAGATCCAGCGCCTGGTCATCGCCCGGGCTATCTCCGGCGTGCACATCCAGTAACCATGAACTGGACTTTCGCTGTTCTGGTGCCCCGGCGTAAGCCCGGTCACCTTGCTGTTCGGGTGCACTGATCGAGGCCATCCCAAATGGGGCTTCGCCCCAGCCCGACGAGTCGTGGGGTGGTGACGGTCCCGTTGGTGCTGGGTTCCGGGGGCTGGGGCGCAGCACCGAGGTAGTTGCCGTGGCGGTCGGGTTGGGGTGGTCGTTGGCGATGTCCTCAGGCTTAAAACGGGCTGGCAGCCGATGAGAGCCGCAACGTACTCCATCGATCAGGCAGGGCTGCTCAGCTCGGCGCGTCGCGCCGAAGGGCAGCCACAGGCAAGGTAACAACGTGAGGCGGACCGATGGGGCGACGCGCGCATGTCGGACCGGTGGAGCCTGGTCGCCCCGGCCCGCCAAGCCTCGACCAGCTTCTCAGAGCCATCCGGGGCCGAGGTCTTCACCCACTGCGGCAAGGGCGAGTTCTCGCATATCCGCAAGGGCGGCGCCGACTGACCTCCGGGCGCGCCGAGCCACGAAATTCCGGCGCATCCGAGTTCGCTCATGCTAAATTTCGCGCCGATGAAAGGTGGGCGCACATGAGCGACGGGACGGTCGGGGTCGAAGTCCAGGTGCAGGTGCTCCGGCAGAGCACCACTCCGGTCACCGGCGCAGGGGTGGTGCGCCTGCAGCAGATCCTGAACACGGCCGGGCTCGGCCCGTTGGCCGAGGATGGAGCGTTCGGCCCGAAGACCGATGCGGCGGTCAGGGCGTTCCAGGGGAACGTGGGTCTGGTGGCCGATGGGATCGTCGGGCCCAAGACGTGGGTCCAGCTCCTCGACGGCTGGCTGCTGTAGCCGGAGGGGCCACGTCCTCCCGGCCGTGTCCAGCGCCTGGTCATCGCTCGGGCCGTCTCCGGCGTGCACATCCAGTAGTCATTCGCGGCTGTTCCGTTGTTTCTGGGTACTCCGGCCGAGGGTTGTGTGCGCACTCATCGCCGTCGAGCGCGCAGTAGCCTGTGCGCTCCGACGGTTCTGGAGACCTATGACCCCCGACGTAGCCCATCAGCTCTTGTCTACGGCTGGCCAGATCCCCGATGCCCGCTTCGCTCGGCACGTGGCGCATGGCATCGGAACGGCGATCAAGGTTCTCATCGTCTTGGGGATCATCATCGGTCTTGTGATTGCTGTGGTGCTGTACCTCTTGTTTCACCGGCGTCGCTGACTCCGCGTCGTTCGCTTCAAGTAGGTCAGTGCCGGCGGCGAAAGAAGTTCACCGATGCCGAAGCAGAGGCCGTGACGGCCTAGGACCCGCACAGCTACACCCAGGACCGGCCCATGAACCGAGGCCCAAGGCCGACCCGCGCACTACTCCGACCCCGCCTACCAGCGCAGCGGCGAGTTCGCTCGAGCGGCCCTACGCGCTCTGGCACGTGTACCGTGAGAAGACCTGGTGACCAACATCGTCGGTCACGCCAAACGACGGTTGTCCGTCCAAGCACCCTCCTCGCTCCGAACACCTTCTTTAGGCCCGGTTGCTGAGGGTGAGCCCGATGGCACATCCACGATTTCGTATGGAGCTCATCCAAACGCGGTGGTCGCACCGAACACCAGAATGATTCGCTAAAGTCCATGCAAAATCAACGGAACCAATAAAAGGATGTCATTGATGTCAACCCGGACGCATCGTCGTCTCGCTGCCACAGCCCTGATCGGTGGCCTGGCGCTCGCCGCTAGCGCCTGTGGAAGCAGCTCCAAGACCTCGACCCCCACGACGGCCAGCGGCGGGGCCTCCTCGCCGAGCAGCGCAGGCACCACGTCGGACAAGGTCACGGCCCTCCCCAACCTGATGGGCATGGGTACCACGGTCACCCTGAACCCCCAGACCGCGGCAGCCCTCACCTCCCTCAAGGTCACCGTCACCCCCTTCGGCCAGGCAATGGCAGCCAAGACGGCTTCGGGTGGCACGGCCGTGACGTTCCCCATCACCGGGGGGTACGCCGAGATCCACAGCGACACCTCGCATCAGCCCGGCTACATCCTCGGCTCGATCCAGCACTACAACTCGGGCCTGACCTTCACGGGCGGAGGCAAGACCCTCACCGTCAGCGACTTCGTCGTCGACCCTGCCAACTCCATGCTCTACGCGACCGTGGGCGGCAAGCCCAAGATCCCCCTGCTGACCCTCGACGGCACGGCCGTCAAGGCGGGCATGTCCGGTAGCGACGTCACCCTGGATGGCACGGTGGCCAAGCTGACCCAGACGGCCGCTTCGGCGCTCGACTCAACCTTCGGCACCACCGCGGTGACCGCCGGGCTTCCCCTCGGCACCGTCCACCTGGATCTGGCCGGCACGCCAAACACCTACAGCGACAAGACCACCGAGATCTCCCGCTTGAGCGGGCAATCCACCTCGGTTTCTCTCGACGCCGGTACGGCCATGGCCCTCAAGGGCCTCGGGGTGGCTGTCGCCCCGCAGGGCACGGCGACCTTTGACACCGCCACCTCGACCATCGGCTTCCCGATCACCGGTGGTTTCGCCGCCATCCACACAAACAAGAGCTACCAGCCCGGCTACATCGCCGGCGTGCTCATCCACCAGGGCAGTGGGATCACCTTCTCTGCCGGTGGCAAGACGCTCAGCATCACGGACTTCGTGGTCGACCCCGGTAGCTCCACCCTGACTGGCACCGTCGGTGGCAAGGTTGGCGTCCCCATCGCTTCACTGAACGGTACTCCCGTCCAGGTGAGCATGGTCGGTAGCACGGTCCACCTCGACGGCACCATCGTCAACCTGACGCAAACCGCTGCTGGGGCACTCAACACCACCTTCGGCACCACCGCCGTCAAGGCCGGCCTCCCGCTCGGCGTGGCTCACATCATCGTCGCCGGTAGCTGATCGTTCCCGATCGGTAGCCGCCAGCCCCCGACAACGACGTCGGGGGCTGCGACGCGTCTGGGACGACGCTCACCGGGGCGCAGCGAGCTGATGACCTTGACGGTCATGGTCCCTCCATGGAAGTCGGTCGTGGCCGCCCGGGCGCTCACCATCGGCGGCGCCCCCAGGCTGAACCAGGTTCGGCCACACGGCCGGCTCTCACCTCGACCGCAGGAGGAAACATGACGATTTCCGTTGGCGACAAGATCCCCGACGTCAAGGTCCAGACTCCCACCTCCGACGGCCCCAAGGCCGTCCGGACCGGCGATGTCCTGGGCCAGGGCACGGTCGTGCTCTTCGGCGTCCCCGGCGCCTTCACCCCTACGTGCTCGGACCACCACCTGCCCGGCTTTGTGCTGCGCGCCGAGGACCTGATGGCCAAGGGGGTCACCACCATCGCCTGCACATCGGTCAACGATGCGTTCGTCATGGGTGCGTGGGGCCAGGCCCATCAGGTCCGCGACAAGGTGCTGCTCCTGGCCGACGGCTCCGCGGACTTCGCCCGGGCGCTGGGCTTGGAGATCGACCTGAGCGGAGGTGGGCTCGGCGTCCGATCGAAGCGCTTCTCGGCGATCATCACCGACGGTGTCGTCACCGACGTGACCGTCGAGGATGACGGGCTGGGTCTCGACAAGAGCGGTGCCGAGGGGGTCCTGGACAAGCTGTGAGAGGCGGGCGGCGTTTCCCCGGCCTCGTCGACACCCTCCGCCTCCACGAACGTGACGCGGCGTCCCTTGGAGACGGCACGAGCCGTGGAGGTCAGGACCACACCATGATGCCCGGCTGCGACTTGTCGACGCAGGACGACGCGGCCATCGGCCCGGCAGCGTACCCGGGGAGTCTCAGCCCTCCGCCGCCCAGCGCCGTGATTCGGCTGACCGAGATGCGGCCGCCTGGGCGCCGGGCAGGCTCCGGAGGCCGGCCCACACCAGGTTGGCCAGCCGCTCAGCAAGCACGTCGGCTTCGGCCGGGTCGAGCGGCGTGGTAGCGGCCGCGCCCAGCCCGCCGTTGCGAGCCACCCAGTGGCGGGCCGTGATCTCCCCCAGCCCAACGATGCCGTGGCCCAGCAGCTCCCGGTGGGGGCCGTCGACGCCTGCGTCGATGAGCTCGCCGAGCGCCGATGCCATCCGGTCCTCGATGGCTGCCACCACCGCAGCGGATCCGTCCTCCTGGCGGGCCGATCCGCCGAAGAGGAGGTTGAAGGCGCTGGGGTGCTCGCGGACCCAGCCGAAGTAGGCGACGAAACCGGCCTTCACCCGTAGCTGGGGGTCCGCCTGGCGCGCCGCATCGCCGGCGATGAGCTCCACCACGTCCTCCCCGACGGTGGCCAGGAGCTCCAGGTACAGCTCGCGCTTGGAGGAGAAGTGCTGGTAAACGACAGGCTTGGTCACCCCTGCCGTCTCGGCGATGTCCTCCATCGAGGTGTCGTGGAAGCCCCGAGCTCCGAAGAGGGGCAGGGCCACGTCGAGCAGCTGGCGGCGTCGGGTGGTTCGGGGGAGGCGCTGTTGGGGGGGCAAGTGGCGAATGTCCTGTTTGTTCGGGTCAGCAGGGGAGCGGAGGCCGATTGTCGAACCTCTTGATGTGCGCCCACCCAAGACGTCACCCTCCAAGCAGCTTCGTCGTCCTCCTGAAACCCTGCGACCGTACCCGGCCCGCAAGGCGGCTACGGGACTCCTTGCGGCCAAAGCCCGCCGGAACCGGCACCGCTTCGCCCCGCCGGCCCGTCCCTGACCATCGGTCCTGCGCCGGTCAGCTCCCGGCGGGGGCGAACCCCTCGATGAGTCGGGTCAGGTGGTCGACCAGTCGATCCAGTCCCAGGTGCTCGACCACCACCCGGCGGTTGTGGTCCAGCAGGGCCCCGTCGGGCGCGGCCAGGAAGGCGGCCAAATGGTCGGGGGCACCGGCGTCGAACCACCGGAAGCCGTACCTTCCCACGAGCTCTGCGCCTACCGGGTAGGGCCCGACGGCCACCGGCTTGCGCAACAGCGAAGCTTCGACTGCAGGGTTGCCGAAACCTTCCCAGGTCGAGGGGAACACCACCGCGTCGCAGGCCGCGTAGGCGTGCTCGACGCCGGTGGTGCCGACCATCGGCGGAACCGGACCCCGCACAACCGGGACCCGGGCATCGGCCAGCACAGCCTCCAGGGCCGGCCCGTAGCCTTCCTCGGCCGGGCCGAGCAGCCAGAACCAGCCGCCCAGACGCTCGGCCACGGCAAGCCCCCGGGGCACGTCCTTGCGGGCGATGGCCCGGGTGGGCTGGAGGACGATCCTCGTCTCGGGACCGGCCCCCAGCGCCATCCGTGTGGCCTCCCGGTCGCCTGGAGGCGTGTCCACGTCGAAGCTGTTGGGGATGGTGACGGCATGGATGCCCCGCTGGGCGAGCTGGGCGCGCGACAGGTCGTTGATGGTCACCTGTGCCCACGCCGGGTCGTCCGGGGGGGTCGCCGCTGTGGCGAAGCGGGCTCGTTGCCAGGGCAGGTCGTGGTGGTGGAGGACCGCCGGGCGGCCGGTCAGCACCGTGGCCGTGGTGGCCGCGGCGGGCGGGTTGAGGGGCAGCGAGCAGAGGTTCTCCACCACCACCAGCCAGCTGTCACCGATGGCCTGGCGCAGATCGTCGGGGGACAGGGGCGGGGCCGGGTCGCCTCCCAGCTCGGCGCCCGCCCCCAGGCCGGGGAGGATCACGTCCGCCCTGCCGGAGCCGGCGATGGTGCGGATCCGGTAGCCCAGCTGCCGCAGGGCGGAAGTCCACTTGCCCACCTCCACCGACACCCCGTCAGGGCCACCGAGGCGGAACGAGATCACGCTGATCAGGCTCTCGTCGGCCACGGGTCCATCACCTTGACACGGCGCCGTCGCTGTCGGCGGACCAGGTTGGCGGCCACGTCGGCAACCCCGACGAACAGGATCAGGTCACCGATCGACAGCACCTGATGGAGGGCGCCGAGAGGGAGGCGGTCATCGAGGAAGGTCACGTGGTCCCCGCCCGACTCCAGGTGATGGCGATGGCCGTAGCCGATGTCGGCCAACTGGTTGGGGGCGGCGATGCCGGCGGCGACCACCGCCGCCGGGTGGACCGGCATGCCTCCGTCGACGGTGATCACCGCCAGGTTGGCCACGAGCCCCACGGCCACCACGCCCATGCCGACCAGGAGGACGTTGCGCCACACGAACGCCAGCAGGCACAGGTAGCTGCCCGCCCCGATGGCGGCGTCCAACCCGGCCAGGTGCCAGCGATCAGCGGCGATCTGAGCGGCGACACCGGGGATGAGGAGCCACCAGGACCGGAGGCGCCACGTGGTCAGGTGACGGACATCACCTCCGAGCACCGCACCGATGACCCCACCGAGGAGAAGAGCGACAAGGCTGAACAGCACCCGCTCGACGCTACCGGCGACCCCCGCCGTCGAACGCGGATGGGTGCCGGCGGGGGCCGCTGTCGCCTGATGCCCCCCGGCTGTCATGATGGCGTTGCTGATGGACGGCAACCACCTCATCCTCCACTCGCCGGTCGGCTTCATCGTGGCGTTCGGTGCCGGCATCGTCTCGTTCCTCTCGCCATGCGTGCTCCCGCTCGTGCCCTCCTACCTGTCGATGATGTCGGGGGTGGGGACCGCCGAGCTGGAGACGGCATCGGGTCCCAACCAGCGCCGCCTGGTCGCCTCGACCCTGGCGTTCGTGGGCGGCTTCACCGTGGTGTTCGCCGCCCTGGAGGCGACGGCGTCCGGCCTGGGTTCCACCCTGCAGACCCACCAACAGGTTCTCGACCGGGTCGCCGGTGGGGTCATCGTGGTCATGGGCCTGGCCTTTGCCGGCCTGGTCCGCCCGAGGGTCCTCACCACCGAGCGGCGCTGGCACGTGCTGCCGTCCCATCTGGGGCCGTGGGCGGCGCCGGTGATGGGCATGGCGTTCGCCTTCGGGTGGACGCCATGCATCGGACCGGCGCTTGCCGCCGTGCTCAGCCTGGCCGCCGACGGCCACACCCTGGTGCGCGGCGAGGCCATGCTGGTGGCCTACTCGCTCGGGTTGGGGGTCCCGTTCGTGGCTGCCGGGTTTGCCTTCGGGCGGTTGAGCGGCGTGTTCGGCTTCGCTCGCCAGCACGCCCGGGCCATCAACGTCATCTCCGGAGTCGTCCTCGCCTCCCTGGGGGTCCTGCTGCTCACCGACAACCTCTATGTCCTGTCGACCTGGTTCGGCGATGTCCTCAAGGCCCTGGGTCTCGGGCGATTGTCGACGGTGTGACCACCGTCATGGGCCGGGACACTCGGATGGCAGTACCTGGCGGCCCCCCAGTAGCGTTGCCGCGGTCGTGATGGGTCCTGCGATCCGCTTCCGCTCAGCCGTTGCCCTCGTGGGTCGGTTTCCCGTCCTGGCCGGCGTCGACCTCGACGTGGCCAGGGGTGAGGTCGTGGCGCTCCAAGGCGCGAACGGGGCCGGGAAGACCAGCCTGCTGCGGGCCTGCGCCGGGCTGTTGCGCATCGTCTCGGGCTCCGCCGAGGTCCTCGGTGCGGACGTGATCGCCAATCCCCGCGCCGCCCGGCGCCACACCGGTCTCTACGGTCACAACACGGCGCTGTATGACGATCTGAGCGTGACCGACAACGTCCGCTTCGCGCTGCGAGCGGCGCGGGCACCCCTCACCGACGCCGACGCCGCCCTCGACACCTTGGGGCTGAGCGGTCGGCTGCGGTGCGCACCCGTCTCGGCGTTGTCGGCCGGCCAGCGACGGTGCGCGGCGTTTGCCGCGCTGGTCGCTCGGGACCCGGACCTGTGGCTCCTCGACGAACCCCACGCCGGCCTCGACGCTGAGCACCGCGACCTCTTGGACGGTCTGGTCCGCTCCGCCACGGCCCGGGGCGCCACGGTGATCCTGGCCTCCCACGAGGTCGATCGGGCCCATCTCCTGGCCGACCGGGTCGTCACCGTGGCCGGGGGCATGGTGCTCCCCCGGACGGAGACCACCCCCGGCGCCCCAGCGCCCGACCTCGCTCAGAGCGCGGCGGCGCGGGCCAGGTCCGCGGACGGGCCGGACCGGCGCAGCGCTGCGGTCGGCCGGGCACGACGGGTGGAGGCATCCGGTGTGGGCTGACGCGGCCCTGGTGGCCGGCAAGGACCTGCGGGTGGAGGCACGGTCGCGGGTGACGACCAACCAGGTGGCGCCCTACGCCCTGGTGGTCCTCGTCCTGTTCGGCTTCGCCTTCGATCAGGACCGGTCGCTGCTGACCCGGTCCGCCCCTGGCCTGTTCTGGATGACGGTCCTGTTGTGCTCGCTGCTGGCCGTGCAGCGCAGCTTCGCGGTGGAGGCCGCCGACGGCGCCCGCGACGGTCTGCGGATGTCGGGCCTCGACCCGGCAGGGATCTACCTGGGCAAGGCGGTGGCCGTCGCCGCCGAGCTGGCCGTCCTCGAGGTGCTGCTCGGTGCGGGCATCGTGGTGCTCTACGGAACCACCCTGCACGATCCGCTGCTGCTGGTGGCCACCGCCGTGGTGGCCACCGTGGGACTGGCCGGCGCCGGCACCCTCTACGGGGTCATGGCCTCGGGGCTGCGAGTCCGCGAGACCCTGTTGCCGCTGCTCATCCTGCCGGTCGTGGCCCCCGTGCTGCTGGGAGCCACCGAGGCGTGGAGGGTGGCGCTCGGCCTGTCCGCCGACGACGGCTGGCGGTGGCTGGCCCTGCTGGTCAGCTTTGCGGTGATCTATGTGACGTTGGGGGTCTTGGCCTTCGGGGCCTTGTTGGAGGAAGCATGAGCACAACCCGCCCACCCTCGACCGCCAACCGCACGACGCGCCTCATAGGCGTCGCCGGGTTGGTCACCGTCGCCGCCACCGCCTACCTGGGCCTGGTCGTCTCTCCGCCCGATGTCACCCAGGGAGAGCTGGTCCGGCTCATCTACGTCCACCCGGCGGTGGCAACCGGCACCTACGTGGCCTTCGGTCTCTGCGCCCTGGCCAGCATGGCCTACCTGTGGCCCCGGACCAGGAGCCGGCGCTGGGATGCCCTGGCCGGCGCCGCCGCCGAGGTCGGCGAGATCTTCTGTGCCATCACGCTGGCCACCGGCTCCATCTGGGGAAGGGGTTCGTGGGGGGTGTGGTGGACCTGGGATGCCCGCCTGACGCTCACTGCCCTGCTCTTCGCCGTGTTCGCCGGGTACCTGGCGCTGCGTCGCAGCGGAGGTGATCCTGCAGGCCGGGCCAAGCGGGCGGCCCTCACCGCCATCGGGGCCGCCTTGATCATCCCCGTCGACCACTACGCCACCACGTGGTGGAAGACCCTCCACCAAGGGAACACGCTGCTGCGCACCCATCCGCTGATCCACGGGTGGCAGCTGGCCACCATGGGCCTGTCGTTCCTGGCGTTCGGGCTCATCGGGGTCTGGCTGCTCATCCACCGCTACCGCCTCGAGCTGCTCGAGGATCGCAACGAGACGGACGGCCTGACGGCGGCCGTCGCCGCCCGCCGGGCCGAGGCCCAACAGGAGACCCCCGCGCCGGCGTCGGTCACCTCACAACAGGCGGGACAGGCATGAACGGCTACGTGGCCGGCGGCTACGGCATCACCGCGTGCATCCTCGTCGCCTACGCGTGGCGGACCATCCGCCGGGGCCGAGCCCTGTCGAGGACCCTTCCCGACGAGGAGCGCACATGGCGCTAGATCGCAACCAGGTCGGACGCGCCGGTGACGGCGGGGGCGCAGCCGGCGGCGTCATTGCCCAACCTCTCCTCCGTCGCCGCCCGCTGGGGTCCCGCCGCCGCCAGATCATCGCCGGCGTGGTCATCGTGGCCGCACTGGTCTTCCTCGCCGTTCAGGGCCTGTCCAACGCCACCATCTACTTCAAGACCGCCGATCAGGCCGTCGCCGACAAGGCCAGCCTGGGGACCAAGCCGTTCCGCATCGAGGGCATGGTCGACAACGACGTGACCCAGGTCGGCCAGACCGTCCGCTTCAACCTGACCGCAAACGGCGTGACCGTGCCCATCGTCGACACCGGGTCGCCGGGTCAGCTGTTCAAGCCGGGCATCCCCGTCGTCCTCGAAGGTCACTGGCAGGGCGCCGTCTACACCAGCAACCAGATCATGGTCAAGCACACGGCCAGCTACACCGAGGCTCACCCCAACCGGGTGAAGGGCCAGCCGACGCCGGCACCGGCGGGAAGCGGTTCGTGAACGCTGCCCTCGGCGAGAGCGCCGTACTCCTCTCCCTGCTCGGCGCGGTGGCCGGGATCGTGACGCTGGTCGTCGGCCAGGTCAAGGGGCGACCCAGCCTGGTCCGGGTCGGTCGCAGCTACACCTGGGTGATCCTGGCGGGGGCGGTCATCGCCACCATCGCCATGCAGCGGGCCCTGATCGGACACGACTTCTCCCTGTCCTACGTTGCCCACAACGACAGCCGGGGGACGCCGCTGCTGTTCCGGATCACCGCGATGTGGTCGGCTCTGGAAGGCTCGATCCTGCTGTGGTCCCTGATCCTCGCCGGGTACCTGGGAGCCGTCGCCATCCACTTCCGCAAGCGGATCCACGAGCCCATCGTGGGCTGGGCCACGGCCGTCGGCTACGCGGTGGCCGCCTTCTTCTTCGGCCTCATGCTGACCGTGTCCAACCCGTTCTCGACGGTCAGCGGATCGCTCCCCACAGACGGCCCCGGCCCCGACCCGCTGCTGCAGAACCACATCCTGGTGGCGTTCCACCCGCCCATCCTCTACCTCGGGCTGGTCGGCTTCACCGTCCCGTTCTGCTTCGCGGTGGCCAGCCTCATCACCGGGCGGGTCGGCGAGGGGTGGATGGCCGAGACCCGCCGGTGGACACTGTTCGCCTGGGCGTTCCTGTCCGGGGGGATCGTGCTGGGGGCGTGGTGGAGCTACCAGGTGCTGGGCTGGGGCGGGTACTGGGCCTGGGACCCGGTGGAGAACGCCGCCTTCATCCCGTGGCTGACGGCCACCGCCTACCTGCACTCGGTCATGGTCCAGCAACGTCGGGGCATGCTGCGGGTGTGGAACCTGTCGCTGATCATGGCCACGTTCAGCCTGACCATCCTGGGGACGTTCCTCACCCGCTCCGGCGTCCTGGCGTCGGTGCACTCCTTCTCGGTCTCCGCCATCGGCCCGGTGCTGCTCGGCTTCTTCGGCGTGGTGGTGGCCTCCGCTGTCGGCCTGTTGATGTGGCGGGGGGACCGGCTGCGCTCCCCGGGTCGCATCGACTCGCCGCTGTCGCGCGAGGGCGCCTTCCTGGCCAACAACGTGGCCTTCGGCGCGTTCGCCGTCGTGGTCCTGCTGGGCACGGTGTTCCCGCTCATCGCCCAGGCCGTCAACGGTCAGCAGATCACCGTGGGGGGCCCGTACTTCGACAAGATGACCATGCCCATCGTGGTGTGCCTGCTGTTCCTGATGGCCATCGCCCCCGTCCTGCCCTGGCGCAAGGCGTCGGGGGAGCTGCTGCGCGCCCGCCTGCTGTGGCCCGCGGCGGCGGCCGCCGGTGTGCTGGCCGGCTGCGTGGTCGGTGGGGTGCGGGGACTCAACCCGCTCCTGGCTTTCACGCTCGGCGCGTTCGCCGCCGCCTCGGCGCTGCGCCAACTGGTCATCGCCGTGCACCGCCAGGGTGGCCGGGGCTTCGTGGGCCGGGTCAACGGTGGGATGATCGTCCACCTGGGCGTGATCATGATCGCCATCGCCTTCGCCGTCAGCCACTCGTTCGCCCACCAGCGGCAGGTGTCGTTGCGGGCCGGCCAGAGCGCCATGGTGGGCGGCCACACGGTGACCTTCCTCGGCACCCAGACCGTGCGCTCCGCCCAGAAGACGTCGCTCGAGGCCCGGGTGGGCGTCGACCACGCCGGCGTGTACCGCCCGGCGATCTCCCAGTACCCCTTCGCCAACAGCACCGTCGGCACCCCGGCCGTGCGCTCCACGCCCCGCACGGACGTGTACCTGACCCTTGCCGCCCCTCCTGATGGCAATGGCGTCGCCGTCCTCGGCGTCATCGTCGAGCCCGGTGTCCTGTGGGTGTGGGTGGGCGGGCTGGTCGTCGTCGGTGGCACCGCTCTGGCCGCCTTCCCGGGCCGTCGCCGGCGGCCGACTGAGCCCGTGTCGATGGGCCCAGGGGCCGGTTCGGGTAGAGCTGGGTCGGGTGCGGCCGACGACCACGACGACCCCGACGCCACCGTCTCTGGTCCCACGCCGGTGCCCGCTGGTGTGGGTGGCGTGGCCCGCGCCCGGCGTCGTACCAGGACACCCTCCTCGCGACGCGGACCGTTGCCGTCGACCGGAGCCTCCGGATGACGGCGACCACGGCGCCCCCGGGGCCGACCACCGGACCCGATCCGGGAACGGTTGAGCGGCGCCGCCCCCGCCTCGTGCTGTGGGCGTCGCTGACGGTGGCCGTCCTCGTCGCCGTGCTCGTCGCGGTGCTGGCCACCAGTGGACCGGCCAGCCAGGTCAACGCCAAGAGCCCCCTGATCGGCAAGCCGGCGCCCGAGCTCGGAGGCCCCAACCTTCTGGCCTACCCGGGTGCGCCGCCCACGGTCCGCCTGACCGGACCCAGCGGCCACTGGGTCCTCGTCAACTTCGCCGCCAGCTGGTGCGTCCCCTGTCAGGAGGAGATGCCCCAGCTGCTCACCTTCGCCACTCGCCACGCGGCGACGGGCAACGCCCAGATCATCACCGTGGCCTACCAGGAAGGCGACCAGCGGGCCCTGGCCGCCTACTTCACGTCCCGGAAGGTGGCCTGGCCGGTGATCGACGACAACGGCGCCAAGGTCAGCTACGGCGTCACCGGCATCCCCGAGTCCTACCTCATCGACCCGCAGGGGACGGTGGTGGCCAAGGTGGTCAACGGTGTCGTCGCCGATCAGCTCGATGCGCTCATCGCTCCCTACCCGGCCCCGAGCACGCCCGCCGGTTCCTGACATGGCCTCCGCCACGTGCCGCTCCGTTGCCCGGCGGTGGGCACCATGGCTGGTCATCGCCGTCGTTGTCATCGTTGCCGGCGCGATCGGCCTCCAGCGGGCCAGCCACCCGTCGCTCGATCAACGCACCCTCAGCGTCGCCGGCCAGGTCCGCTGCCCGGTGTGCAACGGCCAGAGCGTCGCCCAGTCCGATGCCCCTCCTTCGTTGGCCATCCGCAGCCAGATCCGATCCGAGCTGGCCGCCGGCCAGGCGCCCGCAGAGATCCTGGCCGGCATCGCCAACTCCTACGGCCCGGGCATCCTGGAGAAACCTCGAGCCTCCGGGGTCGGCCTCGTCGTATGGCTGGCGCCCGTCGGAGCCGTGGCCGCCGCTGTTGTCGGGCTGATCCTGGCGTTCCGTCGGTGGCGGCCGTCGGCCGTCGCTGGGACCGGGGCCAGTGACACCGATCGTGCGTTGGTTGGCGAGGCCCTGTCGGCCGAACCGGGCCCGGTGTCGGGGCCGGGGCCGCGCTCGGCCTCCGATCGAGCACCATGAGCGAGCAGAACACGGTCTCCGGGCGGCCGCCGGCTCCTGGTGAGCTCGTCGTGTTGCGACCCGAGGACCCCACCACGCTCACCGCCCGGCCCCGTTCGGTCCTGGAGGACCGGCCCCGTTCGGTCCTGGAGGAAGAGCGCGACTTCTTCCTCCGTTCCCTGCGCGACCTGGAGGCCGAGCATGACGCCGGCGACATCGACGATGCCGACCACGCGGCCCTGAAGGACGACTACACGGTCCGGGCCGCCGCGGTGATCCGACAGCTGGCCGGTGACCCCCCGGCCCGTCGCCCTGAGGTGGCGGCGCCGACCTCGGAGACCGATGCGTCCAGCGTCCCTTCGGCATCGTCGGGGCGGCCCGGCCGGGCTCGCCGATGGCGGTGGGTTGCCGCAGTGGCCGTGGCAGTGATCGCCGGGTCCGTTGCCGGCTGGGCCGTGACCAGCGCGTCCGGGGCCCGCCTGCCCGGCCAGACCGTGTCAGGGGCGCCGGTCGGCGCCGCCAAGATCGCCCAACTGCTCCTCCAGGCCCAGAAGGCGGCTGCCACCGGCGATGCCGTCACCGCTCTCAAGGACTGCCGGACCATCCTGGCCGAGAACCCCGACCAGGCCCAGGCCCTGGCCGAGGAAGGCTGGTTGCTGGCCCAGACCCGGCGGCCCGGCCTTCAGACCCAGGCTCTCGGCGACCTGACTCGTGCCGTCAACTTGGCCCCCGACGATCAGACTGCCCATCTCTACCGGGGCATCGTCCTCGTCGACGTCGGACGCCAGGCGGACGCCGTCGGGGATCTCCAGTGGTATCTCGACCACGGGCCCGATCCCCAGGTGAAACCCCGGGTGGAGACGGCGTTGGCGCAGGCTCGAACGGGGGTGGGCGGGCCCCCTTAGGCCTCCCTGGGGGTGGGGCCTGCCCGTTGCTGCAAGGCCTGGTAGGTGCTGATGATCTCGTCCATGACCGCCTCCGGCTCGTGGAGAACCTGTTGCCAGGTGAAGATGAGGAAGGTCCAGTGGAGGGCCAGGTGGTTGCGCCGGTCGTGGTCGTGGCGCATCTGGGCGGCACTGGCATGCCACACGTAGCCGTCCACCTCCACGGCCAGGCCCACCGCCGGCCATGCGTAGTCGAGCCGGTACCGCCCCTCCTCCTGTGTGAGCTCCGTTTGCGGCGAGGGAATGGCGCGGCGCCGGCGCAGCAACCGGCCCATGTGCGACTCCAGGACGCTAGGCGTGGGTGCTTCCACCAGGCCGCGCGCCGCGAGCCGCCGGCGGAGAGCCCGGACGCCCGCCTGGCGCTGGTGGACGTCGGGCGTTGTCGCCTCCTGTAGGCGTCCGACGCTGACCAGGCGCGAGCTGATAGCCCGATCGACCATCGAGTCGAACGGTCCGGCAGCGGTGGTGCTAGCCATGTCGAGCAGCGTCCGCGTCGGGTCGGTCACCGCGAACCCGGCGTGTCGGCGGTGAGGAGGCGGGATGGTCGTTCGATGCACCGTGATGGTCGGATGGGCGATCCGCCGAGCACGCGGGATGGTGAGGCTGGGACGGGCCGGCGGTCGCTCGACCAGGTCCCACAGCCAGGCCGCCGATCGGTGGGACACAACCGCCCCTTGGCCGGCGGCCAGGACGGCGGCTCGCAGTGTGGTCCTCGGGTTCGGCACCGCCGAGGGGTCCACGAAGATCCCGGGGCTGACACGCCGCAGGTGTCCGGCGTCGACCAGGCGTCTCAGGGCCGACGGGGTGATGGCGAGCTGGCGGGCCTGAGTTCTCGAGATGACGCCGTCGTGGGCTCGGAGCCACGCGTGCAGCCGTTCCCGGGTTTCTCGTTGCACACTTTCAAGCTATCTCATGCTGTTTCTTTGACGACGGCAACGTGACGCGGAACGTTGGGGCAGATTTGCGTCGAAAACCGGCGCGAATCTTTCCCAACGTTGTCGGCGGCCCGCCCGGCCCCGCCCGCCCGGCCCCGCCCCCCCGGCGAGCGACCCCCGGCCTACCCTGCCAGCGCCCGCAGACGCCCCACCACCTGGGGCAGGACCCGGGCGGCCAGGGCGATCTCCTCGTCTGTGGTCGACCATCCCACCGAGAGCCGCAGGCTGCGTTCGGCGGGAAGGCCCATGGCGGCCAGGACCGGTGACGGTTCGAGCAGTTCGGACGAGCACGAGCTCCCCGAGTGGGCGGCAACGCCGGCCTGATCGAGTCCGAGGAGCACGCCCTCGGCCTCGACCCCGGCGACGTCGACGGACAGGAGGTGAGCGATGGCCCCGGCGGGGTCGGCCGGTCCGACGGCGGTGACCCCGTCGATGGCCACGGCGGCCGAGCGCAGGACGGCGATCTGTTGTCGAGCCCGATCCGCCTCGCCGACGAGCCCTCCGCCGGCCGGTGCCTGCAGATCGGTCGCGGCTGCTGCGAACCCGACGGCGGCGGCGACATCCTCCATGCCGGCGCGCCGGGCCCGTTCCTGGGAGCCGCCGACCAGCAGGGGCGTGAACCGCCGCCCCCGCCGGACCAGAAGGGCCCCGATGCCCCGGGGTCCCCCCAACTTGTGAGCGGACACCGACATCAGGTCGGCACCGGTGGCGTCGAAGTCGATCGGCACACGCCCGTTCGCGGTGGCCGCGTCGACATGGACCGTGATGTTGCGCTCCCGGCAGGCGGCCACGATCGCGGCTACGGGCTGCAGGGTGCCGACCTCCTGGTTGGCCCATTGGCAGTGCACGAGACGGGTGCCGGGTCGGAGAGCGTCGAGGACCTCGGCAGGACGGATGCGGCCTTCGCCATCGGCTCCGACCCAGGTGACGTGACCCGCAGCGCGCTCGGTGGCGTCGCGGACGGCGGCGTGTTCGACCTCGGAGAGCACCGCATGGGCCCCGGGACCGTCGGCCAGGGCCCCGAAGACCGCGGCGTGGATGGCCTCGGTGGCCCCGGAGGTGAAGATCACCTGGCGGGGTCGGGTGGCGAACAGCGCAGCCACGGTGCCCCGGGCCTCCTCGAGCGCGGCGCGCGCCATGCGCCCCTCGGTGTGGACCCGGCCCGGATCAGCGCTGCTCATCCACGGGGTCATGGCGGCGACCACCGAGGTGCGCTGCGGGGTCGTCGACGCGTGATCGAGGTAGGCCCGCACGGCTATCGGGGACCCGCCCAGGGGGCGGGGGTCAGACGACCGTGACGCAAGCGGCGTCGCCCAGCGCCCGGGAGGACTCCATGGCCGGGATGGCCTCGCCGTAGAGGCCGGCGAGCATGCCCCGGACCATGCCCCGGTCCACGGCGCAGATCACCGGGTGCTGCTGGGCGGTGTCGAAGAACGGGCAGCTGTCCCGGATCAACGCCACCGAGTCCTCCCGCGCGTCGGCGTGGGCGGCGAACCCGTGGGCGGTGAGGGCGTCGGCGATGGCGTGGAGGGCGGCACGAAACGATCTCTGACCGCCGGACGTGCCCATCTGGCTGGCCAGCAGCCGGCCGTAGTCCTCGCCCACCTCCTCGGCCATCCGCTCGGCGTCCGCGGGGGCGACGAGCGCCAACGCCCGCCCGAGGAGGAGCACCAAGAGGTCGTCGCTGCGACGCGGGGCCTCAACGCCGACGGCGCGGTTGGACGTGCGATAGCGCTTCGAGGGCCGCCCGGCGCCCCCGCCCGTCGATCGTGCGGTGTAGACCTCCACATAGCCGCCGGCGACCAACTTGTCGAGATGGTGGCGGGCGACGTTCGAGTGCAGATCGAAGTGCTGGGCCACCTCCGAAGCGGTGGTGCCGTCGCCCCCCTCCCGGACATGGAGGTAGATGCGCCGCCGGGTTGGGTCTCCGAACGCCGAGGTGACGGCACTGACCGCCGCAGAGAACTCGCCATCGGTCAGAACCGCACGGCCAGCCTCTGGCGTGGCCTCGGAGTTGTTGGCAACGACGGCCCGGCGGGTGACCGTGACGGCGACGGCACCGTCGGGTGACCCAGCCACCCTTTCCGGTAGTGCTGTCACGACCACTATCCTACCGAGTGACCCCACCAAAGGCTTTCGCTGGGGTGTGGGCCCCTGCAGCTGCGCAGGCCACGAAGCCCGGGGCGGGCTCGCCGCCCGGCCCTCCGACCGCAGCGGAGGGCTCCCGGCGAAGAGGAGGACCCGACGGATGGCGCTCAACGAGCAACAGGTCTCAGAAGCGCTACGGCCGGTGACCGACCCCGAGCTGCAAGCCAGCATCGTGGATCTGGGCATGGTCCGCGGCATCGGCATCCGTCGGGGTCGGGTGAGGGTGGTCGTCGCCGTGGCCGAGGCGACCGGGTGGCGCGCCGACGAGGTGGTCCGGCGCGTCACCGCGGCGGTCGGGTCCGTCGCCGGGGTCAAGGACGTATCGGTCGAGCTCACGGTGATGAGCCCCGAGGCACTGGCCGAGATCAGGTCCCGACTTGGGGCGCGCCCCGGCGGGGAGCAGGCAGCGGCCCCCGACAGCCACGCCGGCCACGATCACGCCACGAGCAGTCGCAGTCCCTCGTCGCCAGGAGCCCAGCAGCCCCTGGGTCACGAGTCCGGTCGGTCCAACGCGTTCATGAACCCCGATAGCGCTACCCGGGTCATCGGGATCACGTCGGGCAAGGGGGGGGTGGGCAAGTCGTCGGTCACCGTCAACCTGGCCATCTCGCTGGTGAACGCCGGCTACGACGTCGGCATTCTCGATGCCGACGTCTACGGCTTCTCCGTGCCGGCCATGCTCGGCATCGACGCCGATCCCACGGTTCGCAACGAGAAGATGATCCCGCCCGTGGCCTTCGGGGTGCGGTGCATGTCGATCGGTTTCTTCGTGGACGAGGATCAGCCGGTGATGTGGCGGGGTCCGATGCTCCACAAGGCCCTCGAGCAGTTCCTCGTCGACGTGGATTGGGGGGACCCGGACTTCCTGCTGGTGGACATGCCTCCAGGGACCGGTGACGTGGCTCTGTCCATGTCGCAGTACCTGCCGGCGTCGGAGGTCTATGTCGTGACCACCCCGCAGGCGGCGGCCAAGCGAGTTGCGCAACGGACCGCGTACATGGCCAGGAAGGTCAACCTGCCCCTCCGTGGCGTCATCGAGAACATGAGTTGGTTCACCGGCGACGACGGCAGGCGCTACGAGCTGTTCGGCAGCGGTGCCGGTGAGCAGTTGGCTGACGAGCTCGGCGTCCCGCTCCTGGGCAAGGTCCCCCTGGAGAACCGCCTGCGGGAAGGTGGGGACACAGGCCGGCCGGTGACGGTGGCCGATCCCGGAGGGGAGGCGTCCCGGGCGTTCGCGTCCATCGCCGGCGAGATCATTGCCCGCGGCCGGGCCCGGATCTTCCGCTCGGAACTTACGATTCGCTGAACGCGCGCCCACTCGTCGGTCGCCGCGTCGTACAACTGTGCGGGTTGCATCGGTCCGGAACATCGCCGCGAGCCACGGACAAGGGTGGTTCGGACGCGGACGGGCCAGCTTCGTCGTGGCCCCGCAAGACAGCGCCGGAGGTCGCCGGCGCGGCCAGCCCGCCCGCCGATCAGCCCTTCGCGACGGCGCCGTCGGAGCTGCTGGGCAGGCCCATCGGCCGGCGGGTGCTGCTGGGGATGCTCGGATTGGGGGCCGTGGGCATCGTCGGGGGAAGCCGGATCCAAGGTGCCATCGGGACGGTGCTCAACCCCATCCAGTCTGCTGACCCGACCGGCATCACGTCGCTGATCCCCGGCGGTGACGGGTTCCGCTTGTACACGGTGACGAGCGGATTCCCGAGTGAGAGCGCCGCCGACTACCGCCTTACCGTCGACGGGCTGGTCGACCGCCCGCTGACCCTGACGGTGGCCGATCTCCAAGCCATGGCCCCCACCCGGCTGGTCAAGGCGTTCCAGTGCGTCACCGGATGGCGCGTACCCAACGTGCACTGGATAGGAGTGACGCTGTCGGATCTGCTCGACCGAGCCGGCGTGCAGGCGTCCGGCCAAGCCCTGCGCTTCGAATCGTTCGATCGCACCTACACCGAGAGCCTGACGATGGCCGAAGCTCGCCGCCCGGACGTGATCGCCGCCTACTCGATGCTCGGTGGGCCGGTGTCCACCGCGCACGGAGGCCCGGTGCGTCTCTACGCCGCGCCCATGTACGGCTACAAGTCCTGCAAGTGGCTGTCGCGCATCCAGGTGGTCGACCGGGTGGTGCCCGGGTACTGGGAGCAGGTTGGCAACTACGACGTGGAAGCCTGGGTGGGAAGAAGCAATGGTCGAGACGACGCAGCAACCTGAGGGCCCGCAACCTGAGGGCCCGCAACCTGAGAGCCTGCAACCTGAGAGTCGCCGGCTGCGGACGTTCCTCCGCTTCGACAAGGTCGAGAGGACGGTGCATTGGGTCAATGCCGCCCTCTTCGGCATCTTGATCGTGACCGGCGCAGCCCTCTATCTGGAGCCGGTCAGCGCACTGATCGGTCGCCGCCACCTCGTCGAGGAGATCCACGTCTACTGCGGTCTGGCCCTGCCTGTGCCGATCGTCGCCGCCCTGGCCGGGCGGTGGGGGAGGGGCCTGCGCGCCGATTTCCGCAGGTTCAACCGGTGGAGCGACGACGACCGGGTCTGGATCCGCGCCGTGGGCGCAGGCCGGGAACGGCGTCTGGCCGTGCGCCGCCACCTGCGACTCGGCAAGTTCAACGCCGGGCAGAAGCTGAACGCGGTGTTCACCGGCGGGTCGATCCTGGTCCTGCTGGCCACCGGGACGATCATGCGCTGGTACCACCCCTGGCCGCTCTCCTTCCGCACCGGGTCGACCTTCGTCCACGACTGGCTGTCTCTGGCCGTTGTCGCGGCCATCGCCGGCCACATCGCCTATGCAATGCGGGATCCCCACGCCATGCGGGCCATGCGGAGCGGCGTCGTCGGAGCTGCGTGGGCCGCTCGTCATGCCCCCGCGTGGCTGGCGGAGATGGAGGCCCTGGAGGGCGACGTCGGTCCGCCTTCCTCGGCCCCCCGGCGGTGACCGGCATGCCCGACAACTGGCGGGATCTCGGCGCCGGGACCGCGGATTCCGTCAGCGACCGCTCAGCGCCTCGTCCGTGACGGCCAGGGCCTCACTGAGTGTGGAGGCCGCCTCGTCGATCTCGTCGGCGGCCACCGACAGGGGGGGAGCGAGGCGCACCACGTTGCCGCGGACGCCTCCCTTGCCGACGAGCAGCCCCCGGGACCGTGCCTCCTCGAGCACCATGGCCGCTGCCGCCGGGTGGGCGTCGGTGGTCCCCGACGTCACCAGCTCGATGCCGATCATCAGCCCCTTGCCCCGGATCTCGCCGATGATGGCGAACTTGTCGCCGAGCGGGTCGAGCCGTTCCCGGAGGCGGGTCCCCATCCTCAACGCGTTGGCCTGCAGATCGTTGTCGAGCAGATAGGTGAGGTTGGCCAGGCCGCCGGCGGTGGCCAGAGGGTTGCCGCCGAACGTCGAGATCGAGTTGGCGGGCACGTCATCGACGAGATCCCCCCGCCCGACGACACCGCCGAGGGCGAGGCCATTGCCCAAACCCTTGGCGAAGGTGAGGAGATCGGGCCGCACGCCGTGTGCCTGGTAACCCCAGAAGTGCTCTCCCGTGCGGCCCCACCCGGTCTGTACCTCATCGGACACGAACAGGATCCCGTACTCGTCGCACACCCCCTGGAGCGCACCCAGGAGGCCATCGGGGGGGACCACGAACCCTGCCACTCCTTGGATCGGTTCTGCGATCAGGCACGCCACGTCGCCGGCGGTGGCCGTCTCGATCACCTCCCGCAGGTCGTCGACGCAAGCGGCGATGTAGCGATCGTCGGGAAGATCCTTGAACGGGCTGCGGTAGCGGTACCCGGCGTGCACGTAGCTGACGTTGACCGGGGTCAGGCTCGACGCCGACCACGAGCGCATGCCGGTGATGCCGGCCGCCGCGAACGACCGGCCGTGGTAGCTGTGGCGCAGGGCCAGCACCTGGTTGGAGCGCCGGGCGGTGCAGCACAGCTGCAGAGCCAGGTCGTTGGCCTCGCTGCCCGAGCTCACGAAGAACACCTTGGCGTCGGGGATCCCGGACAGCTCGGCGATCTTCTCGGCCAGCTCGACCATCGGGCGGATCAGGTAGAGCGTCGAGCTGTGCAGGAGCCGGCCGGCCTGCGCGGTGATGGCTTCGATCACCTGGGGGACGGCGTGGCCGGTCATGGTCGTGAGGATCCCGCCGAAGAAGTCGAGGTAGGTGCGACCCTCGCCATCGACGACGCGCCGCCCGTCGCCACTGACCAGCTCGATGGGTGCGTCGTAGTACAGGCCGATCCACGTCGGCATGACCCGGCGGTGGCGTGCCAGCAGCTCGGCGTGGGGACCTGGGGAAGAGACATCGCTCATCGTCCCAGTGTGCTCCCGCCGCTGCGGGCCGGCAATGGCCAGGAGTGAGACGCGGCGTCAGGCGCTGCGCGCCACCACCGAATAGGGTGAACGGCAGCCGAGTGGCATCAAGGGGGGAAGCACCTACATGCAGACACGCGGCGCGGTCATCCGCAGCGCTCCGGGCAAGTTCGAGATCATGGACCTCGAGCTCGACGAGCCTCGCCAGAACGAGCTTCAGATCAAGATGGTCGCCTCCGGCCTGTGCCACTCCGATGATCACCTGGCCACCGGTGACCTGCCGGTCCCCGCCTATCCGATCTGCGGTGGCCACGAGGGCGGCGGGATCGTCCACAGGGTCGGCCCGAACACGGTGGGCTGGGAAGAGGGTGACCACGTCGTCATGTCCTTCCTGCCCGGTTGCGGCAAGTGTCGGTGGTGCGCAACCGGCCACCAGAACCTCTGCGACCTGGGTCAGTACGCGCTGGCCGGTTCCCGCTTCGAGGATCCCACCGACTTCCGCATGCACGACGACGACGGCAGACCGGTGCCGCAGTTCCTGGGCATCAGCACCTTTGCCGAGTACACCACGGTCTCGATCAACTCCGCGGTCAAGGTGGCCAAGGACCTGCCCTTGGAGGCCATCTGCCTGCTGGGCTGCGGCGTCGGCACCGGCTTCGGCTCGGCGGTCAACTCGGCCGAGGTCCACCCCGGCGACACCGTGATCATCATGGGCGTCGGCGGGATCGGCATCAACGCCGTGCAGGGCGCGGCGGCCGCAGGCGCCGACCACGTCATCGCCGTCGACCCGGTGCCCTTCAAGCAGGAGAAGGCCAAGGAGTTCGGCGCCACCGACACCTTCGCCGACATCGCCGAGGCCGACGAGTTCGCCAAGAGCGTGACCAACGGCCAGGGCGCCGACTCGGCCATCGTCACCACCGGCGTGCTCAAGAGCGAGCACATCGGCCAGGCGTTCTCGGCCATCCGCAAGGCGGGGACCGTCGTGGTGACCTCGCTGGGTGACGCCGCCCAGGTCGGCATCCCGGTCTCGCTGCTGGAGCTCACCTTGTACCAGAAGCGCATCCAGGGTGCGCTGTTCGGTGCGTCGAACCCAAGCGCGGACATCCCCCGCCTGATCGAGATGTTCCAGGCCGGCAAGCTCAAGTTGCAGGAGCTGGTGTCCAACACCTACACCCTCGACGAGGTCGCTCAGGGCTTCGAGGACATGCACGCCGGCAAGAACATCCGCGGCGTCGTGATCTTCGACTGACCCAACCGGGCGGGGCCCTATCTTCCTGGCAGATCGATGCCCCGGGGGAGGCGGTCGCGCCGCCAGCCCAGGCGGTGCACCGCCGTCTCGAAGGCGAAGCGGTCGGTCATCCCTCCGACGTAGGTCACCGCCGCCCGGGTCGGGTCACCCCCGTCGGCACAGGGGACGGGGACCCGGGTCGGATCTTCGCGGTACCAGCCGACCAGGGCGCGCAGCACGGCGACCACCGCATCGCCCTGGGCCACCGACTCGGGCCGGGTATAGATGCGTTCGTAGTTGAATGCCCGAAGGGCCCCGAGGGCGGCGGCGGGGTCGGGGCCCATGCCCACCATCCCGGTCGCCGAGATGGTGTCGACCAGGGAGCCGACGAAGAAGTCGAGCTGGCGGGACCGGGTGGCGCCAGCGGTGGCGTTGACCTCGTCGGGAAGGTCACCGGGGGCCACGACGCCTGCGCTGATGGCGTCCTCGAGGTCATGGGCGCTGTACGCGCAGCGGTCGGCCCAGCTCACCACCGCACCCTCAGGTGACGATGGCGCCGGCCTCGACCAGCTGTGATTGCGGATCCCGTCCAGGGTCTCCTCGCACAGGTTGAGGGGGGCGAGGACCACGTCGGCACCCCAGACCGAATGCTCGTAACCGCCGCTGACCAACGGATCGAAGGCATCCTCGCTGGCGTGTCCTCCAGGTCCGTGACCGCAGTCGTGACCGAGCGCCATTGCCTCGGTGAGCGCCACGTTGAGCCCGACCGCTCGAGCAACCGACGTGGCCACCTGGGCCACCTCCAGGGCATGGGTCAGGCGGGTCCGCTGGTGGTCGGCCGGGAAGACGAAGACCTGGGTCTTGCCGGCCAGGCGCCGGAAGGCACTGGCGTGCAGGATGCGGTCCCGGTCCCGCTCGAAGCAGGTGCGAAACGCGTCGGGGTCCTCGGCCCGGGCCCGGCGCCCGGCACCCTGCGCTCGGGTCGCACCATGCGCCAGCACCCGGTCCTCCGCATCCTCCCTGGCCCGCCGGTCCACCGACGGCGCGGGCCGCAGCGCCGCTGGGGGTTCGTCACGGTGGGCGACCACCACCCCGTGGCGATCGCCGCCTCCCCCCATGGTGGCGACCCATTCGGCGGCCCGGCGGCTGCTCGAGCGTGAGGTGCGAGGTGTCTTGGCCACGGCTCCACGGTAGGACCCCGGGGGTGTCACCGACGGGCGGCGGGGCCTCCAGGCGGCGACGGGCGCCTACGATGGACCAGCCGGAACACGGCTGACGAGACAAGCCCCGACCCGGGTCGCACAGACAAGGGTCCGGCTCGGGCTGACGACCAGAAGAGAGAGCGCGAGTGGACGTACGCATCGGGATCACCCAGACGCCCAAGGAGCTCGAGGTCGAGCTGGTCGACGACACCGACGTCGCCAAGCTGACCGAGGAGATCGAGAAGTCACTCGTCGCCGGGACCGGCGTCCTGTGGTTGACCGACCGAAGGGGCCGGCGAGTCGGGGTTCCTGCGGCCAAGGTCGCCTACGTCGAACTGGGTGCCACCGACGACGCCCGCCGGGTCGGCTTCGGCTCCGCGGTAAGGTAACGGGCCTTCTTGGTCGGTCTCCTCGATCGCAAGCTGGTCTTCGTCACCGGCAAGGGTGGAACCGGAAAGACCACGGTGGCGGCTGCGCTCGGTTTGTTGGCCGCTAGCCGGGGCAAGAAGACGCTGGTCTGCGAAGTCGACGCCAAAGGCAACCTGGCTGACTTCTACGAGGCCGGCCCCACGTCCTTCGACGAGCGCGAGGTCGCACCCGGGCTGTGGGCCATGTCGATGGACACCGAGGCGTCGCTCCGCCAGTACATGTCCCTGCAGTTGAAGCTGCCGTTCGTGGCCCGGGTGGGCCCGTTGGCCAAGATGTTCGACTTCGTTGGGTCCGCCTTCCCCGGAGTGCGCGAGATCGTGACCGTCGGCAAGTTCTGCTGGGAGGTCAGCGAGGGTCACTACGACATCGTCATCGTCGACGCCGCCGCCAGCGGTCATGTGGTCAGCCAGTTGGCGGCGCCCCAGGCCATCAATGACCTGATCCAGGTGGGTCTGGTCAGCCAGCAGACCGGGTGGATGCTCGACATCCTCGGCGATCCGGTCCAGACCGGGCTGGCCATCGTCACCACCCCGGCGGAGATGCCGGTCCAAGAGACCATCGAGCTGCGCGACCGGGTGGCCAAAGAGACCAACGTGGACCTGGTATCGATCATCGTCAACCGGGTTCTGCCCGAACTGTTCGGCCGGGGGGAGGAGGAGGTCTTCGACCGCCTTGACCAACCCGATGGCGAGGAGGCTCTGGCCGGCATCCTCGACGGACCGGCCCGTCCCCTGCTCGACGCCGCCCGACTCACCGTCACCCTACGCCGCAGCCGGACCGAACACCTCGAACGCCTGCGCGACGAGATCGGCGGGGCTGTTCCCCTGCTGTACGTCCCTTACCTGTTCTTCCGGTCGCACGGCCTGCGGGCAACCCGCCAGGTCGTCGACGCCCTGGCCGCGGAGCTTGGCTACTGATGACCATCGAGAGCCTCCTGGCCTCCAAGGAGATCGTCGTCACCTGTGGCTCGGGCGGGGTGGGCAAGACCACCACGGCGGCGGCCACGGCAGCCATGGCGGCCGTCCGCCATGGCGGCAAGGTCCTCGTCATCACCGTGGACCCGGCCCGCCGGCTGGCCAGCGCTCTCGGGCTCAAGGGCTTCGGCAACGAGGCCCGGCGGGTGCCGGCCAGCGCCTTCAGCGGGATCGGCGTCAAGCCTCGAGGCGAGATGTGGGCTGCCATGCTCGACACCAAGCAGAGCTGGGACGCCTTGGTCCGCCGCCACGCTCCCGACGAGGACACCAAGAGGCGCATCCTCGAGAACCCGCTCTACCAGAACATCTCCGGGCGCTTCGTCCAGAGCCACGACTACATCGCCATGGAACGCCTCTACGAGCTCCACTCCGAAGGCTCCTTTGACCTGATCATCGTGGATACGCCCCCGACACGCAACGCCGTGGACTTCATCGAGGCCCCGGCGCGCATGGCCGAGTTCTTCCAGTCCCGCCTGCTCAAGATGCTCATCGTCCCCTACCGCAGTCGCCTGGTCAACCTGGCATCCCGGCCCTTCTACCAGATCGCTGACCGGATCCTCGGGGCGCAGTTCCTGGCTGACATCGCCGAGTTCTTCATCCTGTTCCAAACCATGTACTCAGGCTTCGTGACCCGGGCCGACGCCGTCGAGCGCCTGCTGCACGACCGCCGGACCACCTTCATGGTGGTGAGCACCCTGGAGGCGGCGGCGTTGCGGGAGGCCGAGTTCTTCATCGACGTGCTGTCCTCCAAGAGGTTCCATCTCGGTGCCCTGGTGCTCAACAAGGTTCTCCCCGAGTACCTGCTCGACTCTGAGGCGGACCAGCGGGCCGAGCTGCTGGTCCGGCGGGCGGGGACCATCGCTGCTGAGGACGAGACGATGGCGTCGGGCGCGACGTTGACCGACCTGCTCGGCAGTGAGCCCGACCAGGTCGAGCGGGTGCTGGGCGAGATCGGCCACAACTTCGTGAACTTCTCCCTCGTCGCCCGGCGCGAGGCCGAGCAGCGCAGCGAGCTGGCCAAGGTCCCCGACGTGGTGGCCACCGCCCCCGAGCTCGACGCCGACATCGCCAACCTGGCCGGTCTGCTCCGCCTGGGCGAGCAGATCTGGAATTGAGGGTCGGTCCGATGACTGTTGACCTGAGGGTCGGCCGATGACTGTTGACCTGAGGGTCGGCCGATGGCCTTGATCGGCGATCTTCTGGCCGAGCACACCGACCTCGAGGGCCCGGTCGTCGGCCACCTCCAGCGCCTGGTCAGCTCGTGGGGGACGCTGTCCGACCTGTGCTTCGCCGACCTGCTGCTCTTCGCCCCGGCATCCGGGCTCAAGGATGGCTTCGTCGTCATCGGCCAGATTCGCCCGACCACCAACCCCACGCTGCACCTCGAGGATCTCATCGGCGAGGTGATGGATTCCCAGGAGCGCCCCCTCGTGGCCCGCTCGTGGCGGCTGGGCAGCGTGGTCGAGGGGGAGGTGTCCATCCCGAGCCGCAACGAGCGGGGCCGGCAGGTCTGCATCCCCGTGCGATGGCAGGGCGAGCTGGTCGCCATCGTGACCCGCGACTCAGCCATGCTGGTGGGCCGTCGGCCCGGTGAGCTGGAGCGCGTCTACGTCGAGGTCTTCGACCGCCTGGCGCGGATGATCTCCGCCGGCGAGTTCCCGTTCCCCACCGATGACGAGATCCCCGGTGGGGCGCCGCGCGTCGGCGACGGCGTGATCGTGCTCGACTCCAGCGCCAGGGTCGACTACGCCTCGCCCAACGCCGTCAATGCCCTGCACCGGATGGGCCTGACCACCGGGACAGCCGGCATCCGCCTGGATGAGGCCGGCATCGACCAGCACGTGGTCAACCTGGCGTACCAGAACCACCTGCCGGCCACCCAGGAGGTGTCCCGGGGACCCGACGTGGCTGTGGTCATCCGGTGCGTCCCGCTGCTCGACCACGGGGTGGTGACCGGAGCGGTGGTCCTGTTGCGCGACGTCACCGATCTCCGCCGCCTGGACCGCCTCCTGCTGTCCAAGGACGCAGCCATCCGTGAGGTCCATCACCGGGTCAAGAACAACCTGCAGACCATCTCCTCGCTGCTCCGCCTGCAGTCACGGCGCCTTCCCCTGGGCGACGCCCGCCACGCCCTGGAGGAGTCCGAGCGTCGGGTCCGCTCCATCGCCCTCGTGCACGAGATCCTGTCGCGCGACACCACCGACGAGGTCGATTTCAACGACATCCTGCCGTCGCTGGTGCGAATGGCCGAGGACCTGGGCGGTCCCGACCACCCGGTTCGCATCACCTACTCGGGGGAGGCGGGCCTGCTCCAGGCCGCGGTGGCCACCCCCTTGGCCGTGGTTCTCAACGAGCTGTTGCAGAACGCGGCCGAACATGCCTTCCCCGACGATGTCGACGACGACGGCAGCCCGATCCTGGTTGACGTGGATCTGCGCCGCAGCCCTGACGAGTTGCAGGTCACCGTGCGCGACAACGGGATGGGACTTCCACCGGGGTTCTCCGTCGACGACACGGCCAGCCTGGGCCTGTCGATCGTGCGGGGCCTGGTCGGCTCGCAGATGGGCGGGACCATCGCCATGCGGACCAAGGGGGGCACCGTGGTGGACCTGGTCGTGCCCATCGACCAGTCGGCCGATGACCTTGAGAACCTGTGACGCCTGAGAGCCGAGGGGCTGGGTCGGCCGGGGGCGGGTGGAGGTTTGGTGGCCGCACGCCGGTGCAGGCCGGTGACGTGGGCTAGCTCACGAGTCGTTGGCGGGCCAGCCACGACTTGCGAAGGCGGCGTCGCTCGTCCTCGGAGGTGCCACCCCAGATCCCGGACTCCTGGTTGGTTGCCAGTGCGAACTCGAGGCACGCTCGCTGAGCCTCGCAGCGGTCGCACACCGCCTTTGCGGAGTCGATCTGATCGACCGCAAGTCCGGTCGTCCCGATAGGGAAGAACAAGTCCGGGTCGGTGTCTCGACACGCGGCATCGTCACGCCAGTCGTCGACATCCCATTCGATGCTGCGGCTCCATGTCAAAGCCACCGGCTGCCTCCTGCTACTTGTGAAATCATTCACGTGCTTTCCCAAGAAGAACACCAGGTCACCTACGTGTGTCCACAGCGTAAATGCCCTGGTGAGGGAATGCAAGGGGCTGAGACCCGGGTCTCGGTCACATCTCTGCTGCCACGGGCCCACGCTTGTTCACCCCAAGTGGTTGTTTGGTGACTCACCGTGGTGGCACCGGGACGGCATCGGATCGGCATCGGGTCCTGGGACGGCACCGCGGGGTTCGGTAGGTCCCCCCGCCCTATGGCAGGACCAGCGCCAGTGCATCGGGCCGGCAGCGTAGCGTCAGCTCGTCCGCCTCGCCCAGGTAGTCGCCGTCGACCTGGTAGGGGAAGGGCCGGTACCCCTTGACGACCACCGAGTCGAGGTCGGTGGCCACCGACACGGCGCCATGCCCGCTCAGGCCGCCCCCCCGGACGATGGCCCGCACCACCAGGGGGAGGAGGCGTGCCAGCTTCAGGGATCGGAACGTGACCATGGCCAGGCCGGTGTCGAAGCCGGTGCCGGGGACGACGTCGAGGGGCCGGTCGCCGAGAAAGGTGTAAGGGTTGGTCTTGAGGCAGATCCCGAACGAGCCGTCAACGGGAACACCTCCCTCCGGGGTGGCGGAGAACCCTGCGCGCCCGTGGTCGTGGCGCAACCAGGTGGTGAACGCGGACCACACGAACAGCGCATGCCCGGCATAGCGCTTCACCTCGGAGCGCCGCTCGACCTGGGCCACCACGGCGGCGTCGTAGCCCATCCCCACGTGGAACAGGAAGTAGCGGCCATTGACCTCGCCAAGGCTCACCCTACGGACAGAGTTGCGCCGGAGGGCGGCCAGCAACTGTCCGGTGGCATCGACAGGATCGTTGGTCATGCCGATCGTCCGGGCGAACACGTTCGTCGAGCCGCCAGGCAGCACGCCGAGAGCGGTGGGGGTGCCGGCCAGTCCGTTGGCGGCCTCGTTGAGGGTCCCGTCCCCGCCCAGCACGACGACGACGTCGACGCCGTCGGAGGCCGCCCCCTGGGCCAGGCGGGTGGCGTGGCCCCGCCTGCTGGTCTCCGCCACGGTGACGGTGTGGTCGCCCGCCAGCGCCCTGTGGATGACCACCCGGGCCCGGGCGGTGACCGATGATGCTGAGGCGTTCACCACCAGGAGGAGCCGCACGAGGTGAGGACCCGGCGCTCAGGAGGTGATTTCGGCGGCGGCCCGCAGCTGGGCGACGCTGCGTCCCAGCAGGCGTGACACATGCATCTGCGAGATGCCGAGACGGGTGGCGATCTCCGACTGGGTCAGACCCTCGAAGAAACGAAGGTGCAGGATGGTGCGCTCCCGCTGCGGCAGGGTGCCCAGGAGGGGCGACAGGGTGGCTCGTTGCTCGGCCCCCGCCAGCTCGGGGTCGTCGGAGCCCAACTTGGACAGCAGCGTCTCGCCTTCGCCCTCGCCGCCCGTCGGGGCGTCGAGGGACGCGAACCGGTAGGCCTGACCGGCCTCGAGGGCCTCGAGGACCTCTTCTTCGGAGACCTGGACCTCAGCGGCAAGCTCGGCGATGGTCGGGGACCGACCCAGCTCCTGGCCGAGGGTGGCCACCACCTTGCCCAGCCGCAGGTACAGCTCCTGCATCCGGCGGGGGGCGCGGATGGCCCAGCCCCGGTCGCGGAAGTGCCGCTTGAGCTCGCCGACGATGGTGTGGGTGGCGTAGGTGGAGAACTCGACGCCGCGCTCGGGGTCGAAGCGTCCCACGGCTTTGAGCAGACCGAGGGAAGCCACCTGGACCAGATCGTCGAGGGGTTCGCCCCTGTTGGCGAAGCGCCGGGCCAGGTACTCGGCCAGGCCCAGGTGGGCGGCCACCAGATCGTCGCGCAGCGCGGTGTCCTGCGTGTCGGCGAACTCGACGAACTTCTGCCGCAGATCGTCGCGCCGGGACGGTTCGAAGCTCATGGCGTCACCGCGCCCCGGCGGTTCATGGGGCGGCGCCCGTGCCGTTGAGGACGGCACCCCGAGGCGACTGCGCCGTCTTGACCAGTCGGAAGCGGGGGCCGGTGGGCCCAGCGTCGAGGCGGTGCTCGTCGACCAGGGCGGAGAGCATGATCTCGGACAGCTCGGGGAGCTTGACGGGCTTGGTGCCCTCGCCAAAATGGCCCTCGCCCTCGATGACCAGCCGCTCGGGCGCCAGGTCGTAACGGATCTCCACCATCCCGGGACGGCCTTCGGGGCCGGTCAGGCCGTAGCAACACTCGTCGATGGCCAGACGGAGATCCTCGACCTCGTCGAAGCTGAACCCGAGCCGGCTGGCCAGCCCGGCGGCGGTGACGCGCGCCAGGCGAAGGAGCTCGGGCCTGGCGGGGACCACCAGTCGTACCTGATCCTTGGATGCCACGTTGCGGCCCCGCTCCCTCGTCGTGCGGCGTCTGCTGCTTTTAGAGGCCCTGCTGTTCTGAAGGCCCTGCTGTTCTGAAGGCCCTGCTGTTCGTGCCCTCGGTTTTCCAGACAGACGAACTTACCACCCACCTGGTGGATCGCGGTCCCCGGCCGCAGGTGTCACGGTCGCCGGCCTTGGTTGACCGACGTCCCTCGGTGCGCAGCGACACGCCAGGGGTGCAGGCCTCGGAAGGCGAGTGGTGAGGGAAGGCTCTCACCGGGAAGAATCAAACCCATGCATGTCGTCGTTTGCGTCAAGCAGATCCCTGACCCGGCCAATCCGGGCAGGTTGGGTCCTGATCACACCCTGGTCCGGGAGGGAAAGCTGATCCTGGACGACTCGGACTCCTACGGGGTGGAGATGGCCCTGCTGTTGGCTGACGCCGCCGGCGGTGAGGTCACCTTGGTGTCCATGGCACCGGGTGGCGAGACCAGTGGCCTGCGCACGGCGCTGGCCATGGGAGCGGCCAGGGCCATCCTGGTGAGCGACGAGGCTCTGGCCGGTTCCGATGCCCTGAGCACGGCCAAGGTGCTGGCCGCCGCCATCAGGCGGGCCGAGCCGGATCTGGTCATCGCCGCCACGGAGTCCACTGACGGCTACACCGGGACGACGCCGGTTCAGGTTGCCGAGCTTCTCGGCCTTCCGTCGGTCAGCTTCTCCAAGAAGGTGGAGATCGTCGACGGGACCGTCAAGGTGCGGCGCCAGACCGAGATGGGCTACGACGAGGTTGAGGTGGCCCTACCCGCCTTGATCACCGTGACCGCCGGCGTGGTCGAGCCCCGCTATCCGTCGTTCAAGGGGATCATGGGCGCCAAGGGCAAGCCGGTTGACACCCTCACCGTTGCCGACCTGGGTCTGGATGCCTCCGAGGTGGGGGCCCGGGGAGCCCGCCAGGAGGTCACCGCGGTCACCCCTGCGGAGAATCGGGAGGCCGGTGAGATCGTCGTCGACGACGGTGACGCCCACGAGAAGATCGTGGCGTTCCTCGAGCAGCTGAAGGTCATCTGAGGCTTCGGCCCCGCCATCCCATTCTTCACGAACGCGCTTAGGAAGGTACGACCATCATGGCCGTAGACAAGATCTGGGTGATCATCGATCGCCAGGAGAACGCCATCGCCCCCTTGAGCCTCGAGCTGCTCACCAAGGCCCGGGAGCTGGCCAGCACGGTGGAGGGCATCACCTGGGGTGACGCCGATGCCATCGCCGAGACCGCTGGGCGGTATGGCGCCACGACCCTCTACAACGTTGGCGATCTGGGCGGCGGGCTGCCCGGCCCGGCCATGGCCGCGGCCATCGCCGCCCAGGTCGGCGCGGGCAAGGGGCCTGACGCCATCCTGGCCCCCCACAACTACGACGGACGGGACATCTCCGCCCGCCTCAGCGCCAAGCTGGACCGCCCGGTGCTGACCAATGTCGTCGGCCTCACCGACGACGATGGCCTGGTCGCCGAGGGCAGCCTGTTTGGCGGCACCGAGATCGCCAGGTCGAGCTTCACCGGCGAGGGCCCGGGGATCTTCGTCGTGAAGAGCAAGTCCTTCGCCGCCGAGCCCGGCGACGGCGGGGCGGCCACGGTGACCGCTCTGGAGGTTCCTGAGCTGGCGGCAACGTCGGGCGCCAGGATCGTGAACCGTCACGTCGAGGAGAGCGAGGGCCCGAAGTTGGACGAGGCCCGGGTCGTCGTCTCGGGCGGTCGCGGACTCGGGCAGGCGGACGAGTACGCGCTCATCGAGCAGTTGGCCAAGCTGCTCAAGGGGGCGGCCGGAGCATCCCGGGCCATCGTGGACGCCGGCTGGGTGCCCTACTCCCACCAGGTTGGACAGACCGGCAAGACGGTGAAGCCGACCGTGTACATCGCTGCGGGCATCTCCGGTGCCACCCAGCACATGGTGGGTATGAAGGGATCCAAGAACATCGTCGCCATCAACAAGGATCAGGAGGCCCCGATCTTCTCCATCTCCGATCTGGGCATCGTGGGCGACGTGCACAAGGTGCTGCCCAAGCTCATCGAAGCTCTCCAGGCCCGATCCTGACCTCCTGGCCGGTCGGCGTCGCCCGCCCGAACAGCGGCTGAAGGTCGCCAGCAGTGCGTGTTTCGTGGCCCCGCGGGGATGACGGTCGCGGCCTGGGGCCGTGGTCCAACTGGGCGGAGACCGTGACCTGTCGGCCGACGTCGATCGAGCGGCCGGTGACCACGGCGGACATGGCCCGGGTGGTGCGCACGGCCCGGCGGCGGGGGCAGAGGGTCAAGGCCGTCGGATCCGGCCACTCGTTCAGCTCGATCGCCGCCACCGACGGGGTCCAGGTCCGCCTGGGGCGGCACCGCCGGGTGCTCGACATCGACCGGGAACAAGCCACGGTGACCGTCGAGGCCGGAATCCGGCTGCGCAGCCTGGCCGACACCTTGGCCGCCCGGGGACTGGCCCTGACCAACATGGGCGATGTGGCGGTGCAGAGCCTGGCCGGGGCCATCTCCACCGGCACCCACGGCACCGGGGCCCGCTACGGGGGTCTGGCCACGCAGGTGCTGGCGCTCGAGCTGGTCCTGGCCGACGGCTCGGTGGTGCAGGCGTCAACCACCGAGGAACCGGAGCTGTTCGACGCCGCCCGCCTCGGTCTTGGCGCGCTGGGGCTGATCTCCACCGTCACGCTGCAGTGCGTGCCGGCCTTCGACCTCCACGCCGTCGAGGACCGAGCCGACCTGGACACCGTGCTGGCCAGCTTGGACGCCGAGCTCGCCGCTCACGACCATTACGAGTGGTACTGGGTCCCGCACACCCGACGGGTCAGGACGAAGGCCAATGACCGGACGGATCAACCGCCAAGTGGCCGAGGAAGGATTGGGGAATGGCGGGACCGGATGCTGCTCGAGAACGTGGTGTTCGGCGCCATCTGTCGGGCCGACCGCCTCCTTCCGGCCCTCACCCCCACGCTGGCCCCCATGGTGGCGTCCGGTGGTCGCAGTGAGTGGGTGGAGCGCAGCGACCGTGTGTTCACCAGCCCCAGAAAGGTCCACTTCGTGGAGATGGAGTACGCGGTGGCCACAACGCGGCTCCCGGGCGTGATCGACGCCCTGGTGGCCGCCGTCGACGACCTGCGCGTCGCTTTTCCCGTGGAGGTCCGCTTCGCGGCGGCAGACGACGTCCCCCTGTCCACCGCCCAGGGCCGCGAATCGGCCTACGTCGCCGTGCACCAGTACCGCGGCATGCCCCACGAGGCGTGGTTCGAGGCCGCTGAGGAAATCTTCGCCGACGCCGATGGCCGGCCCCATTGGGGCAAGATGCACACTCGCTCCGCAGCTGCCTTGGCGCCGTTGTATCCGAGGTGGGAGGCGTTCGCCGCCGTGCGCCGCCAGGTCGACCCCGAAGGCATGTGGTCCAACGGCTACCTGGACCGCGTGCTCGGCCCCGTCGGCTAGGCCCGAGGCGCCCGCACGAGAGATCTTGGCGAAACTTTCTCCTGTCCAATGGCCGCACCCGTCGCCTGCGGTGCCATCGTGGAGCGTGCGCGTGCTGCTGGTCGAAGACGATGACGCCATTGCCGAGCCACTGGTCGAGGGTCTGATCCGAGAGGGTTTCGAGGTGACCTGGGTGGGGACTGGGGCAGCCGCCCTGGCCGCCCCGCTGCCCGACATCGTGCTGCTCGATCTCGGGCTGCCCGACATGGACGGTTTTGCCGTGTGCCACGAGCTCCGGCAGCGCTCCAAGGTGCCGATCGTGGCCGTCACCGCCCGGGGCGCCGAGGTCAACCGGGTGGTGGGCCTGGATCTGGGCGCCGACGACTACATGGTCAAGCCCTTCGGGTTCCGCGAGCTGGCCGCCCGCATGCGGGCCGTCCTTCGTCGCACGTCGGCGGCGTCGGCCCCGACCTCCGAACCCCTCCAGGTCCTCGACGGGCTGACCGTCGACCGTCGCAGCCGGCGGGTCACCGTGGAGGGCGCCGAGTGCGCCCTCACACCCAAGGAGTATGAGTTGTTGGAGCTGCTCACTCGGGACCCGGGCGCCGTCGTCACCCGCCAGGAGATCCTCGAGCAGGTGTGGGACCCGCACTGGTACGGGCCCACGAAGACCCTCGATGTCCACGTGGCGTCCCTCCGTCGCAAGCTCGGTCATCCGGAGTGGGTGGAGACCGTGCGGCGCGTGGGGTTCCGCTGTGGCGTCGGCGCCGCCGTCACCATGGAGGAGGGCCAGGCGTGACTCGCCGCCTCCTCCTGTCCTACCTGGCCCTGGCCCTCGGCGTCCTGGTGATCCTCGAGCTCCCCCTTGCGGTGCTCGGTGCTCGCCATGAGCGGGACCTGGCGACCGGCCAGGGGCAGAAGGTCGCCACGGGCCTTGCCATCGCCGCCACGGAGGATTTCGAGAACCAGCGCCAGACGGACCTCGCCAACCTGGCCTCGCACTACCGCCAGGTGACCGGGGGCGAGGTGGCCATCGTGGACTCCGCCGGGCGCCGGGTGGTGAGCTCCGATGCCGACCGCGACAACGACGCCGGGGGCGCCTCCTCCCCCCTGATCCGCACCGCTCTGGGCGGGGGACTGGGCGCGGTGATCATCAACGACGAGGGCGAGCCCTACGTGATGGCCGCCGCCCCCATCGGCGGACCCGGCAGGACCGGGGCCGTTCTGTTGTCACTCCCCGCTCAGGCCACCATCGATCGGGTGCACCTGCTCTGGGGCGGACTGGCCGGCTTCGCGCTCGCCGTCCTCGCCGCTGCCCTGGTGGTCGGCCGGTGGATGACGACGGTGCTCTCCAGGCCCTTGGAGCGGCTCGGCCACGTCGTCAGCGCGCTCGACGAGAGCAACCTGGAGGCTCGGGCCTCGCTCGACGACGGCCCGGCCGAGGTCCAGGCCCTGGCCGCCCAGTTCAACCTGATGGCCAACCGCCTGACCGAGCTGGTCAAGGCGCAGGGGCGGTTCGTGGCCGATGCCTCCCACCAGCTCCGCTCGCCACTCACCGCCCTGCGGCTGCGTATCGAGAACCTGGAGGCCCAGCTGCCGGTGGCCGACAACACCGCGGTGGCCGCCATCGGTGACGAGGTCCAGCGCCTGTCCCGGTTGGTCGACGGGCTGATCACCCTGGGGCACGCGGATGCCGTCTCGCCGGAACGGGACAGCGTCGACATCGACGGTGTCATCGCGGAACGCTGCCGGGCCTGGGCGGCGCTGGCCCAGGAACGGCGGATCACGCTGGAGCCGCCCCCCGCAGGTGGTGAGCGACGGTTGGCCGAGCTGGTGCCGGGCGACCTCGACCAGATCCTTGACAACCTGCTGGCCAACGCCCTCGACGCCAGCCCACCCAGCAGCACCATCACCGTCCGCCTCGACCAGGTCGGGGAGTCGGGCCTCGAGATTCACATTGCCGACGAGGGTGCAGGGATGACCGAAGAGCAGCTCGGGCGAGCCTTCGACCGTTTCTGGCAGGGTTCGTCGACGACGGGTTCCCAAGGCGGACTAGGTCTGGCCATCGTCCGCCAGCTGGGCATGCGCAACGACCTCCGGGTGCGCCTGGCCGCTGCACCCAGCGGTGGGCTGGACGCCGTGATAGGGGTGCAGCAGAGTCGTCGCCGACGTGTCGGCCGCCATCCCGTGGCTCCGTGACCCACCTTCGCTGACAGCTTTCGCTCGCATGGTTCTATAGTGCCCTGGCGTCCTGAGGGACGCCTCAGGCTTGCCGCCGTGCAGGCAAGGCCCGACCCCCCAGATTGCAAGATCGTGACAGAACTCGCCTCCGCCGCCGTCGCTCGACCCGACCCGTCCGCTGGGGGCTCGGTGGACGAGGATCGCAGACCCGGTCGGTTCCGTAGCCGCCGCTCCCGCCGCCTGCTTCGGGCCGGCTTCGCCGCCGGGCTTGTCCTCCTGCTCCTGATCACCACCGCCCTGATCGGCGCCGCCACCAAGCCAGGCAACGAGTCCTACAGCGCCAAGCTGGCCGACTGGCTCCGCAGCCACCACGCCAGCGCCCTGGTGACGCCCATCGAGTCCTGGTACTACCGGTCGCAGGCTCCTACGAGAGGCGGTCGACCCCGGGCCCTCAATCCCCTGCCCCCGGCCGCCCGAGCGCCGGCGGCCCCCGTCATCGGACCGGTGCCGTCGGCACCCACGCCCCACCTGCCGCCCCCGGCCAGCGTGCCACTCGTCGTGTCGCCTGCTCTTCCCTCCGAAGGCCAATGGCAGTCCGTCGGACCGCTGGTCCATGGCAGTCCCGGGATGTACGAGGCCCAGTTCCGGGCCGACTCCACCTACACCGGCCAGATCACCAGCGCCGTGTGGATCGATCCCAAGGCTCTGTCATTGTCGCTCGTCCCCGGGACCGGGGAACCCGGAGGGTCGTGGAGCGTCCCGCCGTTCCTGAGTGGTCCGGCCGAGACGTCGGCCCTGGCTGCGTTCAACGGCGGCTTCCGCTTCGGCGACGCCCACGGCGGCTTCTACCTCGAGGGTCGCCAAGCCGTCCCGTTGCGCGATGGTGCCGCGTCGGTGGTCATCTCGGCTGACGGAACGGTCAACATCGGCGCCTGGGGCAGCGAGGTGTCGATGACGCCCGACGTGAGAGCCGTGCTGCAAAACCTGGTGCCCATCGTGGACAACGGCCAACCCGCCCCCTCCGCCACCTACAAGGACGCAAACATCTGGGGCTCCACCCTGGGTTCGAACGCGGTGGTGGCCCGCTCCGGTCTGGGAGTGACGTCAAGCGGGGCCCTGCTCTACGTGGCCGGCCCGGCCCTGACCGCCCTGACGCTCGCCGAGTCGCTGCAACGGGCGGGCGCCGTCCGGGCCATGACCCTCGATCTCAACCCCGAGTGGGTCACGTTCAACTTCTTCTCGCACGCCGACCCGGCAGCGGCGACGACCGCCACCAAGCTCTACCCGTCGATGCAGCGACCCGCCGCCCGTTACCTCGGGCCGACCCGCGAGTCCCGGGACTTCTTCGTCGTCTCCTTGCCGTCCTCGGGCTGACCGACCCGGGCCAACCTTTCCCGAACCCTTGCCGGCGATGACAGGATCCTCTCAGCTTCGTCGCCGATCATGATCGTGTGCTGCCCACCAGGTCGGATGCCCGACCCACCGCCACGGAGGTCCGGCCCCCCTCCCCGCTGATCCCCGAAAGCGGGTTCGGCGGATCGGCCGGGATCCTTCGCCTGGTGCTGGTGGCCGGCGCTCTGGTCGTCGTCGGCCTGTGGTGGTCTGACACGGCAAGCACCTCGGTGCGCGGTCTGGGTCCGTGGGTGACCTCCGCCGGGCGGGTCGCCGGGCTCTTCGCCGGCTACCTGGTGCTGGTCGAGGTGATGCTGCTGTGCCGCCTGGGGTGGTTCGAACGAGCGGTCGGCCTGGACCGGCTGGCCGCATGGCATCGGGCCCTCGGGACCAACGTCGTGGTGCTGATCATGGTCCACGTCATCCTCACCGTGTGGGGGTACAGCTTGACCGACCACCACGCGGTGATCGGCGAGCTGTGGACCGTCACCGTCACCTATCCGGACATGCTCAAGGCCACGGCGGGAACCATCCTGTTCCTCGGCGTCGCCGTGACCAGTGCCCGCTTCGCCCGGCGGCGCATGTCGTATGAAGCCTGGTACTGGGTCCATGTCACCACCTACGTGGCCATTGCCCTCACCTTCTTCCACCAGACGTCAACCGGTGCCGACTTCATCGGCCATCCGTTCAACAAGCTGTTGTGGACGGCCATGTTCGCAGCCGTCGCCGGCTGCGCCGTGATCTGGAGGGTGATCCTGCCCGTCCGGAAGTGGTTCGTGCACCGCATGACCGTCGAGCGGGTCGTCTCCGAGGCCGATGGCGTGGTCTCCGTGTGGGTCCGGGGGGTGCGCCTCGACGAGCTCGGTGCCCGGGCCGGCCAGTTCTTCCTGTGGCGCTTCGTCACCCCCGGCCACATCTGGTCAGCCCATCCCTACTCGGTGTCGGCCGTGCCCACCTCGCACCGATTGCGGATCACCGTCCGCGCCGTCGGTGGGCACTCGGCCGCACTGGCCAACCTGCACCACGGCACACCGGTGCTGGCCGAAGGACCCTTCGGCACGTTCACCGAGAAACGACGCACCCGCAGCGGCGTCGTGCTCATCGCCGGCGGATCGGGCATCAGCCCCATCCGGGCCCTCGCCGAGGCGTTCACGGTCAGCCGGCCGGGTTCGCCCGGCGAGGTCGTCGTCCTCTACCGGGTGAGCCACGACGCCAACCTCGCCCTGCGCGACGAGCTCGATCGGTTGGCTACCCGCCGGGGCCTGACCGTCCTCTACCTGGTCGGCAGCCGCGCCGGGCTCGGCTACGATCCGCTGGGCGCCCAACACCTCGGCCGGATCGTTCCCGACGTCCGCCGACGGGACGTCTTCGTGTGCGGTCCCCCAGGGATGACGGTCGCCACCATCGCCGCCCTCCGCCATCTGGGCGTCGCAGAGCGTCAGATTCATACCGAGGAGTTCGTGTTGCGATGACCCTCCACGCCTCGCAACGGACCCGGCGGACGGCTGGACTCGTCGGCCTGCTCGGCGCCGTCGGGTTGCTCGTCACCGCCAAGCAGCTCGCCGGCTCACCGTTGCCCAGCAATCGACTGGCCCTGACCGCCCCGCCCACCACCGCCACGCCCACCCCCGCCCCGCCCACCACCGCCACGGCGACCACCGTCGGAGGTGTCCGCCAGATCACCGGCGACCCCCAGGACAACCCGTTCGGGACCATCCAGGTCAGCGTGACGCTCAGCGGCGGGAAGGTCACCGACGTCACCGTCCTGCAATCGCCCAACGACCGGGGTCGGTCGGTGAGCATCGCCCACCAGGCACTCCCTCTCCTTCGCGAAGAGGTGCTCCAAGCGCAGAGCGCGCAGATCGACGTGATCTCCGGCGCCTCCTACGATTCGCAGGGCTATGCCCAGTCCGTGCAGTCGGCGCTGGACAAGGCTCGGGCGTGAGCGCACCGGGCGGCTTCTGCCACATCGAGGAGGTCATGGGCACGAAGGTCACCATCGACGTGCGCGACCCGAGCCTCCCTGATGGCCGCGACGCCGCGCTGCTGGCCACGGTGCAATGGCTGCACTGGGTGGACCGGACCTTCAGCCTCTACAGGCCCGAGTCGCCACTCAGCCGCCTGACCCGCAACGAGATCGGGCTGTCCGACTGCCCGGCGGCGGTCGGCGACGTCCTGGACCTGGCTCGGGTGTGCCGGGATCTGACGGGCGGAGCGTTCGATCCGCGATGGCCGGGCAACGGCACCGTCGACCCCACCGGTTTGGTCAAGGGATGGGCGGCCCAGGCCGCCAGTGCCATCCTGACGGCCCGGGGATCACTCCACCACACCGTCAACGCCGCCGGTGATCTGTGCGTGCACGGTGAGGCCCGGCCCGGGCAGGACTGGGCGGTCGGCATCGCGCATCCCCTCCGAGCGGGCCGCGTGGTGGCCGTCGTCAGCGGGCGCAGGATGGCCGTGGCCACCTCCGGGGTGGCCGAGCGGGGTGCGCAGGTCATCGATCCCCGCACCGGCCTTCCGGCAACCGCGCTGGCATCGGTGACGGTGGTGGGACCCGATCTGGCCTACGCCGACGCGTTCGCCACCGCCGGCGTGGCTCTGGGCGACGATGCCCCCGGGCTCCTCGAGACCCTCGACCGGGACGGATGGACGTCGCTGGTGGTCTTCGCCGACGGGCGGCTGTGGTCCTCGGCACACTTCGAAGGTCGGGTGGCGGCCGAAGGCATGCTGCCCGAGCTGTCCCCGGCCTGAGCACCGCCCTTCGCGGGGCCGGGTCGCCCGGGCTTTCAGACCAGAGGCCACGGGTAAGGATGATCGTTGGTCGGTTGGGGGAATCGGGGGCCGCTGAGCACTCGCAGGACCCGACGGATCAAGGCCTCGAGCTCGTCGTCGTGGAGCAGGGCGGTGATCTGTGGCCCGGGGCCGTCGGCGGCCAGGCGGGCAACGTCGACGAGCAGTTCGGCGGCGATGTCGTCGTCGGCGAAATCCCAGATCACGGTGCGGAGCTTGGGGGCGGTGTGGAAGCACAGCCCGTGGTCGATCCCCCAGATGTGGTTCGCAGCATCGAGGAGGCAGTGGCCGCCTTTGCGATCGGCGTTGTTGGCGATCAGGTCGAAGGCCGCCATTCGGGCCAGGGCCCGATGGTGGTGATCCTCTTGGAGCAGGGTGAAGTAGTGCTCCTCGAAGTTGGCCTCGACAAACAGTTGCAGCGATCCGACGCCGAGCGGTCCTTCATGGCGGAGCACGGTGTCGGGCACCAGGTCCCACCCCAGCCGGCGGGCCAACTCGAAGGCCGCCACCTCCCGGCGGTACAGGCCGTCAGGGAAGTCCCACAGGGGCCGTTCGGTGCGTCCCGGCTTGTAGATGGCCGGCACGGTCCGGCTCCCACCGTCCACGGTGACCAGAAACGTGCCGTTCGAGCTCCAGGGCATCCGTCCCTGGATCTCGATCCGTCCTTCGCAGAGGACGGTCAGGGCGTCCGGGGTCGGTGCCCGTTCGTCCTGGGACATGCGTGGCCTGAGGGGTCCATGGGGTTGCCGCACAGCGCGCATGGTGGGCGCCCGCCTTCCAGCAGCGCAACGGTGCGGCCGATGAGGGCAACGGCCTGCCCCCGGCTGATCGACAGGCGACCGATGGCGCTGTCCTCGCCCGGCTCGGCGACGGCTTCTTCGAAGAGCAGCACGATCCGGTCGGCGTCGGTGTCATAGGACAGTTGGATGCCGCCGACCACCCAGTCGGCGTCCAGCGGTTCCACCAACTCGACGTCGCTGCCCGCAGGGACGTCCTCGGGCGTGGGCAGATCCGCGAGCATCTCGGCCAGGAGCTGACCGAACGCTCCGACCTGCTGCTTCTCCAGCTTCATCGATACGGTTCGGGCATCCTGCTCGATCTGCAGGTAGAAGGTCCGCTGTCCCGGGATGCCGATGGTGCCGAGAGCAACCCTGATCGGGCCATCCATCTCGAACGAGGCGCTCATGACGGCCGAAGGTCCTGCAAGGAACCGGTCGAGTTCACGGCCAGAACGGTGGGCCCGGTCGGCGCATAGCTGATCGCCGTCACCGAGCAGGGCGACACGACGATGCGCTGGAACAGGTCGAGATGGGTGCCCAGTGCATCCGCCACGACGGCCTTGATCGGATCGGCATGGGACACGGCGATGACCGATCCTCCCCGGTGGCGGGAGACGAGGGTCGCAACGGTGTCGACGATGCGGGCCTGCATGGCGGTGAACGACTCCCCGCCAGGGAAGCGGAAGCCGCTCGGATAGCGCTGCACGGTCGACCACTCCGGCTTGCGGGCCAGGTCCTTCAGCTCGGCGCCTGTCCATTCGCCGAAATCGCATTCCAGCAGGCCGCGATTCACGCTGACCCGCTGGCCGAGCGCCTTGGCGATGGGGGCCGCCGTCTCCCGTGCGCGCTCCAAGGGGGATGCGTAGATGGCCGGGGCGTCGGTCGACGTGGCCGACGGCGCCGTCCGCCCCCGGGCTCCGGGGCGTCGCCGGGGCGCCCCCGATCCGGCGGTGGCCCACGCCTGGAGGCGAGCTGCGACCACATCGGCCTGCGCTCTGCCCGACTCTGCGAGGTGCAGGCCGGCCGCCCGGCCGGGCAGGACCTTCCCTGTCGTGGGGGTGGCGCCATGACGGACGAGGAGCACCAGGGTGGGCGGGGGCGGCTTGGGTCGACCCGGTCGACTGGGGGAAGGTGTCGCCATGTTGGGAGGTCAACCTACCGTGTCGGTCATGGAAGCGAGCCCGTGGCGTCGGCCGTCACCCGACGGGGTGGAGCGTCTGGCCCGGCTCGGCGCCGACATCGTGTCGTGCCGGGCCTGCCCACGCCTGGTTGCCTGGCGCGAGCAGGTGGCGACCGAGAAGCGGGCGGCCTTCCGCAACGAGGTGTACTGGGGTCGTCCGGTCACCGGCTTCGGCGACCCCGCCGCCCGGATCGTCGTCGTCGGCCTGGCTCCTGCCGCCCACGGCGCCAACCGGACGGGTCGGGTGTTCACCGGCGACCGCTCGGGCGACTGGCTCTTCGCCGCCCTGCACCGCGCTGGGTTGGCCAACCAGGCCACGAGCGTGTCGGCTGACGACGGCCTGGAGCTGCGCGACACCTGGGTGGGAGCGGCGGTTCGCTGCGCGCCGCCGGCCAACAAGCCGACGCCCGAGGAGCGGGACCGCTGCGGGGGCTTTTTGGTCCGTGAGCTCGACGCCCTGACCGGGGCCCGGGTGATCGTGGCGCTCGGCCGCTTCGCCTACGACATCGTGACCCGACTCGTGGCCATCCGACCCCGGCCCGCCTTCAGCCATGGAGCTGAGGCCTTTGCACCTTCGGGGATGGCCGTGGTGGCGTCGTATCACCCCAGCCAGCAGAACACCTTCACGGGGACGCTGACCGAGGCGATGTTCGACGCCGTGTTCTCCCGGGCCACCGTCCTGGCCGGCGCGGTCGCGCCGGGGGGCTGAACGGTGGCTCACACACCGGGAGGCTCAGCCCGCAGGACGACGGCCAGGAGGGCCGCGACGGCGGCACTCACTGCAGCGCCGATGAAGATGGTGTGCAGCTCGGTCAGCACGGCGGCGGAGGTGGCGCGCTCGTAGGGGGCACAGGAATCGGGGTGCGTGGGGCACAGGGTCAGCGGTGAGCCGATCCTGGCCTGGGCCTGGTAGAAGCGGTGCAGGCCGATGGCCGTGAGCGCCGACAGTCCGACCAGCATGCCGATGGTGCGGGCCACCACGACCAGCGAGCTGGCCAGGCCGTGGGCCCGAGCGGGGACAGCGCCCAGCATGGCCGCGTTGACCGGCGCGATGGCCAATCCGAAGCCCGCTCCACACAGCACAAGGGCGACGTCTGAGGCCCCGAACCCGAGCGACAGCCCACCCGGCCGCAGGGGCGTCGTCAGCGTGGAGGACGACCAGGCGGTCATGGTGGTGAACATGATCGCTGCGGTGGCCATGCCCGCCCCCGCCACCCACGGACCGCGGCGGGCCCGCCGGCACAGCAGGCCACCGGCCAAGGCTCCCACGGGGACGGCCACCAAGAAGCGAACCAGAACCAGGGCGGCGTCGATCTGCGACCTCTGGTCGACGGTGGCCCGGGCAAAGAGGGGAACGTCGACGAGTGCGGCCATGAGGGCAGCGCCGATGGCCACGTTGACGGCCAGGGCACCCCACGCCGGTCGGGGCGCCAACAGGCGCGGGGGGATGAGGGGGCGGGTGCTGCGCCGCTGCTGGAAGCCGAAGCTGATGGCCAGGACGACGCCGAGAGGGACAAGGACCGGAGCTCCGCTGGCCACCACCTGGCGGCTGGGGTCCTCGGTGGAGAACAGGACCACGATGCACGCCAGGACCCCGGAGAGGAGCGTGGCACCGACCAGGTCGACGCTGCGCAGGGCGGCCGGGAGGCCCCGCAGCGGCACCACGACCCGGTTGTCGAAGGGGCCGACCGCTTCCCAGGCCAGCGCGACGACCACGATCGCCGCGCCGATCAGCGCCAGGGGGGAGGACAGCTCTGCCCATGCGGTGCCGCCGGCAACGGGGTTGTAGAGCGATCCGAAGGTCACGCTGTTGGCAAGACCGGAGGGGGCGGCGAGGGCGAGCGCAAAGGCGGCGGCACCGACGACGAGCAGGGTCGGCCCGACGAGATCGGCCCGACCGGCTCGGACCGGTGGCGACAAACCGCTCATGTCAGGCGACCGTGAGGGGGGCTGAGACAGCACGAAGCCGGCGCCGAGCAAGCCAGCCAGGGGAAGGTTGATCCAGAAGATCGCCCGCCAGGTCGAAACGGTGACCACCGAGGCGCCGTAGAGTGGACCGAGCACGCTGCCCAGCTCCTGGACGGCGCCGACCACGCCGAGGGGCAGGCCCCGGCGTTCTGGGGGCCATCGCTCGGCGACCAGCGAGAGGGTGACGGGCACGAGGCCGCCTCCACCCAGGCCCTGCAAGGCTCTCCCGGCTACCACGACGCTGAGGGCGTGAGCGGTGGCGGTCAGCAGCGATCCCACGGCGAAACCGGTGAGGCAGGCCACGAACACCGGTGTTCGTCCAACGGCGTCGGACAGGCGCCCCAACAGGGGGAGGACCACGGTGTAGCCGAGCAGGAAGCCGGTGATGATCGGCGTCGCCCGCTGCAGGCGGTCGACGCCGAGCCCGACGCCACCCATGACCGAGGGGAGGACGGCGACAACGACGTAGGTGTCGGCTGCGGCCAGCAGCACCGCGGCGGCGGCGAAGGTCAGGGTCCGCCGCAGGGGTTCAGCTCGAGGGGATGGCGAGGGAGACGTTCTCGCCGTAGTTGGTGACGGTCACGGTGAACGATGACGACGTCGTGGTCTCGATCGGCCCGGTCAGCGTCACCTGGCGCAACTGGTGGTTGGAAGGGTTGATCAACGCCTTGATGGCCACCGGTCGGGACGGATCCTTGTCCGGCAGGACGGTGATGTCCCGGCCGGGTACAGATCCGGAGACGACGTCGAGCAACTCGCCGCTGATGCGGGTCTTGCCCGCCGACGTCGGCGCCTGCATGTCACTGAGGACACTGCTCAGGCCCTTGTCCGGGCTGATGAGCTGCGCCGGGTCGGCCACACCGAACGACGCCGGGTCGGTGGCCGTGTAGGTCTTCTGGAAGGGCAGCTCGGCGTAGAACCTGCCGGCCCCGGCGGCTACCTTCACTGCTGCTTGGAGACCGCCGACGCTGACGGTGAACGAGCCCACCAACTTGTCCGGGCGGGCCAGGTCGCCGTCGCCACCGACGATGGTGGTGCCCGATCCCTGGGGTGTTCCCGCCGTCGTCAGCGTGAAGTGGAAGGCCTTGGCGGCGTCGATCGTCGCCTTGGCCTGGGAGAGGAGGCTCTTGGCCTGGGTCGCCGACAGGCTCCCCGAAGAGCCACAGGCGCCGAGCACGACGGCGGCCCCGGTCATCACTGCCACCGCCATGGCCACGGCCGTCCCCCGGATGCGCACCGCCCGAGGTTACCGCTGGGTCCCGACACCGTGTCTGCGCCATCGGGCTACGGTGTTCCCGCCTTGACCCGTGCGCCAGCCGGGGGGGAACCGGAGGGGCCCGCTCATGACCAGGACCGACAGGGGGTCTGGCTGTTGATGACCACCGCAACCGAGTTCGAGATGACGGGCGGTGAGGGCCGCATCGTGGTGAGCCGATGGTCGCCACACGCTGGGGCGACCTTCGTCGTCCTGTTGGCCCATGGGTATGGCGAGCACGCGGCGCGCTACGGCCATGTTGCCGACCGGCTGGTGCGAGCGGGGGCGGTCGTCTACGCGCCCGATCATGCCGGGCATGGCCGATCCGAGGGGGAGCGGGCCCTGGTCAAGAGCTTCGAGCTGCCCGTCGACGACTTCCGGCTGCTGGCCGAGCGGGCCGCCGCCGAGCATCCCGGTCTGCCCGTGGTGGTGCTCGGTCACTCGATGGGCGGGATCATTGCGACCCGCTACGCGCAGCGCTACGGCAACGAGCTGGCCGCCCTGGTGCTCTCCGGCCCCGTCGTGGGCGGGAACCCGCTGCTGGCCGATCTCCTGGCCCTTGAACCCATCCCGGAGGTGCCGATAGATCCGGAGATGCTGTCGCGTGATCCATCCGTGGGGGAGGCCTACATGGCCGATCCGCTGGTCTACCACGGGGGCTTTCAGCGCCAGACGCTCGAGGCCTTCGTCGGGGCGGTCCCGACCATCGCCGAAGCGGGCTCGTTGGGTGGTCTCCCCACCTTGTGGATCCATGGTGAGGAGGACCCTCTGGCACCCTACGACGTCACTGCGGCGGCCATGGGGACCATCGGCGGCTCCAAGTTGGAGCACAAGAAGTACCCCGGTGCGCGCCATGAGATCTTCAACGAGACCAACTCCGATGAGGTCCTCGATGACGTGATGTCGTTCCTCCGGGGTGCCCTGGGGGGCGCTGTCGAAGGCTGAACGGCAGGTTTGCGACGGGGCGGTCCCCCTGCGCTCGATGTCGCAAACCTGCCAGACAGGACGTCGGCGCTGCGCCATGCTGACGGCATGCACGACGACCGTGAACGCTGCCTGCGAGCGGTGCGATCCAAAGATGCCCGCTTCGACGGATGGTTCTTCACTGCCGTGGTCACCACGGGCATCTACTGTCGCCCGAGTTGCCCGGTGCGGCCCCCGAAGGCAGCCAACATGTGCTTCTATCCGTCGGCCGCCGCTGCTCAACAGGGTGGGTTTCGGGCCTGCAAACGCTGTCGTCCCGATGCCAGCCCCGGTTCACCGCAATGGAACCAGCGGGCCGATGTCGTCGCCCGGGCCATGCGACTGATCGCCGATGGGGTGGTCGACCGCGACGGGGTGGGTGGGCTGGCCGTTCGCCTGGGCTACAGCACCCGCCAGATCGAGCGCCATCTCCGCGCCGAGCTCGGCGCCGGTCCTCTGGCCATCGCCCGGGCCCAGCGCGCCCAGACCGCCCGGGTACTCATCGAGACCACGTCATTGCCCATGGCCGAGACCGCGTTGGCCGCCGGGTTCTCGAGCGTGCGGTCGTTCAACGACACGGTGCAGGAGGTGTTCGCCACGTCGCCGAGCGATCTTCGGCGCCGATCGGCAGCCGGGGGACGTCCGGCCCCGCCTGGCAGCTTGCAGCTGCGCCTGCCCTTCCGCCAACCCTTGTGCCCCGACAACCTGTTCGGTCATCTGGCCGCCACCGCGGTACCTGGCGTCGAGGAGTGGCGGGCCGGTGCCTATCGCCGGACGCTGCGCCTGCCACACGGATGGGCGATCGTCGCCCTCCGCCCCCATCCCGATCACATCGAGTGCCGCCTGACGCCGAGCGATCTGCGGGATCTGGCCGTGGCCATCAGCCGCTGCCGTCGGCTGCTGGATCTCGACGCCGATCCGGTGGCCGTCGACGACCATCTGGGCGCCGATCCGCTCCTGGCCGCGCTGGTGGCCAAGGATCCCGGCCGCCGGGTTCCTCACACCGTGGATCCGGCCGAGCTGGCCGTGCGAGCCGTGCTCGGCCAGCAGGTGTCCACCGCCGCCGCCAGGACCCACGCGGCTCGCCTGGTGGTGGCTCACGGCGTCGAGATCGATGATCCCGACGGAGGTCTCACCCATCTCTTCCCCGATCCCGAGACGCTCGCCGACCTGGACCCCGACACCGTGGCCCTGCCCCGGTCCCGACGGACGACGTTGACCACCCTGGTCGACGCCCTGGCCTCGGGCACCATCGACCTGGGCCCGGCCACCGATTGGGTCGAGGCTCGCCGACGGCTGCTGGCCCTTCCCGGTTTCGGACCGTGGACGGTGGAGACGATCGCCATGCGCGCCCTCGGTGATCCCGACGCCTTCCTGGCCGGCGACCTGGGCGTCATCGGTGCTGCCAAGGTCCTGGGGATGCCGTCCACCCCCGCAGCACTCGCTGAGGCCTCCTCAGGTTGGCGCCCGTGGCGTGCCTATGCCGTCCAACACCTGTGGGCGACCGGCGACCACGCCGTCAACCGCCTCCCCGCCTGATGCCGCACCCGACCCTCAAGAAAGGATCCCCCGTGTCCCGACGCCAGCATTGTGAGATTGACAGCCCCGTCGGACCGCTGACCCTGGTGGCCACCGATGGCGCGCTCAGCGGGTTGTTCATGATCGATCAGCGCCACCGACCTGCGAGGGAGGTGTTCGGGACCCGCGATCCGTCACCGTTCCCTGTGGTGATCGATCAGTTGGGGGAGTACTTCGCCGGTGAGCGCCGCGACTTCGACCTGCCTTTGGCCGCTGTGGGCACGCCGTTCCAGCAGCGTGTGTGGGCCGCCCTGCGCCAGGTCACCTATGGCCAGACCGTCTCCTACGGCCGCATCGCCGAGCGGATCGACAGGCCGGGGGCTTCCCGGGCCGTGGGTCTGGCCAATGGTGCCAACCCCATCGGCATCATCGTTCCCTGCCACCGCGTCGTCGGTGCTGATGGCAGCCTGACCGGCTACGGCGGAGGGCTGGAGCGCAAGCAGTTCCTGCTCGACCTGGAGCGCCGTAGCGACACCCCCGACCTGCACCAGCGCAGTCCGCCGACCCCGCTGCCAAGGGTTCCATCTCTTGCCACACGCAGTGTTGGTGATAACTTCGCCTGAGCGACACCTGCGGTGGCAACTCAGCCATTGTCGCATGTCCAACATGACCATCTACTGCGACCTCGACCTCGTCCTCGGTGAACGTCTGCTCAGGCGCGGCGCGGACCTGACTCAGGAGAAAGAACCCTGTGACCAGTAGCACGGCGGCCCCGCTGGAGTTCCGAGACGTCACGAAGCAGTACGCAGGCAGCAAGGCGGCGGCGGTCGACCACCTGTCCCTCACTGTACCTGCGGGCGAGATCTGCGTGCTGGTCGGGCCTTCGGGGTGTGGCAAGACGACGGCTATGCGGCTCGTCAATCGCATGATCGAGCTGACCAGCGGCGACATCTTGATCGACGGGGCCACGGTGCTCGACCGGCACCCATCGGACCTGCGACGGGAGATCGGCTACGTCATCCAGCAGATCGGCTTGTTCCCCCACCTGACCATCTCGGCCAACATCGGGGTCGTCCCCAAGCTGCTGGGCTGGGACAAGGAACGCATCGCCAAGCGCAGCGCCGAGCTCCTGGAGCTGGTCGGGCTGCCCGACGACATGGGGGACCGGTTCCCGACGCAGCTCTCCGGTGGCCAGCGCCAACGGGTGGGCGTGGCTCGGGCCCTGGCTGCGGACCCCCCGCTGATGCTGATGGACGAGCCGTTCGGTGCCATCGACCCCATCAACCGTGATCGCCTGCAAAACGAGTTCCTCCGCCTGCAAGCCGCCATCCGCAAGACGGTCGTCTTTGTCACCCACGACATCGACGAGGCCATCAAGGTCGGTGACCGCATCGCCATCCTGCGGGAGGGTGGCGAGCTGGTCCAGTACGACACGCCGGCCGAGATCCTCGCTCACCCGGCCAGTGACTTCGTGGCCCGCTTCGTGGGCGCCGACCGCGGCCTCAAGCGCCTGGCGCTGACCAAGCTGGGCGATATCGACCTGATCGGCGCCACCTGCGTCAAGGCCGGCGAGGCGATCGACGTCAGCCGAGACCACTCGACCGACGGCATCGGCGTGGTGCTCGTAGACGACGACGGTCGCCCGCTCGGTGTGATGACGCCGGATCGGCTGGGCAACGGCAACGTCACCCGTTCCGATGCGCACAGCATCGACCAGACCGTGACCACAGCAGTCACCATGCGCGAAGCGCTCTCGCTGATGATGAGCGATTCGCTCCGGCCGCTCCTGGTCCTCGATGGCGACGGCAAGGTGGCCGGCCACGTGTCCATCGAGCTCATCAACAGGTCTCTTCACCTCGAAGCCGAGCATGCCCGACTGGACACGGCGGCCGAGAGCCGATGATCGCCACCGCCCTGCCCGCCGCGGGCGGGCCGGTCATCCCGCATTACGGCACCTCGGACTCCTGCGTGCTGCACAACGGGACCTTCTGCTGGAACTGGTTCATCCAGAACTGGGGATCGGTGTTCCAGAACCGGCTGTTCCAGCACCTCGAGCTGACGGCGATCGCCGTTCTCATCGGCTTTGCCATTGCCTTCTCGCTGGCCCTGATCGCCCACCGGCGGCGATGGTTGGCGCCACCGGTCACGTTCGTGACCAGCCTGCTCTACACCGTCCCTTCGCTCGCCGCGTTCGAGATCCTGACGCCCGTCACCGGTTTCGGCCTCCTGACGGTCGAGATCCCGCTGGTGGCCTACAGCCTGCTCGTGCTGTTCACCAACACCTTGGCCGGGCTCTCGGGAGTCTCCGCCGAAGTGCGTGATGCGGCGACGGGCATCGGCCTCACCACCCGCCAGACGTTGACGCGCGTGGAGCTCCCCCTGGCCCTGCCCACCATCTTCGCCGGCCTGCGGGTGGCCACGGTGACCATCATCTCGCTGGCCACCATCGCCGCCTTCATCAGTGATCTCGGTCTCGGCAAGCCTATCTTCGACGCCCTCAACGAAGGTAACTTCAACACCCAGTTCATCGGGGCTGGCGGCCTGGCCATCCTGTTGGCTCTGCTGGCCGACGGCGCCCTGGTGCTGGTGCAGCGGTCCCTCACCCCGTGGGCCACCGCCCGCCGACCCGTCTGAGGATGAGATCATGAGCGCCTTCTCGGATGCCTTCACCTTTGTCGCTGACAACGGCCACCTGCTGCTCACCAAGACCGAGACCCACCTGGTGATCTCCGGCGAGGCGGTCCTGATCTCGGTGCTTGTCGGTGTTCCTCTAGGCGTCGTCCTGGGGCACATCCACAAGGGATCGTTCCTGGCCATCAACGCCTCCAACCTGGGCCGGGCCCTGCCCAGCCTGGCCGTCCTCTCCATCCTCCTGCCGGTCGTGGGCATCACCCGCGCGAACGTGATCATCACGCTGGTCATCCTGGGCTTCCCACCGATCCTGACGAACACCTACGTGGCCATCGAGCAGGTGGACGCCGACGCTGTGGAGGCGGCCAAGGGCATGGGGATGCGTCCCCACCAGGTGATCCTGGGAGTGGAGATGAAGCTCGCCCTCCCCCTGATCTTCGCCGGGGTGCGCACCGCAGCCGTCTTCGTCGTGGCCACCGCCACCCTGGCCGGGGTGTTCGGGGGCGGGGGCCTGGGTGACATCCTCTTCAACCGGCCCGAGTACAAGCTGAGCGGCCTCATCGGCGCCTCCTACATCCTCGTCGTCCTGGCCCTGGCGGCCCAGGTCCTGTTCAAGGCACTGGAGCTGATCGTCACACCGACCGGCCTGCGCAAGCGGCCTCGCGCCGACACCGCGCAGACCATCGATCCTCGGGTCCTGCAACCGGCCTGAGCTGCCCTCCGAACCAAACCACAGGACCTCGGTCCGATCACTGAAGGAGCAACCATGAAGGCCATCACCAAGGCAGCAAAGCGACGGACGGGGGCGATTGGCGCGTGCATGGCCATAGCGTTGGCCAGCGGCGTGAGCGCGTGCGGGTCCAGCGGATCCCAGACGTCCACCAAGCCTGGCAACATCACCTCGGCGCTGCCGGCTGGCATGCCCGGCGTGGGCAAGCCGGCCATCACCATGGGTGACAAGAACTTCGAGGAGCAGTACATCCTCGGCTTCCTCTACACCGGCGCCCTGCAATCCAAGGGCTACACGGTCAACCTCAAGCCCAGCATCGGCAGCTCGGAGATCATCGACAAGGCGTTGACCAGCGGTCAGATCGACATGTACCCCGAGTACACCGGGGTGATCTACCAGGTCCTCGCCGGCCACACCGACAACCCCCCGACGGCGCAGGTGACCTACGACGTCTCCCAGAAGTTCGAACAGGGTCGCGGCTTCACGCTGCTCCAGCAGACGCCGTTCCAGGACGCCGACGGGGTGGCCACCACGAAGCCCTACGCCGCCCAGCACCACCTGAAGACGATCGATGACCTGAAGAACCTCGGTCCCTTCAGCTATGGCGGTCCGCCCGAGAACCTCAACCGCCTGCAGGGTGTTCTCGGCCTGCAGCAGGAGTATGGGCTGAGCAACCTGAAGTTCGTCCCCCTGACCTCGGGATCGCAGTACCAGCCCCTCGACGGGGGGCAGGTCGACAGCATCGCCATCTTCACCACGGACGGTCAGCTCCTCAGCAACAAGTACGCGGTGCTGGACGACACCAAGCACATCTTCGGCTTCCAGAACGTTGCCCCGCTGGTCAAGAACAGCCTGCTCCAGTCCGAGGGGCCGGAATTCGCCCAGATCCTCAACACGGTGAGCTCCAAGTTGTCGTTCGAGGCCATCCAGCAGATGAACTCGGCCGTGGTCATCGCCCACCAGAGCCCCCAAGCGGTCGCCAAGCAGTTCCTCGACGCCAACGGCCTCGGTTAGTCGCCAGCGGGACCTGGGCGATGACCGCCCGCAGTTTGACAGGGCGGGGTACCTCCGTCACCCGCCATGTCTTGGTCGCGAGCAGATCCGCGATGCCCATCTCGGAAGTGCCGAGCTCCGCCCAAACCGGCGGCTCGGGACATCTTGGCTACCGTGCACGGTTCGGCACCGCCCACTGGCCGCCGAGCCGAGGGATGCAGGCGGAAAGGTAGCGTGACTGTCGTTGGGTCCCAGGGTTGACGTTGTTTCGGAGTGTCCACCATGTCGATGAACCGTGAGGTCGCGACCGGCGTTTCTGTCACGGCGTCGTCGCAATCGGGCAGCAGCGGACGATGAGGCAGACTCGTCCAGTCCAAACAGCCACCGAGGCGCTGGTCGATGAAATCCATACGCTCCTTGCCGATCTGCAGCATCGTTACGCCGGTCGGCCCGAGGCTGAGCGCCATGCCCTCCTCATGGTGGCGCTGGAACGCGAGCAGGTCGTTGCGGTGGCCTACCGCGAGGAGGCCGTTGCCGGGCGAGTAGCAGCATTGGCCGTCGATCCGGACATCCGTCGCCTCATTCACCAGAGCCTGGTGTGGATCTGGAAGGACGAGGAGGTTCACACCACCTACCTTCGTGGTTACCTCCTGCGCACTGGGGGAACGCTTCCGGCCGTCTTGGTGTTCGGCCGTCAGATCTACGGCGCGCTGTCTGGTTGGGTCACATCGACGCGGGAGCTCACCACCACTCGGGAAGCGCCGGTGCGAAGTACTGCGGCGCGGGTGATGATCGCCACCGGGCGGCTCCTCGGCCTCGTCCAACCGGCGGTTGCTCGAGCATTGACGTACCGCTCGTTTCGTCACTATTGCGAGTTGAATGCGGTCCTCGAGCGCACGGCCGAGCTCGCCTACCGTCGCCTGGTCGAGCTTGCAGCCGACGACGAGGAACGCGACCTCTTTGCTCGTATCGCAGACGACGAGCGTCGCCATGGACAGGCTTTCGAGGTGCTGGCCGGCATACTCGACGGCGAGGACCATCCTGTAGCAGGCGTGATGTCCGAGGCCGTACAACGCGACCTCGCGGCGATCAGCCCGTGGTTCATTCCTGCTGAGAAACGCAAGTCGGGTACCGCCGGGCCCAGGATGCCCTTCCCTCGTCCTTCCCCAGTGTTTGTCAGCTCCGGCGGTGGAGCCGCCGACCTCAAGGCCGTGGCAGACGAGGTGCTCGACGGCATGGATCTGTCTTCCGTCATCGCCAAGGGTGGAGGACGGGTCGCCCTTCGTACGTCGTTCATGCTTGGCTATGACCGCCGGGATCGAAGCAATGTGGTGAGCCCGGCCGTCTTGGAGTACATCGCCCGCTACGCCCTGGAGCATGGTGCGGTCGAGGTCAACGTCGTCGAAGCACCAACGGTGTATGGGCGGTATTACCACCAGCGCTCCGTCGCCGAGGTTGCGGCCTACTTCGGGTATTCCTCAAAGCATTATCGAATCGTCGATGCAGGTGACGATCAGGCGCCGTTCGCCTACCAGCGAGGCCTCCAGCAGAACACGATCAGTAGGACGTGGCTGGAGGCGGACACCCGGATCGTCCTAGCCAAGCTGAGGACCGATCCCAATGAGTTCGGCCATCTGTGTCTCTGCTCGCTCGAAGGCATGGCCAGTCAAATCGCCGACACGATCTACACGGCCCGCTCGATAGAGTTTCGAACGGCAACGATGATGCTCCTGGACGTGGCTCCGCCGGACGCCGCGGTTGTCGACGCTTGGGGTCCGCTCGCCGACGGACCGGTCGGTGTGATGGGTTGCCGTCATCCCGCCGAAGCCTGGCGGCTCTATGCCGGCGCAGATCCCCTAAGCGTTGACCGGGCAGTGCTCGATGACATGGGTCTCCCGGACGCCAGCCGAGTGCCCATTGTCCGCCGGGCCGTGCACTGGTTCGGCATTGAGCTTGGGCCGCCCGAGGTGCATGGTTCCCCCGGAGCATTCGACAGCCACTTTCGCCATCCCTGGTCGCGTCCAGCCTGGCGAGCCATGGCCGTTCTCAGCTACCCGGTCTACGTCTACATGAGCGGGGAGGGACGCCTGTTCGTGCCGCAGATGGACGAGGCAGCCTTTCCCCCTCGCAGAGTGGATAGCTGGCCGGTGCGGTTGATCCGACGAAGCGCACAACTCGCCTTTGCTCTTCGTCCGCCGCCCTAGAGGTTCTGACGTGACCCAAATCTACGTTGGATCGCGGCGCAGGCAAGGCAGTGAGCCGAGTGCTGCGCGCTTGCCTGGCATAGTACGGGCTGCCGATATGTCCAATTTTCGCTAGAGAAGGGGCAACCCTTCGCTTTGCGAGATCGAACAGATGCGAGTGGCGTCGTTCGAAGTATTCCCAGAAGAAATCCACAACGGGGGCAGAATAGCGCGGACATTTCAACGATGCGCAGACCGCCCCTCTCTTGTCCGGTTCACGGCAAATCGCCCTCTTGACAGCCCGCAACCACAGGTGGAAGCATTCGACAAATGGTAAATCGACGAGCGTTCACCATCACGAGGAGGGGCGATGTCTGATATCAGTTCTGGCACCGGAGGGGCGACGGGCGGTGGAAGCGGCGGCGGGTAGCGAACGGGGACCCTCGCTCGTCCCCACCAGCTCCTATCTGATCTGCGCCAGCCCGCGGACGGGGAGCTATCTCCTCTGCGATGGCCTCACCGCCACCGGGGTCGCCGGCAGGCCCACCGAGTTTCTGATGCCGACCTACAGGGATCATTGGACGGCGCAGTGGGGAACGACGACGTACCGCGAGTTCCATCAGCGAGTGTTGGCGGAGGGGACAACCCCCAATGGCGTGTTCGGTGCCAAGATCCACGCCGGCCAGTTCGTCGACTTCCTCCGCCGGGCCACCGGCAAGCCTCGCCCGTCCATGGAGGAGCGCGCCACGTTTGTCGCAGAATGGTTTCCTCACCCACGCTATGTGTGGTTGCGACGCCGGGACCAGGTCGGCCAGGCGGTATCGTGGGCCAAGGCGTGCCAGACCCGATTGTGGTGGGACGCCGACGCTCCTCCGGCTCCCATGGGCGCCCCCAAACCGGACGCGCTGCGATTCGACTACCAGTTCATCGAGACGTCGATGTACTCGTTGGCCGCCTGGGATGGCGTGTGGAGGACGTATTTCGACGCCACCGGGATCGTTCCCGTCACGGTCTGGTACGAGGATCTGGTGTCCGACAACCACGGCAGCGTCGAGCGGGTGATCGACCACCTCGGCTTGGGGCAGGACGTCGAATGCGGTGGCAACGCGCCGGGGTTTCGACGCCAGGCGGACGGGATCTCAGCGGCGTGGGCGGCGGGCTTCTCGAGGCTCCACTCGGCAAAGCGGGAGGGGACCCTTGCCGCCCTCGCCGGGATGTATGCCGGAGAGACCGTCTACGTGTGCGCCTCCAACTTGCCACTCGACCGGGTTCCCCGAGACGCCATCACGATAGCCGTCGACGGGGCCGCGTCTCCTCAACCGGCATCGTTCGCCCTGCTCACACGGAGCCCCACCATCAACCCGGTGGCGGGAGTGGTGGTCACCATCGGGCCGGTGTCGGTGCACCATTCCTTTGTGGTTCGCCTCTTGATAGACCGGCAGTCGCCGGAGGCAGCGGTGTCGCGCAATCGGCTGGCGGTCGGCAATGACGGTGGGGCAACGGACATCGCCATCGCCCTCGCCACCCACCTCGGCGCCGGCCGGATCGAGGTGACCTGATCGTGGGCGCCGTCAAAGCGGTCATCAGCGCCACCCACCTTGGTGTCCCGGCAAACTCGGATGTCTCCTTCCCCGGCGTCCCGGCCGTCAATCGGGCCGGGCGGACCGAGCACTTCGAGGTGCTCTACGAGCGGACTCTTGGCGAGACCGGAAGGTTCGCCGGGGCGGCCGTCCTCAATCGGGCGGAATGGGATCTGGCGACGATCCGCGAGTGGTTCGGTGCCCTGCGCCTGCCGTCCGAGGACTTCACGGTCGTTCTGGCCCGAACAGCGGACTACGTCGGGGCATCCCGAGACGTCGGTGAAGCGGGTGGGACGACCACCGTGTTCTGTGACGTGCAGACCGTGCCGGCGGTCGAGCCGCTGCAGTCATCCTTCTTCCTCGCGGTCGTGCTCAGCGACCTGTTCGCCGCTGCCGCTGGATGGGACCCCGCCCCAGCCGGTGCGCTCGCCCGAACCCTCGCCACCGCGCTGTATCCGCGTCGCATCATCGGCTTCACGACGGCGTGGGTCTGGCTGGAGAGCGATCGCGACGACTTCGCGGCAGAGCCCCTGCCGTCCCCACCCCCGGCAGCGGCCACAGGGTGCGCCGTTCTGTTCCTCAACTATCTTCACCACCAGCTCGGCTTCTCGTGGCGAGAGATCGCCGCGCTGGCGGCGCCGACGCTCGGTGCCCTTGCGGCGCGTCTCACGGGATCGGAGGGTGAGCCGGACCGGTTCCGATCCTTGCTCGCCGAGCACTTCCGAGCCGGTGAGCCTTCGCAGCAGCAGACCGACAACGTGTTTCCGCTCCCCGATGAGGCAACCCGGCCGGCGCCCCGCCCCTCCCCGCTCGGGACCTCGGACAGGGTCCGGGCTGATGAGCGCCGTGTCTGTCTCCTGACCGGCTCGTCGGGGACGCTGGGCAACTACCTCTGCGAGCATCACGGCGACCGCTACGAGTTCGCCGCGGTGTACCGGCGCAACCGGCCCCGTGGCGGCGTCTACAGCGTGGAGGCCGACCTGAGCGTCGACGGCGAGCCCGAACGGGTCGTCGCCCTCACCCTCGCTCGCTTCGGACGCCTGGACCTGGTGATCAACGCCGCGGTGGCTTCGATTTGGGGACCCATGCTCGATGCTGAGCAGCTCGAGAGCAGCGCACCCGCACAGTTCCTGACCAACGTGGTGGTGCCCCTGCGCGTGGCTGGCGCAGCGGCTCGGCTGTTCTGGCGAGACCGGGTTGAGGAAAATCGTGCCTCGAACCGCAACGTGGTCAACGTCTCCAGCGTGTCCGGCCAGAACATCTATGCCGGCGAGGGTCAGAGCGTCTACGCCGCATCCAAGGCTGCCCTGGACCACCTCACCGGGCACATGGCGCTTGAGTTCGCCGCCATCGGAGTGCGGGTCAATGCCATCGCCCCCAACAGCTTCCCCTCCAACGTCTCGATCGATCGCGCCGCCCAAGCGATAACAGGCCTCGACGACGGTGACAACACCGGAGCGATCGTCGTGGTCGACGGTCCCGCCGACCGGCTGATCCAGCTCACGCAGGCCCCAGCAGCGTCCGGCTGACAGCGATCCCTGCCTGTGGTCAAGGAGGGTGCTCCCACGCCGGAGCAGAACCGATCAGGCAGTGCCGGAGCCACCACCGCCGCCGGTCGCAGCACCGCCGGTCGCAGCACCGCCGGTCGCAGCACCGCCGGTCGCAGCACCACCGGTCGCAGCACCGCCGGTCGCAGCACCGCCGGTCGCAGCGCCCGTGCCGATGGGTCCCGTCTGGGTCACCTCACCGGTACCCCAGACCTCGGTGCCGGAGTTGGTGACCATCCCGGTCCCCCACACCTCGGTACCACGGCCCCCGGCGCTGCCCGTTCCGCCGCCACCACTACCGCCGGTCGATGTACCGGTCCCCGTCCCTCCGGCCGGTTGAACGTCAGACATGAGAGGCCCCCTCGCTTGCTCTCGGGCTGGGTGCGCCGATGGGCCAAGGCTCTCGCATCGGCCTCAGGCTGTCAAGGCCCAATGCCTCGTCTCGCACGAGCCGCTACGCTCCTCGACAGCAACATCGAAACCTGGATACGTCCGTTTGACCGACCCTCTGAGGGGGCCATCTTGAGCGTGGTAGGCGTCGCGTGCCCGCAAGCGAGCTGATTGAACGCGTCGCGGAGCTCGTCGAGGAGTTCCGCCCCCGTTTAGCCGGCGAGGCGGCCAACGACATCGAGGCGTTGCTGACACGGCTCCGCGATCCTGTCCGGGTCGCAGTGGTTGGTCGAGTCAAGGCGGGCAAGTCAACGATGGTCAACGCCCTCCTGGGCCAGCGGGTAGCTCCCACGGATGTGAGCGAGTGCACCAAGGTCGTGACGTGGTTCCACTACGGGCACCCCCAGCGTCTCGAGCTCGTCCTGACCGACGGAAGCCGGTCCTCCTTGCAGCTCTCATCGAAGGGGACCCTCCCGGCAGAGGTCGGCGTCCCGATCGAGCGGGTGGCAGCCCTGCACGCCTATCTGGCAAACGAGGCACTGAAGGATCTCACGCTCATCGACACCCCCGGCATCGCATCGGTGCACGAGGACTACAGCTCTTCTACCGAACGACTGCTTGCCCCCCCGGGCGGTTCTCTCGGAGCGACGGACCAGACCGACGCCGTGGTCTTCCTGCTCAACCAGGTCCTCATGCAGGAGGAGTATGAGACCCTCAAGCTCTTCAACGGTTCGGGGGTCGATGGCGCAGCAAGCACGCTCGGCGTGTTGAGCAAAGCAGACAAGCTCGGAGATGGGGAGGAGGATCCCTGGCCCGTGGCGGTCGCGTTGGCGAGCCGCTATGCCGGTCAGTTTCGTGAGCAGGTCTCGACCGTCGTTCCCGTTGTCGGACTTCTGGCGGAGAGCGCGGAGACGGCCACGCTGACGGAGATGGATACCAAGGCGCTCACAACGCTCGCCCGCCTCGAGCCCAGGGTCTTCGAGCGGATGCTCTGGTCCTTCGACCAGTTCCTGGACGCGGACGTCGGGGTCTCGGTGCCCAGCCGAGAACGGCTCCTCGTCATCCTCGACCTCTACGGGATCCGCCACGCGGTCGAGGTCATCCGGGCCGGCGCCTCCGGAGCCACCTCGGTACGTCGAGAGCTGTCTGCGCTCTCGGGGATCAGTCAGGTCAAGCGGGCGTTGCTTGCTTTCTTCGGCGACAAGGATCACATTCTCAAGGTTCGCTCCGCTCTGGCCATCATCGAGCGGCTCTCCTACCGCGCCGAGGACGCTGTCGATGCCGCCGCCCCCCTGGAACTGCGTAGCCGGCTGGAAGCGCTCAAGCTGGACCCGGTGATGCATCCGGTCAACGAGCTGGAGGTATGGCAGGACTGCCGGTCGGGCAAGGTTCGGCTCCCGCCCGAGATGCTTGCCGAGTTGGAGCGCCTGGCCGGGCCGGGGACGCCGGCGGCCCGCATCGGTGCGCCCGATGGCGATCCCGCCAGTGTCGGCGTCGCCGCCAAGGAGGGTATGGTTCGCTGGCGGAGGTTCATGGTGAACGAAGCGGACCCCTCGCAGGCGAGGGTGGCGAGGGTGGCGATGCGCAGCTATCAGCTCGTGTGGACCGCATGCAAAGAGGCGGCCGGCTGATGAGCGGGTGGCGACTCGGCATCGACTTTGGCACGAGCTTCACGGTGGCGGCGGTCGCCAAGGGGGATCAGGTCGAGGTCGTCGACGTCGAGTCCGACGGGCGCTCACGCCTACCGTCCGCCGTGTTCCTCACCGAGGACAACGAGATTCTGGTCGGAGCGCGAGCGGAGCACCAGGCCGTCTTCGCCCCGGAGCGATTCGAGCCGACCCCCAAGCGTTGTGTCGGCGAGGGCGAGCTGTTTCTGGGCGACCGACTGATACCGGTCTCCGAGCTCATCGCCGGGGTCTTTCGCCGGGTCTACCGAGAGACCTGTCGCCAGCAGGGAGAGACGCCACCGAGCGCCGTGGTGGTCACCCATCCGGCCGGGTGGGCCGACACCCGCCTCCAGGTGCTGCGCACCGCTATCGCTGCGGCGGGCCTCGAACATGCAACGTTCGTCCCCGAACCGGTCGCCGCCGCGGCGCGCATCGCCATGACCACCACCCGACCGGGGCAGCGCATCGCTGTCTACGACTTCGGGGGTGGCACCTTTGACTCGGCTGTGCTGCTGCGCACACCGGCCGGCTTCGAGGTCGCCGGACCACCCACCGGACGCGATCCGCTGGGCGGTGAGGATATTGACCGACGGATCATCGACCACGTCGGGGTCCTGTTGGCCGACGAGCACCCAGACGAGTGGAAGAAGCTGATGAATCCGCCGGACGTCAACTGGCGCCGGAATGCGGCCAATCTGCGAACCGAGGTACAGCAGGCGAAGGAGACGCTGAGCGAGGTCACGTCGTGCCAGCTGTGGGTCGCGGGTGTCGAGCGTGACATCCAAGTCACGCGAGCGGAGCTCGACGATCTGATCGAGGCTGATGTCAGCCAGACCGTTGACGCCCTGGATGAGGTCATCGCCGCTGCCGACACCCACGCTGCTGACCTCGCTGGCGTGTACCTCGTCGGCGGTTCCAGCCGTATCCCGCTCGTAGCCGATGCCATCTGGCGACGCCTCAATGTCGCCCCCGCCGCTCAGGACAACCCCAAGTCCGTGGTGGCCTTGGGTGCTGCGGCATGGCACGACCCCACCGGTCACCGCCCGGGGATCTCGAGGCGGCCGAACCCACCTGCGCCCGCCACAGCACCCCGTCCCGCCACAGCACCCCGTCCCGCCACAGCACCGCTCCGCGATGCCCCCGAAACGCGCCCACCCCTGGACGAGCAACCGCTGGCGCCGACGAGTGGATGGTTCCGGGGGCGCGTCGCACTGTGGCTGGAGCCCGACGCGGCCGCCAACGGATCCCAGTGGGCGGCCATGGTCACCGTCGACCAGTCGGACACCCGCCGCCGGGTCACCGTGCAGGGCTGGCCGGCCCCACCTGACGCGAGGAGCGAGGCGCTCGCCTCCCAGCTGGGCAGGCAGCACGTTTCGGCCACTGCCGGATTCCACGAGCTGTCTGTCACCTCGGCCCCGTCCTTCGGGTGGGCGGACGGGATGGAGCGACGCTTTGTCATGGCTGGGTCCCGGGGCCCGGCATCCATGGTCGAGCGCTGCCTGGCCGCTGGCGGTCTGAGCATTGTGGCCACTGCGCCCAGCGACGCGCTCGAGGTCCTCGACGGGATCGGCCTTCAGCTTCCCGGTCTGCCCCCCAACGAGTTCTTCGGCCTGCCCATCGTCATCGCCGTCCCGAGCGGCGGCTCGGTGCACGAGCGCATCCAGCTCACCAGGGCAAGGTCGGGACAGCAGGTCACGGTCGATCACTTCGTCACGCCACCGGGCGCCACCCCGGGCTCCTGGCTCGACCGCCAGGTCCGAGCCCTGCTCACGTCGACCCCCAAAGCCCAGGTGGTCGGTCGCGGTGCCGGGAGCGTCATCGAGGGCTGCGTCGGAGAGATGGTCAACGTCAAGGTGGCTGGCCGCCCTGCGAGGCTGGGCACGATCGGGGTTGCCGAGGTCGACCGTGAGATGTTCGAGGTCACCATGTGGGTGGCCGAGCGAGACCGGGCTTCCCTGGCATGGCTGGCCAGATACCCGAGGATGCAGCCAGTCCCAGATCAAAGCGAAACCAGATAGAGGGGAACGATCATGTCTCTGCAGGATCCGTGGAGCCCGGCAACCCCGCCTCCCCCACCGTCCCGGCCGGATCGGCGCCCGTGGATCTTTGGGGCCGTCGGAGCAGTGGTCCTGGTGATCGTCGTCGTCGTGGTGGTGATCGTCGCAACCCAGTCCTCTCACCCGGCGTCGACGACCACCGCCTCGACGGGTTCGTCCACGACTGCTGCGGGGGGATCCCCGGGGCTGCTCGATGCGGTGCCTTCCGCGTTCCGAGACGACTGCTCCTACTCGGCCAACAACAACTACCTGGACAACAATGCGACGACTCAGGTGGCCTGCATCGGCTCGTCGGTCCCCGATGCGGCGATCGTCGTGTACGGGCAGTACGACCGATCCACCGACGCAGAGAGCTACTACTCCGGAACCCTGTTGAACGGGAACGGGATGGTTGCCAACGCCGGCGGCAAGTGCAGCGCCCTCCAGCTGACAGGGAAGGCGCCCAACGGCACCTATTGCGAGGAATCCGTCAAGAACGCCGGTAGCAGCACCAACACCGGCCACACCTTCACCTTCGCCGGGACCAGCTTCAGCCTCGGCTCGGGCGCCAACGTCGCCAAGTTCTGCGGCCAGGGCGGCGCGAAGCAGGGCTTCTCGGTGGTGGGATGGACTGATGATCCGACCAAGCTCAGCGCTCTGGCGGTCACCTGCAACTCGCAGGTCAGCTCCGCGCTTGCCTCTGAGAAGGATTACTTCGCCGGCAAGTACGACCTCGTCGCCGGAGGTTGAACCGCAGCAACGGCCCTCGGTCCGGCGAACGTCGTCAGGTCGTGGCCTGCCCGAGGAGGTCCCGTCCTGCGATCCGCAGATCGCGCAGGACGCCCAACTCGGCGCTCAGCTGTTGCCGCTGGCGCTGACGCTCGCCCTGGGCCTGCTGCTGGTCGCGTTGGCAGGCCCTCAGGCTCTCGTTGATCTGACGCTCCCGCTCGATGAACGCTCCTTTGAGGAGCCGGCGGATGGTGACCTCCACATCGATCTGGGTCCGCTGGAAGTTGTTGTTCATGGCGAGCTGCACCTTGGCGATCTGCTCGTTCATCCACGGCTTGTACTCCTGAACAAAGCCCTGACGCTTCGCCATGCGGAAGCGCTCGAAGGCGAACACCCCACCCAGTCCGATCCCCGCCGCGAGCACGACAGGAGCCCCGATCGCACTCATAGCGCCCACTCCCACCAGGGCGACAAGGGAGTGCCCGACGGCGAAGGAGGACAGGACGGTCATCCGGTCCGTCGACTTCAACTTGTTGGACATCGGGATCGCCTCCAGCTGCTCGGTGAGAAGGTCACCGGCCAGTTGGGCCATCGTGTCGGCGACCGACACCCCCTCTGCCACGTCGCCGAGCAGCCTGGCCACCAGCTCGCCGAGGCGGTCGACGGTCCAATGGTTCATCTCCCCGGCGAGAGCAGTCAGGTCGGCCACCAACTCGCCCGGCAGGGCGTCGTGCTCCTGGCGTTTGAGGTTCTTCAGTCGCTCGTCATAGCGACGACGGATCTCTGCCATCGCCCCCTGGATCCGATCGCTGCGATCAAGGTTGAGCCGGCGCACCTCAACGCTGAGTGTCTGCGGCCATTCCGCCTTGTCGCGATTGAGCTCGCCGAGCCGGGCTCGCTCTGCGCCGAGGGCCGCCTGCGTGTCCTTCGGTGAGCCAAGTGCACTGACGCGCTCGGAGACGGCTCGCTCGACGGACACGAGCGCCACGAGGCCGGTCTGGACGATGTTGGCCGCTCGGAGGGCGTGGAGGTCGGCGGTGACGAGGGTCCGCAACCGCTGGCTCAGGCCGTCGAGACCGGACTCCTCCCACAGCTCACGCGCCCCTTCCTCGTCGGCGGACATCAGCCGGGCGGCGCGAAGCCCGAGAACGCTGCTCACGGCCACGACAGGTGCCTTCGCCAACCGAGGGGCCTGCTCCCTGAGGATGGCCTGGTTGTCGTCAGCGATCTGATGCCAACCCCGGTACAGATCGAGCTTCGTCAGCGCGAAGATCACCCTGGAGGTCCGAGAAGCGGCTTCGCGCAGGAAGCGCAGCTCGGGCCCCCGGATCTGGGCGCCTGCCTCGAGCACGAACAGGAGAGCGTCAGCGGATCGCAGCGACTGGAGGGTCAAGGCCGCGTGCCCGGAATCGAGCCCACCGACGCCGGGCGTGTCGACGAGGACGAGACCCTCGAGAAGGGGGACGTTGAGACCGATCTGCACGCTGCGGACGTTGTGCTCGTTGAGCGGATTCCCCAACAGGGTGGCGAGGGACTGGGCCTGTTCCAGAGGAAGCGCCTGCGGTTCACCCTCCCCGTTGAACAACACGGAAGCCTCGGTCTCGTCTGCGTGGTACAGGCTGATCGGCGCCGCCGTCACCGTCTCCACCCCCACCGGGGACAGGTTCGGGTGGCCGAGCAGCGCGTTGATGAGGGAGCTCTTGCCCCGCTTGTCCTCTCCGGCAACGACGACCGTCGCCTCCGGCTTGGGTGGCCGGGCGATGAGCTCGTCAAGGTCGGCCGCCGCCTTGTGCCTATCGTAGCGATGGAGCATCGTCACGACCTCGCTGCTCCACGCCGTTACCTCCCCGACAAACGGGGCCAAGGTCGGCGCAGCACCTGAGGCTGCGCCTGTTCCGTCCGGGTCCATACCGGGCGGAGTGTACCGAGGTCAGAGGGAGCACGGCTGCAGCGGGCGGCCGCCCGCTGCCCAAAAACCACCTTCGATGTGCTGTCTGGCGCCGCACCTGTCCGTGCGGAGGGGTGATCAGTGCCCCCGGTAGGATTCGAACCTACGCACCCGGCTCCGGAGGCCGGTGCTCTATCCCCTGAGCTACGAGGGCCCTTGACTGCGGGCAGACTGGCATAGGAGCCAGCCCCGCAACCTTAGCCGCCGGGCAGGCCAGCCGGTCGCCTACATTGGGCGATATGGCCCCACGGTCGACGGCGAGGCGGGTCCTGGTGATCGACGATGACGCCGTCATCGTCCAACTGCTGCGCGTCAACTTCGAGATGGACGACTACGAGGTGATCACCGCCTTGGACGGCCAGGAAGGATTGGAGATGGCGATCGCTGAGCCTCCCGACGTCATCCTCCTCGACGTGATGATGCCCCGCATAGACGGTTTGGAGGTGGCCCGCCGGTTGCGTGCCGGTGAGGCCACCGCCGCCGTGCCCATCGTGTTCCTGTCGGCCAAGGCCCAGTCGGGTGACGTGCTGGCCGGCGAGGCGCTGGCCGATGCCTACATCACCAAGCCGTTCGATCCCCTCGACCTCCTCGAGCAGGTGGCGGTGCTGCTGGCCGAGCTTGGTTCGTGAGGGCCGAGCGGGCCCTCGCTGCCGCCCCCGAAGCCCCCGTCGAGCCGTCCCTGCTCCCTGATGGGGCAGCGTTCGGGGTCGGGGGCCGGCTGTCCATCGCCGGAGTCGATGTCGAGGACCTGTGCGGGCGCTTCGCCACGCCGGTGTTCGTCTACGACGAGGAGCACCTTCGCCGGCGGTGCCGGGAGGCGGTCGCTGCCTGGGGTGAAGGGGTGGCCTACGCCTCCAAGGCGTTCCTGTGCACGGCCATGGCCCGCCTGGTGGCGGAGGAGGGGATGTCGATCGATGTGTCGACCGGGGGCGAGCTCCACGTGGCCCTGGCCGCCGGGGTGCCCGGCGGTCGCTTGGTGTTGCACGGCAACAACAAGTCCGAGGCCGAGCTGGCGCGGGCCCTCGAGATCGGGGTCGGCCGGATCGTGGTCGACTCCTTCGACGAGCTGGATCGCCTCGACCGCCTGGCTCCGGCGATGGGGGTCCGACCGGATGTCCTGATCCGGGTCACCCCGGGTGTGGAGGCCCATACCCACGAGTACGTGCGGACCGGCCAGGATGACTCGAAGTTCGGCTTCGGCCTGGCATCGGGGGCGGCGGGCGCCGCCGCCGCCCGGCTGGCGTCGCCGTCCAGCGCGGTCCGCCTCGCCGGGGTGCACGCGCACATCGGCTCGCAGATCTTCGAGCCCCAGTTCTTCGCCATGGCGTTGGGTGTGATCGCTCCGATGGTGAGCGAGCTGGCGCTCGGCGAGCTGTGCATCGGGGGAGGGTTGGGGGTGGGCTACGTGGCCGGCGAGCCGACGCCGTCGATCGGGGACTGGGCCATGCGCGTCCGCGCCGCTGCGCTCGACGCCGGCCTCGATCCCTCGGTCCGGCTCACCGCCGAGCCCGGACGTTCGATCGTGGCCAGCGCTGCGGTCACCTGTTACACGGTGGGGACCATCAAGGCCATCCCCGGGGTGCGGACCTACCTCAGCGTTGATGGCGGGATGAGTGACAACCCCCGTCCGGTGCTCTACGGCAGCGGCTATGAGGTCTTCCTGGCCCGGGATGGTCGCGCGGCCCGGCCGTTCGTGGCCACCGTGGTCGGCAAGCACTGCGAGTCTGGCGACGTCATTGTGCGCGACGCTCACCTGCCGGCGTCGGTGGCGGTCGGTGACCTTCTGGTCACGCCGGTGACTGGCGCCTACGGTCACTCGATGGCGTCCAACTACAACAAGGTGCCCCGGCCCCCGGTGGTCTTCGTCAGTGAGGGACGGGCCCGCTTGGTGGTTCGCCGCGAGACCTACGACGACCTGGTGGCCCATGATGTCGACGAGGCGTTCGACGGGCCCCTGAGCAGCCCAGCCGGTCCGAGCTGGGCGCCCTGACGTCGCCGGTTACCCTCTCGGTCATGGAGACCAGGCCGTTGCGCGTGGGATTGCTCGGCTGCGGCAACGTGGGCGGGGCGCTGGCCCGGCTGCTCATCGTTGACGCCGAGCGGATCGCCACCAAGACCGGTCAGCGCCTCGAGTTGGGGGCGGTGGCGGTGCGCAGCCGGGCCCGCGAGCGCGAGGTGGCGGTCCCCGACGAGCTGCTCACCACCGACGCCCACACCGTGGTCGCCGACCCCGACATCGACGTGGTCGTCGAGGTCATGGGCGGGATCGAGCCGGCGCGTAGCTTGATCCTTGAAGCGCTCAAGGCGGGCAAGCCGGTGGTGACCGCCAACAAGGAGCTCCTGGCCAACTGCGGCCCGGAGCTGTTCGAGGCCGCCGCCACCGCCGGCCTCGACCTGCTCTTCGAGGCGGCCGTCGCCGGCGCCATCCCGCTCATCCGACCCCTGCGCGAGTCACTGGCCGGCGAACGCATCCGCCGGGTCATGGGCATCGTCAACGGTACGACGAACTTCATCCTCAGCCGCATGGCCGACGACGCCAACGTCTCCTACCACGACGCCCTGGCGGAGGCCCAGAGCCTCGGGTACGCCGAGCGGGACCCGACGGCCGATGTCGAGGGTTACGACGCCGCTGCCAAGGCTGCCATCCTGGCCAACGTGGCCTTCGGTGCCCGGGTGGTGGCCGGCGACGTGTACCGGGAGGGCATCAGCGAGATCACCGCCGCCGACATCGCCGTGGCCCGCCGCCTCGGCTTCGTCATCAAGTTGCTGGCCTTGATCCAACACGACGACGGTCCGCCCCCGACGATCGCCGTGCGGGTCCACCCGGCGATGGTCCGGGCCGAACATCCGCTGGCCTCGGTGCGGGACTCGTTCAACGCCGTGTTCATCGAGGGGGCGGCCGCCGGGGCGTTGATGCTGTTGGGCCGGGGCGCGGGGGGCATGCCAACTGCCAGCGCCGTGCTCGGTGATCTGCTCGATGCCGCCCACAACCTGATGACCGGCGGTACCGGTCGTACCATGGCGCTCCGCGAGGTGGCCCTGCGGCCCATCGACGAGCTGACGTCGCCGTTCTACCTGACGGTGTCGGTGACTGACCGCCCCGGCGTCCTGCATGCCGTGGCCGGCGTCCTCGGTCGCCACCAGGTCTCGGTCCGGTCGATGGAGCAGGAGCGCACCGGGGCCGGAGGAGGGGCCCGCCTGGTGTTCATCACCCACCCGGCCCTGGAGCGCGATGTGCAGGGTTGCCTCCATGAGCTGCGCGGCCTCGATGTCGTCGAGCGGGTCGGAGGGGTCATCCGAGTGGTCGACGCCGGATGACCCGGCGCTGGCCGGGTGTCATCGAAGCGTACCGGGAGCATCTCCCGGTACGCGAAGACACCCCGGTCGTCACCCTGCTCGAGGGGGGAACGCCCCTGCTGGAGGCGCCACGGCTCTCCGATCGGGTCGGCGCCCGGGTGCTGTTGAAGGTCGAAGGGGCCAACCCCACCGGGTCGTTCAAGGACCGGGGGATGACGCTGGCCATCACCAAGGCCCTCGAGGAGGGATCGAAGGCGGTGATCTGCTCGTCGACCGGCAACACCTCGGCATCGGCGGCCGCCTACGCCGCCCGGGCCGGGCTGCAGTGTGCGGTGCTCATCCCCGACGGTTACATCGCCCTGGGCAAGCTGGCGCAGGCGCTGGTGCATGGAGCGCAGGTGCTGCAGATCGCCGCCAACTTCGACGTAGCCCTCGACATCGTGCGCGAGCTGGGCCAGACCGGTGAGGTGACGGTGGTCAACTCCGTCAACCCGTATCGGATCGAGGGCCAGAAGACGGGGGCGTTCGAGATCGTCGACGAGCTCGGTGACGCCCCTGACCTGCATTGCATCCCCGTCGGCAACGCCGGCAACATCACCGCCTACTGGAAGGGTTACCGGGAGTACCAGGATCTGGGCAGGATCAGCGGGCTGCCCCGCATGTTCGGGTTCCAGGCGGCGGGGGCTGCGCCGATCGTCGCCGGTCACCCCATCGACGATCCCGAGACGGTAGCCACCGCCATCCGGATCGGTCGTCCAGCGTCGTGGTACGGGGCCACGGCGGCGGCCAGCGAGTCCGGGGGCGCCATCGAGGCGGTGACCGACGCCCAGATCCTCGACGCCTACCGGTACCTGGCGGCCGAGGAGTCGGTGTTCTGCGAGCCGGCGTCGGCGGCATCTGTTGCCGGCCTCCTGTCGCTGGCGGTCCCGGAGGGCTCGACGGTCGTGTGCGTGCTGACCGGCCACGGTCTGAAGGACCCCGACATCGCCATCAGCCAGATCGCCGTGCCCACCAAGGTCGCAGCCGACACGGCATCGGTGAGCGCTGCCCTCGGCCTGTGATCCAGCTCAAGCGATCGGTGGGTGACCTGGCAGGACCACGCTGTGGTGGCTACCATGAGGCCGTCGCCGCTCGTTGTCAGGGCGGGGCGGTTCCGATCCATTGCCGGACAACGGGGACGGGCACCGGAAGCTGAGCGGAGCAGTCGAGCTGCGCAGCACCCGAGGCCAGGTCTGCCGCCGTTGCCCGTGACCGCCAGCGGACCACCCTTCCGCCGCCCCGTCCCCCCGGGGGCCTGTGCCAGAACCACTTGGTGACAACGAGATGGCCCTGAGCGAACCAATAGACGAACGAGGTAGTCCATGAGCGACCCGCAGCTCGAGCGCTCGGTCCTGGAGAGCAAGGACCGCGAAGAGCTCTTTGCCATCGCCGAGGCGCTCGGCGCCCGGCCGACCAGCCGTGCCAAGAAGGCCGATCTGGTGACCCAGATCCTGCGTTCCACCGGTGTGGAGGAGGTGCCGGCAGAGGAGGCGGACAAACCCCGCCGCACCCGAGCCCGCAAATCGGCCGATCCTGTGGCCGAGACGCTCCCGGCGGTGGAAGCCGTCCCGGAGGCTCCGAGCGCTGAAGGAGGAGGGGACCAGGCGCCTGCGGGGACCTCGGAGCCCGCGGGCAGCGCCCCCGGAGGTTTGGACTCCGGCAACGGGGCAGTGCCGGAGGCACGCGCCGCCCCGGTGGCGACGTCGCCACCCGCGGCGGCCCACTCGGCCCCGCCGGGGCGCCCCGAGGACAACGGCGACACCGGTGGTCAGGACCGCTCCGCTCCGTCGACGTCGGGGCGGGCATCCAACGGCCAGGGCGCCCCCATCCGCGAGCAAGGCTCGGGGGGCCAGGGCCAGGGCAACAACCAGGGCCAGGGCAACAACCAGGGCGGCCAGGATCGCAGCGCCGGCCGTCCCGACGGCGAGCCGGGCAATCGTCGCAACCGGCGTCGCCGGGGGCGGGACCGTGCGGAGCGGGGGGGCGATCGGGAGCTGCAGGGGGCGCCGAGCGAGGCGCCGCCCTTCGCCGGTGAGCCCACAGAGGTCAAGGGCTTCCTCGACCTGCGCGAAGAGGGTTACGGGTTCCTGCGCACCAAGGGGTACCTCCCCGGGCCAGACGACGTGTACGTGTCGATCAGTCAGGTTCGCCGTTTCGCGCTCCGGCGTGGCGATGTGCTGGAGGGCACGGCCCGCCCGGCGGGAAGCAACGAGAAGTATCCGGCATTGGCCCGTATCGACAAGGTCAGCGACCAGAGTCCCGAGCAGGCCCAGGGCCGTGTGCGCTTCGAGTCGCTGACGCCGCTGTTCCCCGACGCCAAGCTCCGCCTCGAGGTCCCCGGCGACCCGGCCAACCTGACAGCCCGGATCGTCGATCTGATCTCGCCGATCGGCAAGGGCCAGCGGGGCCTGATCGTCTCGCCGCCCAAGGCCGGCAAGACGACGGTGCTCAAGCAGATCGCCCACTCCATCGAGGCCAACAATCCAGACGTCCACCTCCTGGTGCTGCTCGTCGACGAGCGTCCCGAGGAGGTGACCGACATGCTTCGCTCCGTCAAGGGCGAGGTCGTGGCCTCCACCTTCGATCGGCCCGCCGAGGAGCACACCCAGGTCGCCGAGCTGGTCATCGAGCGAGCGAAGCGCCTGGTCGAGATGGGCCGGGACGTCGTCGTCGTCCTCGACGGGATCACCCGTCTGGCCCGGGCCTACAACCTGGCCCAGCCGGCCACCGGGAGGGTCATGTCGGGAGGCATCGACACCGGCGCCCTCTACCCGCCCAAGAGGTTCTTCGGGGCAGCCCGGAATATCGAGGAGGGTGGGTCGTTGACGATACTCGCCACCGCATTGGTGGAGACCGGGAGTCGGATGGACGAGGTCATCTTCGAGGAGTTCAAGGGCACGGGCAACATGGAGCTGAAGCTGGACCGCAGGCTGGCTGATCGCCGGATCTATCCGGCGATCGATGTCAACGGCTCCTCGACGCGCCACGAGGAGCTGCTCTTCGACCGCAAGCAACTCGAGCAGGTGTGGAAGTTGCGACGGGTGCTCGGTGCGCTCGCCTCGGAAGGCACCAACGCTGCCAGCCTGGAGCTGCTGATGGAGAAGATCCGACAGACCAAGAGCAACGACGAGTTCCTGGCGGAGATCGCCAAGAACCCAGCCCCCGCCGTCTGAGGCGGAGCGAAAAGGAGCAACCATGAAGTCCGGCATCCATCCCACGTACACCACGGCAAACGTGACCTGCTCGTGCGGCAACACCTTCACCACCCGCTCGACGAAGGACAAACTGCACACCGAGCTGTGTAGCGTCTGCCATCCCTTCTACACCGGCAAGCAGAAGCTGGTCGACACCGGTGGTCGGGTGGAGCGCTTCGAGCGCCGCTACGGCCGTCGGGGCAACAAGTCCTGAGCTCGCAGCTCATGAGCCCTCTGGATCCCGGGCAGCGCCAAGCGCTGCTCGGGATCGAGGTGAAGACGCTTGTTCGCGACCGCTGGCCTGACGCTGTCATCGACGACCCGGGCTCGTTCGCCGGCGGGGTGACCCTCTTTGAGGGCGGCACGGGGCGTGGTTGGGTTCTCTTCGACAACGAGTCGGCGATGAGCCTGGGAGCGGCCCTCGGCTGGGCGGAGAGCCACCAGGTGAAGGAGTTGCACCTTCTCCTGGATACCAAAGAGGGGAATGGCGTCGCTGCTCGGGTGATGGCCCGCCGGGCGGGGGCGTTCCGCGACCGGCCGGCGGTCTGGGCGGTGTCGGGCCGGGCCCTGGAGCGGGTAGCCCCGGCCGAGGTGGCCGACCCGGCCCGCCCCACCGATCTGCCGGCCGGCGCTGTGGGGTGGGAGGCCCTGCTGATCGCGCACGGCGTCCAGCCTGTGATCGAACACGGTGTCCTGCGTGGCGATGTGCTCGGACTCGAAGTGGCACGCGTCGTCGCCGACGATGCTCAGGGTTGGCGCCTGACCGTCGGCGTTGGCGACCACGATCGAGAGGCCCGACGGGAGATGAAGCCCGATGAGGACCCTTTCGCCGCCCTCGACCAGGTCGTTGACCTGGTCCGGACCTGGCGGTCGCCCGGCGCCCGAGTGCACCCGGCCAACACCTTGGCGCCGGAGCGGTGGCTGCGATCCATCGTGGCGTCCCGACCTCGGCTGGTGGGGGCGTCCGAGCTTGTACCGCTCGCCCCGGCCGTGGAGCGCACCGACCTCCGCCACCGGTCCCCCGCCCCCGCTGCCGGGGTCGATCTCGACGGCCGGCCGGTGGTCGTGGTCTGCTCCACCGGTGTCGACATCGACTTGGTGCCCTCCGCCGCTGACAGCCGGCTCCTCGACGGGCGTGGGGCCGCTCTGGTGATCGTCGTCCCCGAAGGCGACGACCATCCCGTCACGCGCCGTCTGGCCGCTGGTCTCGTGGACCCTCCCGACCTGGTGACCGTCAGCCGGCAATGGCGGGCGCTGACGTGGGCGCCCGCTTCCTGAGGCAGATCAAGTTCCTCAGGTGCTGCCGGCAGCCGAGGGCCGCAGGGAGTCCCGCCGGAACAGGAACCCGGCCAGGGCGGCGAGGGCGACCGTCCAGGCGGCGAGGACGGCGATGCCCTCGGCGCCAGGCCCGCCCCCGCCGAGGACAACCGTCCGGCCGGCGTCAGCCGCCCAGTAGGTAGGCAGCACCTTCATCACGTCCTGGAAGGCGCTGGGGAACAAGGCCGCCGGGTACCACAGGCCTCCGAGGAGGGCCAGGAGCGCCGAGCCGACCCCGAAGACCGCCTGGAGGGCCTGGGGTCGGGCCATGTAGCCTATGGCCACGCCAAGGGCGGCGACGGGGAGCAGGGCAACCAGGACGGCGACCCCGGTGCCGAGCCACACGCCGGCGCTGAGGTGGACGTTCTTGACGAGGGCGCCGGCGAGGAAGACCAGTACCACGCCGGGCAGGGCTGTCAGGTAGGCGACGATGACCTTGGCGACGATGTAGTCCCGGTTGCCGAGCCCGGCGACGCGCAACTGGCGGGGCCAGCCGATGGATCGTTCACCGGCGATGATGCCTCCGCCGGTGAACAGGGCGTTCATCGCCCCGTAGGTGGCCATGCTGACCATGATGTAGGGCGCGGCCTGCAATCCGCCGAGCTTGCCTTGGTTACCGGAGGAGAAGGCGAGGAAGAACACCACCGGGAGCACGGCGGCGAAGATGAGCGTGCGTCGGTTGCGTCGGGCCCGGCGTAGCTCCAGCCGGATGAGAGCGGGGTTCATGACAAGACCTCCGGGTTGGTGGAGAGAACCGATGAGGCAGCCGCCGCCGGAACGGCGGGGTCGTCGGTGAGAGCGAGGAAGGCGTCCTCCAGGCCGGCGGAAACGACTTCGATGTCGTGAGCGTCGCCGTGGTCGGCGAGGAGGGCGCGCAGGGTCCGGTCGGAGTCGGTGGAGCGAAGGGCTGCGAGGTCACCCCGCAGCTCGACGTCGACCACCCCGGGGAGGGCGGACAGTTCCGGCCGGGATGCCTGGGGCACGACGGCCCGGATGGTGCGACCGCCGACGGCAGCCTTGATCTCGGACGTCGAGCCGTCGGCCACGATCCGACCCCGGGCCATGAGGACCACCCGGTCGGCGTAGGCGTCGGCCTCCTCGAGGTAATGGGTGGCGAACATCACGGTGCGGCCCCGGTCCGTCCAGCTGCGCATGGCGGCCCAGAATGCCCTCCGGGTGGCCACGTCCATGGCGACGGTCGGCTCATCGAGGATCAGCAGATCGGGGTTGCCGGCGATGGCCATGGCGAAGCGGACCCGCTGGGTCTGGCCGCCGGAGAGGCGGTCGGCCCGTTGGTCGGCGATCTCCGCGACCTTGGCCGTGTCGATGATCTCGTCGAGGGGCAGGGGATGAGGCGAGATCCGACGCATGGTCTCGACCAGCTCCCGGACGGTGACGTAGCCGAGCAGCCCCCCGGTCTGTTGCAGGGCGCCTACCTCGCCGGCTCGACAGGCATCAGCTGGTTTCCGCCCCCAGACCCGTACCGACCCCTCGTCGGGTGGGGCCAAGCCGAGGATCATGTCGACGGCGGTGGACTTGCCGGCGCCGTTGGGTCCGAGCAGGGCGACGACCTCGCCGGCCCGGACGGTCAGATCGATGCCGTCGACGGCAACGAGGTGACCGAACCGCTTGCGCAGGCCGCTGAGGACCAGGGCTGGGGTGTTCGTTCGTTGGCTCACCCCTCCACCATGACGGGGCCGGCACCGACCCGCCAGGGTGCGCCGTCATCGATCTACGATGACAAATGTCATGAGGCCAGTACCCTGAGAGCGGTGCTCGACCGCCTCGCTGAACTCGACAAGGAGTACGAGCGCGTCCTGCGCGAGCTGTCGGACCCCGAGGTCGTCACCGACCAACGACGGCTTCGCGACGCGTCTCGCCGGCACAAGCAGTTGGAGCCGGTCGTCCTCGCCTACCGTGAGCTGCAGGCCGTCGCCGACGATGGCGGGGTGGCCCGGGAGATGCTGACCGATGCCATCGGCGCCGATCGCGACATGCTGCGGGCCGAGTTGGACAAGGCGGAGGCGCGCTCGGCTCAGCTCTCGGACGAGATCAAGGTGCTGCTCCTGCCGGGCGATCCCAACGACGGCAAGAACACCATCCTCGAGATCCGGGGCGCCGAGGGCGGCGAGGAGGCCAACCTGTTCGCCAAGGACCTCCACGACATGTACGTCCGCTACGCCGAGCGCCTGGCGTTGAAGGTGGAGACCATCTCCGCGGACCCGTCGGACATGGGCGGTTGGAACCAGGTCACCTTCATGGTCAAGGGCGATCCGGCGTGGGCCCACCTGAAGTACGAGGGTGGCGTGCACCGGGTCCAGCGGGTGCCCGTCACCGAGTCGCAGGGGCGGGTCCATACCTCATCGGCCACCGTCACGGTCCTGCCGGAGGCGGAGGACATCGACGTGCAGATCGAGGACAAGGACCTCAAGGTCGACGTGTACCGCTCGACCGGTCCGGGCGGTCAGTCGGTCAACACCACCGACTCGGCCGTGCGCATCACCCACCTGCCGACCGGCGTCGTCGTGGCCATGCAGGACGAGAAGAGCCAGATCCAGAACCGGGCGAAGGCCATGGTCGTGTTGCGGGCCCGGCTTCTCAAGGCCGAGCAGGACCGCCAGGCGGCAGAGCTCTCGGACGTCCGCCGGACCCAGGTAGGCGGGGGTGGGCGCTCGGAGAAGATCCGCACCTACAACTCCAAGGAGAACCGGGTCACCGACCACCGGATCGGCCTGACTCTCTACAAGCTGGACAAGATCCTCATGGGTCAGCTCGACGATGTCGTCGATGCCCTGAGGAATACCGAACGTACCCGCCAGTTGGCCGGCCAGGCGGGTTTGGTCTGAGTCACCTGCGGTCACCGGAGGGCGGCGGGCCCCGTACCTGGCGGTCGCTGCACGCCGAGGCGGCTGCCGCCCTCGGATCGTCGATCGATGCCCGGTGGTTGGTGGAGGAGGCGGCCGCCTCGGCGTGGCCGGCGGCCCTCGACGAGGTGGTCACGGCCCGGGCCGGGGCGCGCTTCGAGGCCCGCCTGGCCCGGCGGATGGCCGGCGAGCCGCTTCAGTACGTCCTTGGCCACTGGTCGTTTCGGAACCTCGATGTTCTCGTCGACCGGCGTGTCCTCATTCCCCGACCGGAGACCGAGATCACCGTGGAGGTGGCATTGCAGGAGCTCGACCGCATCCGGGCGGCTCGGGGAGCCGGCGCTACGGTCGTCGATCTGGGGACCGGCTCGGGGGTGATCGCCCTTTCCCTGGCCAGCGAACGCCACGGGGTGACGGTGTGGGCGACCGACGCTTCCACCGGTGCCCTCGACGTGGCCCGGGCCAACGTGGCGGGTATGGCCGGATCGGCGGCGCCACGGGTCCGCCTGGTTGAGGGCCGGTGGTGGGAGGCCCTGCCCCCGGCGCTGGCCGGATCGGTCGACCTCGTGGTGTCCAACCCACCGTATGTCTCGAGCGCAGAGATGTCCCGGCTCGCCCCGGTCGTCGCCGACTGGGAGCCGCCCGCGGCCCTGTGCGCCGGCACCACCGGCCTTGAGGATGTCGCGGAGATCGTGGGTGACGCGTCTCGGTGGCTGCGGCGGGGGGGCGCCGCCATCGTGGAGATCGCGCCTCACCAGGCCGGCCCGGTCGTGGACCTGGCGCGGCGAGCCGGCTTGGTCGGCGCCGAGGTCCATCCCGATCTGGCCGGCCGGCTCCGGGTCCTGGTGGCCCGCGCCCCGGGGGGCCGGCATTCGGGGGGATAGGGTGCCGGCCGCTGTCGCCGACGCGACGGGCCCGCAACCGGCGCCCGCTGTCGTGGAGCGCGGGGTTGCCGTCCTGGCCGCCGGTGCCGTGCTCGGCGTCCCCACCGACACCGTCTACGGGTTGGCGGCCAAACCGTTCCTGCCCGGCGCCACGGAGGGTCTCTTCGCAGCCAAGGGCCGGCCCCGGTCGGTGGAGCTGCCCGTGCTCGTGGCCGACCAGGAACAGGCCTTGACCCTCTGCGGGGTAGTGCCGGCCGCTGCGAGGGCCCTGATGGACCAGTTCTGGCCCGGCGCCCTGACGATCGTGGTGGCCCGGCGCCCGAACCTCGGTCTCCACCTCGGCGGCGACGACAAGACGGTGGGCCTGCGGTGCCCCGCGCACCCGGTGCCGCTTGCCCTGTGCCGGACCGGTGGTCCGATCGCCACGACGAGCGCCAACGCCCACGGACGGGCACCGGCCACCACCGCGGGTGAGGTGGCGCGCCTCCCCGGCGTCACCCTGGTCCTCGACGCCGGTCCTTGCCCGGCCCGACCGTCCACGGTGGTGAGCTGCACGACCGGCCGCCCGGTGCTGCTGCGACAAGGCACGATCGCCTGGTCCGAGATCCAGGCCACGGCATGAGCGGCTCGGGGTCGGCGGCCATGCGGGCCCCTCGAGGCCCGGGGGCCGTAGACTCGGTGGCCGTGATCGACGACGCCTACCGAGCCGAGGATCCGGAGCTGTTCGACATCGTCGAGCGGGAGCTGGAACGCCAGAACACCACCCTCCAGCTCATCGCTTCGGAGAACTTCACGTCCCGTGCCGTCCTGGCCGCCACCGGGTCGGTGCTCACCAACAAGTATGCGGAGGGCTACCCGGGCAAGCGCTACTACGGGGGCAACGCCATCATCGACGAGGCCGAAGACCTGGCCCGCCACCGGGTCTGCGCGCTCTTCGGCGCCGAGCACGCCAACGTCCAACCCCATGCCGGTGCCAACGCCAACATGGCCGCCTACCTGGCCCTGCTGGACCCGGGTGACACGGTGCTCGGCCTGCGCCTCGATCAGGGCGGGCACCTGACGCATGGCTCGCCCGTCAACATCAGCGGCCGCTTCTACAACTTCGTGTCCTACGGGGTGACGCCGAGCGACGAGCGCCTGGATCTCGACGAGCTGGCCCGCCTGGCCGAGGAGCACCGGCCCAAGCTGATCGTGGCCGGCGCCACCGCCTACCCCCGGATCATCGATCCTGAGCCGATCCGGCGCATCGCCGACTCCGTCGGTGCCCTGTTCCTCTTCGACGCTGCCCACATCGCCGGCCTGATCGCCGGGGGCGTCCATCCCAACCCGGTGGGCATCGCCGATGTGGTCACCTTGACCACCCACAAGACGCTGCGGGGCCCGCGTGGTGGCTGCATTCTGAGCCGGGCCGATCTTGGACCCAAGATCGACAAGGCCGTGTTCCCCGGCCTGCAGGGCGGTCCCCTCGAGCACGTGATCGCCGCCAAGGCGGTGGCGTTCCGGGAGGCGGCGCAGCCGGAGTTCAAGGTCTACGCGCGCCAGATCGTGGCCAATGCCCGAGCTTTGGCCGAGGCGCTCGCCGCCGAGGGGCTGCGCATCGTCTCGGGGGGCACGGACAACCACCTGCTCCTGGTCGACCTGCGGCCCTTCGACGCCGGGCTGACCGGCAAGGTGGCCCAGGAGGCCCTGGACCGCGCCGGGATCACCTTGAACAAGAACCAGATCCCCGGCGATCCCCGCAGCCCCTTCGTGACAAGCGGGCTGAGGATCGGCACCCCGGCGGTGACCACCACGGGCATGACCGAGGGTGAGATGGGCCAGATCGCCGCCCTGATGGGCCGGGTGTTGCGCCGCCCGGCCGATGACGCCGAGGCGATCGTTGTGCGCGACGAGGTGGCCACCCTGTGCTCGAAGTTCACCCCGTACCCGTGATGGGGCCCGTTCTGGCTCCGGCGTAGGCGACCACCATCAACGAGTACCGCGACTACCTGATCGTTGCGGCCACCGCCGCGCTGGTCACCTTCGGCTGCACCTTTGTCGTCCGGCGCCTCGCCGTGCGCTTCACCATCATCGTCCAGCCGGATGAACGGCGGGTCCACGAGCGACCGACCCCGACGGTCGGGGGAGCGGCCATGTTCGTCGGGCTGCTGGTGTCCATGCTGGTGGCGTCCCTGCTCCCCGGCTTCCACACCATCTTTCGGGGCAACTCCGAGCCCATCGGCCTGGTGCTCGGCGCCGCGGTGATCTTCGCCGTCGGCGGCTTCGACGACCTTCGCGAGATGTCGCCGCCGGCGAAGATGTCCGGTCAGGTGCTGGCCGGCACCGTGTTGTACTTCTCGGGCATCACCATGCTCACCTTCCATCTGCCCATCGTCGGCACCACCCTGGTGCTCTCGCCGGACCTGGCGCCGGTCATGACCGTGCTGTGGGTGGTGGGCATGGCCAACGCCGTCAACTTCATCGACGGCCTCGACGGGCTGGCGGCCGGCATCATCGCCATCGCCGCGCTGGCGTTCTTCCTGTACTCGCACCAACTGGTCGCCGTCGGCACCGTCCCGGCCAGCAACTCCGGGCCCCTGGTGGCCGTCGTCGCCCTCGGGTTGTGCCTCGGCTTCCTGCCCCACAACTTCCACCCGGCGAGGATCTTCATGGGCGACGCCGGCGCCATGCTGCTCGGACTGCTCATGGCCGCCTCCACCATCTCCGTGGTCGGCCAGACGGGCGACACCTTCAGCGGCAAGACGTACTTCTTCTTCGCCCCCATCGTCATCCCGTTCTTCATCCTGGGGATCCCCCTGTTCGACACCGCCTTCGCCATCATCCGCCGGGCCGGCCGGCGAGGGAACCTTGCGGCGGCCGACAAGAACCACCTCCATCACCGACTGATGCGCCTCGGTCACGGCCAGACCCGGTCCGTGCTCATCTTGTGGGTATGGACGGCTCTGCTCTCTGCTCTCGTGCTCTACACCCCGCTCACCGGCCGTCCCATCTCCTGGGGGCCCCTCGGCGTACTGGTTCTCGGGGCTCTGCTCTACACCCTCTTCGCCCCCCGGGGGCGCAAGTCCGCCGACCCCCCGGACCTGGCATCGAGCACGGGTCGGGCGGACCCCTGACGCCGCGTCCTGCCGTCAAGGGGACGGTGTGCAGATTTGCGGTCCGGAGTGCGGTTCTTTAGGATTCTCGGCCGTGCCGATGAGCGGAGAGCGCCGGGTCTGCTGCCTGCGCAGTGGCCAGCGCCCCGACACCTGTGCGAGGATGAGATCGTGCTCACCGAGCGCTCAGGCCGATGCTCCCGTGATACCCCTCCGGGACGGGACACGTGAGCCAGCAGGCTTGCGGGCCGAGCATCATGGCGTTCGCCGGTCTGGGTCTCCTCAACGCCATCTGCCTCCTGGCGGGGATGGGTCTGGGGTGGCTGGCCGACACCGAGGTGGGCACCTTGCCGCTGTTCCTGTTCATCGGTCTGGTGACCGGCATCGTTGTCGGGATCCTCGCCACCCGAGCAGAGTTGCGCCGCCTTTGACCCCCTCCACCATCGTCCCTCTCCCTGCCAGCGAGATCCTCTTCACGTGCTGACCAACTTTCCCATCACCCAGGTCGACCACATCATGCGCAGGACGTTGTACTCGACTGCGGCGGTGGTCATCCTGGGCGTGACGGCGGCCATCGTGGTCGGCTATCCGCTGGTCGCCCCCGGCTTGGTGGTCGGCTTCGGCATGGCCGTGCTCAACCACCGGGCCTTTCAGGGGTCGGCGATCCGCTTCATCTCCGATGACGGCACCGTGGCCCGCAAGCCCTTTGCTGGGACCGTCCTCATGCGCCTCGGGTCCTGCACGGCCATCGCCCTGTTGCTGCTGGTGTTCGTGCAGCCCATGGGCTGGGGCGTCATCGGCGCCCTGGCCCTGTTCCAGGCCTCGTTGCTCCTCAACGCCATCGTCGCCCTGCTCCGCTACCAGCGTGAGGAGTTGACCGACGATGCTTGACCGCACGGTGGTCGCCGGCCTCTCCCAGATCAAGGTCGGTGACCACCCCAAGTTCGCGGGCTTGAACATCGACACGGTCGGGACCACGCTGGTTGCTGCCGTGGTGGTGCTGGCCCTCGGCTTCTCCATGGCCAGGCGGGCCAGCGTGGGCCGGCCCACCAAGCTCCAGGTCGCCTGGGAGGGGATCTTCGGCTACATCGGTGACCTGGTCGAGCAGAACCTGGGGCCTCAGTACCGCAAGGTGGTGCCCCTCGGGGTGACCATCTTCGTGTTGGTGCTGGTGGCCAACTGGATGGAGATCCTCCCCGGCCTGTTCCACAACACCGATTTCGCCCCGTCGCCCACCAGCGACGTCAACCTGTGCTATGCCCTGGCCGCCGTGGTCCTGGTCGTGACCAACGTGGCCGCCTTTCGGGCTCGGGGTCTCAAGGGCTACTTCGGTCGGTTCTTTGCCAAGCCCCGCTTCTTGATCCCCGTCCGCTTGATCGAGGAGGTCTCCAACCCCGCCAGCCTCGCCCTGCGGCTGTTCGGCAACCTCTTCGCCGGTGGGATCATGATCCAGCTGCTGATCGCGTTCCCTGTCTACGCCTTCCTCCCCAGCATCGCCTTCACCACGGTCTGGAAGCTGTTCGACATGTTCATCGGCGTGGTTCAGGCCTTCATCTTCGCCCTGCTCACCATCCTCTACTACCAGTTTGCCGTGGACACCTCGGCTCACTGATCGGCAGCATCCGCCCCGGCGGCCCCGATCATCCAAGATGCATCCCTAGACAGGAGTACTCAGAGCAATGGCAGGTTCAAGCATGATCAAAGCGGTCGAGCTGGCTGGCGCCTTCACGGGCGGCGGCCTGGCCCTGGGCGGTGGCGCCATCGGTGCCGGCATCGGTGACGGCCTGGCCGGCAGTCAGACCATCGCCGGCATCGCCCGCCAGCCCGAGGTCCAAGGCCGCCTGTACACCACGATGTTCCTGATCATCGGCCTGGTGGAAGGCGTGTACTTCATCAACCTGGCCTTCGCCGCGCTGTTCGTGTTCGTCCTCGCCAAGGGCTGAGTCCGAGCATGGCCCTGCCGTCCATCACCGTGCCTTCCACCTTCGGGCCTTCCGTCGTCGGGGCGAACTTCCTTGTCCCCAACGCCACCTTCCTCGTCGAGCTGGTTGCCTTCCTGGCGGTGCTGTTCATCCTGCGCCGCAAGATCCTGCCCAAGCTCACCGGTGTCCTCGACGAACGCCAGAAGACCATCCGCCAAGGGGTCGAGGACGCCGAGAAGGCCAAGCAGCGGGCCCAGGAGGCCGAGGCCGACTACCGCAAGGCCATCGAGGAGGCTCGCCAAGAGGCACGCGGCCTGATCGACGAGGCCAACAAGGTCGGCGAGCAGCTCAAGGCCGAGCTGCGCCAGAGGGGCGAGCAGGAGTACGAGCGGATCGTGTCGCGGGCTCAGGCCGACATCGATGCGTCAGCGCGTCGAGCGTCGGAGGACCTTCGCCAGAACCTCTCCGAGACGGTCATCCTGGTGGTCCGCAAGGTGGTCGGCGAAGGTCTCGACGCCGACGCCCACCGTGAGCTCATCGATCGCACCATCTCCGAGGTCGAGCAGGAGGCCACGGCGGCCGATGGGGTGAAGTCCTAGGTGCGAGAGAGCATCCGCGGGTTCAGTGACGCCGTTGTCGAGGACTGCTCGGCCGACCAGCTGAGCGGCTTGGCCGACGAGATGGACGGTGTGCGGCGCCTCGTCGACGACAGCCCGGACCTCCGGCTGGTCCTGTCAGACCCGGGCCTGGCCACCCACATCCGGCGCAGCGTTGTCACCGACCTCTTCTCGTCGCAGGTCAGCGAGGGTGGCGTCCGCCTTCTGGTGTTCATCATCGACGCCGACCGGGCCACCGAGCTCACCCAGAACCTGGGCTGGCTGAGCCGTTTCGTGGCCGCGGCCCGCGACGGCATGCGGCCGGTCAGCGACGGGCCGCTCGGGCGCACGGCGGCAACGGAGCGAGCCGATGGCTACGCCGCGGCCATCCTCGAGCAGGTCAGGAACGACGACGGCCTCGACGATGTCGAGGACGACCTGTTCCGCTTCTCGCGCCTGATCCTCGGGTCCGACGACCTCCTGGAGGCCCTGACCGATCCCCGAATCCCCGTCGAGGCCCGCCGGGGGCTGGTGGCCGACCTCGTGTCGTCCAAAGCGGCCGAGGCGTCCACCCGGCTGGCGTGCTATGCCGTCACCGTGAGCAGGCCCCGCGACTACGTCAGCCTGCTGGGAGCACTGGTCGAGCGGGTCGCAGAAGAAGCTCAGCGGCGGGTAGCGGAGGTCCGGGCCGCCGTCGAGCTGACCGACGAGCAGCAGCAACGCCTGGGCTCCGCCCTGGCCCGCATCCTCGGCCATGACGTCGACGTGCGGGTCATCGTCGACCACAGCGTCATCGGAGGCTTCGTGGCCAGCGTGGGCGATTCGGTGGTCGACGGTAGCGTCCGCCACCGCCTCGAGCAGCTGAGAGACCGCCTCGTGCTACCCGATGCAAACGTCAACACCTGATGAGCAGAATTTTGATGAGCAGAATTTTGATGAAGGAGCCTTCATGGCAGAGCTGACAATCAACGCCTCGGACATCACCGAGGCCCTGCGCCGCAATGTCGAAGACTTCGACCCGGGCGTGTCGCGCGAGCAGGTGGGGCGCATCCGCGATGTCGGCGACGGCATCGCCCATGTGACCGGTCTGGCCGACGCCGCCGTCAACGAGATACTCGAGTTCGAGAACGGCGTGGTGGGCCTGGCGCTCAACTTGGACGAGGACGCCATCGGTGCCGTCGTGCTCGGCGAGGTCGGCAACCTGGCCGAGGGCCAGATCGTGAGGGCCACCGGACGCATCCTGTCGGTCCCCGTCGGCGACGCCCTGCTCGGCCGGGTGGTGAACCCGTTGGGCGAGCCGGTGGACGGCAAGGGCCCGTTGGCCGACAGCACGCAGCGCCGCCTCGAGGTTCAGGCGCCCGGCATCATCGACCGCCAGCCGGTCAGCGAGCCGCTGCAGACCGGCATCAAGGCCATCGACACCATGACCCCCGTCGGCCGCGGCCAGCGAGAGCTGATCATCGGCGACCGCAAGACGGGCAAGACGACCGTCGCCGTCGATACCATCCTCAACCAGGCGGGGCAGGGCGTGAAGTGCATCTACGTCGCCATCGGCCAGAAGGGGTCGACGGTGGCCCAGACCGTCGAGACGCTGCGCGACCGCGGCGCCATGGAGTACACGGTCGTGGTGAACGCCCCGGCATCGGAGCCCGCCCCGTTCAAGTACCTCGCCCCTTATGCCGGCTGCGCCATCGGCCAGCACTGGATGGAGAACGGCGAGCACGCGCTCATCATCTACGACGACCTGTCGAAGCAGGCCGAGGCCTACCGCCAGCTGTCGCTGCTGCTCCGCCGGCCACCGGGCCGCGAGGCGTACCCGGGCGATGTCTTCTACCTCCACAGCCGGCTCCTGGAGCGGGCCGCCAAGCTGTCTGACCAGATGGGCGGCGGCTCACTGACCGCCCTGCCGATCATCGAGACCAAGGCCGGTGACATCTCGGCCTACATCCCCACCAACGTGATCTCCATCACCGACGGCCAGGTGTTCCTCGAGACGGACCTTTTCTACGCCGGTGTTCGTCCGGCCATCAACGTGGGCAACTCGGTGTCACGCGTCGGTGGCGCGGCGCAGATCAAGGCCATGAAGGCCGTGGTCGGGACCCTCAAGACCGACCTGGCGCAGTTCCGGGACCTGGAGTCGTTCGCCACCTTCGGCTCCGAGCTGGACAAGGTTTCGCAGGCCCAGTTGGACCGTGGCTACCGCCTGACCGAGCTGCTCAAGCAGCCGCTCAACGCCCCCGTGCCGGTCGAGGAGCAGGTGGTGGTCATCTACGCCGGCACCAAGGGCTTCCTCGACGACATCCCGGTGAGCGATGTGCGCCGCTTCGAGAGCGAGCTGGTGCAGTTCATCAAGAGCAGCCACGAGGGGATCCTGGACACGATCCGGGAGAAGAACACGCTGCCCGAGGGGGATCAGTTGTCCGACGCCGTCCAGGCCTTCAAGAAGCGGTTCTCCCCTGACTCCAGCCGGGCCGCAGGCTCCGAGACCTCTGAGGAGTCAGACTCCGGCTCCGAGAGCGAGTAGGACCGACTCGGGATGGCCGGTGGCCAGGAACGTGTTCTGCGGAGACGCATCCGCAGCATCCAGTCGACGAAGAAGATCACCCGGGCCATGCAGCTCATCGCCGCCTCCCGAATCGTGAAGGCGCAGCAGGCCATCGCCGCCGCCCGGCCCTACGTGGAGAAGATGGCCGAGGTGGTCAGCCACCTGGCCGACACCCCCGACGGGCGCGACCACCCGCTGTTCCGGGAGCCCGAGAACGTCGGACCTGATGACGTCCGTAGGGTGGCCGTCATCGCCATCGCCGGCGACCGGGGCCTCTCCGGGGCCTACAACTCCTCGGTCATCCGGGCCACGGAACGGGTGCTGGCCGAGTGCGCCGAGGCCGGTGCCGAGCCCTCCGTGGTGGCGTCGGGCCGCAAGGTCATCAACTACTTCCGCTACCGCGGCCGAGACCCGGCCGCCAGCTTCACCGGGTTCTCCGAGCGCCCCACGGCCGCCGACGCCAAGCAGATCGTGGATGCGGTCATGGAGCCGTTCACCAATGGTGAGCTCGACGAGATCACCCTCGTCTACACCAACTTCATCTCCGTCGGAACCCAGCGCGTCGTGGTGCGCAAGCTCATCCCCCTCGACCCCGAGGCGCCCCGCAGCGCTGCTTCGGCAGACGCCGGCGGCAACTCGCAATCGCCGCAGAGCGCCGGGTCATCGGAGCACGCAGGCGCGGAGGAGTCGAAGGCCGACTACGAGTTCGAGCCCGAGGCGGGTGAGATCCTCGACCGGTTGCTGCCGAGCTGGCTGCAGGCGGAGATCCTGGCCGCCCTGCTGTCCGCGTCGGCGTCGGAGTACGCGGCCCGCCAGCGAGCCATGAAGGCTGCCACCGACAACGCCGACGAGCTCATCAAGACCCTCAGCCGGATCATGAACCGAGCCCGCCAGGACGCCATCACCACCGAGATCATGGAGATCGTCGGTGGCGCCGAGGCCCTGCGGGCCGGCGGCGACGGCGACAGCTCAGCCACAGAGACCTACGAGTCGGCTGGCGCCCGGCCGGCCTAACCACTTCGCCCAGACCCACTTCGCTGCACGAGGATTCAGGAGTCACCATGAGCACAGCTGTCGAGGAGCCGAACACCGACACCACCGAGACCCGCGACGGGCGCGTCGTCGCCATCGCAGGACCGGTCGTGGACGTCGAGTTCCCGCCTGATTCGCTGCCCGACGTGAACTACGCCGTCGAGATGGATGTCGAGCTCGAGGAGGAGAAGTCGACGATCATCGCCGAGGTGGCCCAGCAGATCGGTGACGGTCGGGTCCGCTGCATCTGCCTGCAACAGACCGACGGCCTCCGTCGGGGAACCGTGGTGCGCAACACCGGGAAGGGCATCACCGTCCCCGTGGGCTCCGCTGTCCTCGGCCACGTGTTCAACGTGAGTGGCAAACCCCTCGACACCGACCACGTCGACAACATCGAGGAGCGCTGGGAGATCCACCGCCCGGCTCCTCCCTTCGATGCTCTCGAGCCGCACTCCGAGATGCTGGAGACGGGGATCAAGGTCATCGACCTCCTGGAGCCCTACGTTCAGGGTGGCAAGATCGGCCTCTTCGGTGGTGCCGGGGTGGGCAAGACGGTCATCATCCTCGAGCTCATCAACCGGGTGGCTCAGCAGCACGGCGGCGTCTCCGTGTTCGCCGGCGTCGGCGAACGCACCCGGGAAGGCACCGACCTGTGGTTGGAGATGCAGGAATCGGGCGTCATCGAGAAGGCCGCCCTGGTCTTCGGCCAGATGGACGAACCCCCGGGCGTTCGCCTTCGGGTTGCTCTCTCGGCGCTGACGATGGCGGAGTACTTCCGCGACGTGAAGGATCAGGATGTGCTCCTCTTCGTCGACAACATCTTCCGGTTCGTGCAGGCCGGCTCCGAGGTGTCGACCCTGCTCGGGCGCATGCCCTCGGCCGTGGGCTACCAGCCCACGCTGGCTGACGAGATGGGCGAGCTGCAGGAGCGCATCACGTCCACCAAGGGCCGTTCGATCACCTCCGTGCAGGCCGTGTACGTCCCTGCCGACGACTACACCGACCCGGCCCCGTTCACGACCTTCACCCACCTCGACGCCACCACGGAGCTGTACCGCCAGATCGCCGCCCTCGGCATCTACCCGGCCGTGGACCCCCTGGCGTCCACGTCGAGCATCCTGGCCCCCGAAGTCGTCGGCGACCGCCACTACCAGGTGGCCCGCCGGGTTCAGGAGGTGCTCCAGCGCAGCCGTGAGCTCCAGGACATCATCGCCATCCTCGGTCTCGACGAGCTGTCCGAAGAGGACCGCATCGCCGTGTCCAGAGCCCGCAAGATCCAGCGCTTCCTGTCCCAGCCGTTCTTCGTCGGTCAGGTCTTCACCGGCCTGGAGGGCATCTATGTACCGATCGCCGAGACGATCGAATCGTTCGAGGAACTGGTCGACGGTGACCTCGACGACCTTCCCGAGCAGGCGTTCCTCAACGTCGGCAATGCCGACGGCGCCCGCGAGAAGGCCGCCCAGTTGCAGAAGGAAGGCTGAGGCGAGCTCGTGGCCACGACCGAGGTCGAAGTGGTCAGCCCGGACCGGACGCTGTACTCCGGTGAGGCCGAGATGGTCGTCTGCCGGACGGTGGACGGCGAGATCGCGTTCCTGGCCGATCACACGCCGCTCATCGGGGCTCTCGAGCCCTGCGTGCTGCGGATCGTGGCCGAGGGCGGCGACGAGGACGTCTTCGCGGTCGGCGGCGGGTTCGTCGACGTTGGGAACAACAAGGTGATCGTCCTGGCCGATCAGGCCCAAGAGGCCGGCGACATTGACGTCGCCGCCGCCCGCTCGGACCTCGAAGCGGCGCAGAGCAGGCAGGGATCGGCCGACGAGGAGGACGCCGAAGCGGCGAACGCCCAGCGGTGGGCCGAGGTCCGCCTCGAGGTTGCCGGGCAGCCGGCCGATTCCCCAGCGTCCTAAGTGGTCGTGAGAGAACAACTCTGAGGGACGCCAACCGCTACCGCCTCGGCGCGGCGGTGGTCATCGACCGGCCGGTGGCCGACGAGATCGACGGCCTACGGCGCGCCGTGGGAGACGGAGCGCTCGAGCGCATCGCCCCTCACGTCACGCTGGTTCCCCCGGTCAACGTCGCCGCCGCCGGCCTGGGCGATGCTCTGGGCCGGCTCCGGGCGGCTGCCGCGTCCTGCGGGGAGGCGCTGCAGCTCACCATCGGCCCGCCAGCTTCGTTCCTGCCGGCCAACCCGGTGCTCATCCTCGCCGTGGGCGGCGACGTCGAACGCCTCCGCCGGCTGCGGGACGCGCTGTTCGTCGAACCGCTCGCCCGACGCCTGTCGTGGCCCTGGGTCCCGCACGTGACCTTGGCCGACGAGGGGGAACCTGCCCGGGTCGAGGCCGCCGTCGCGCTCCTTGAGGGCTACCGCGCCACCGTCGAGGTCGACCGGGTGGTGCTCCTGGAGGCCGCCCGCACCGCCGAGGGCCTCCGTTGGCGCCCCTTCGCCGATGCCGCCCTGACCCCCCGGCGCGTGGTCGGCCGGGGCGGGCTGGACCTGGAGCTGACCCGGGGACGCGTCGTCGACCCCCAGGCCCTGGAGGTCGTCGGACCCGATGTCGGCCTCCCGGCACCGCTGGCCGACGGATCGGGCCTCGTGGTCACCGGCCGCCGAGCGGGCGCCGTCGTGGGGGTGGCAGCCGCGTGGCGCGATGACGCCGGCGGGCACGTGGCGGTGGTGGTGGCTCCCGATTCCCGAGGTGAGGGGATCGGATCGCACCTGCTGGCCCACGTCGAGGCCACGGTCGCCGACGCCGGGTGGTCCTCACCGGTCCTCCACGCCGTGGGGCCGGCCGGCTTCTACCAGGCCCGGAGCAGTTGGTCGGTCGGTTGATTGCGTGGTCGAGGAGAACGACTCACTCGAAGGGGACCGAGGCGTACAACGCCAGCTTCTTCAACCGGTGCCGGGCGTCGATGCGTCGCACGGTGCCCGACTTGGAGCGCATGACCATGGACTCCGTCGCCGCCCCCCGGTTGTCGTAGCGGACCCCTCGGAGCAGTTCGCCGTCGGTGATGCCGGTGGCCGCGAAGAAGCAGTTGTCGCCGCGCACCAAGTCGTCGGTGGTGAGCACCCGTTCGAGGTCGTAACCGAGCTCCTCGGCCGCCCGCCGCTCGACGTCGTCGCGCGCGTAGAGGCGCCCCTGGATCTCGCCGCCCAGGCACTTGAGTGCGGCGGCGGAGATCACCCCCTCTGGGGTGCCGCCGATGCCGATCAGGATGTCCGCACCCGACCCGATCCATGCACTGGAGATGGCGCCGGCCACATCGCCGTCGGGGATCAGGCGGATCCGGGCGCCGGTGGCCCGGGCCTCCTCGATCAGGGCATGGTGACGGGGACGGTCGAGGATGACGGCGGTGACGTCTCGGACCGATTCGCCCTTGGCCTTGGCTACGGCGTGGATGTTGTCGGTCACCGACGCCTCGATGCTCACCAGGCCCGCGGCCTCGCGGCCGACGGCGATCTTCTCCATGTAGACGCACGGTCCGGGGTCGAACATGGTGCCGCGCTCGCCGACGGCGATGACGGCGATGGCGCCGCTGCGTCCCTGGGCCAGCAGGGTGGTGCCGTCGACCGGGTCCACGGCGACGTCGGTGAGCGGCGGGGTGCCGTCGCCGACCTCCTCACCGTTGTAGAGCATGGGGGCCTCGTCCTTCTCGCCCTCGCCGATGACCACCACACCGTCCATGGGCACGCCGCCGAGGACGACCCGCATGGCGTCTACGGCGGCGCCGTCGGCACCCTCCTTGTCGCCCCGCCCCATCCACCTGGCGGCGGCCATGGCCGCCGCCTCGGTGACCCGCACCAGTTCCAGGGCAAGGTTCCGGTCGGGGGCCTGACGCACCTGATCGCTGCTCATGACCATGAAGATACTCACGTCCGCCCGGCCGCGTAGGTTCCCGAGCGCGCCGGAAGGTTAGTCTGTTTCCTCGTGGCTACAACGCTTGAGCGCGACCAGGGGCTCTTTGAGGAATGTCGGCGGGCCCTGGGCCAGCCTCGTAGCGCTCGTCGAGGCCTGGCCATCGTTCTGGCGATGGTCGTCTGCGCTGTGGGCATCATCCTGCGATTCTGGGCTCCGAGCGCCCTGTGGCTGGACGAGACGATCAGCGTCAACATCGCCCAGCTCCCCCTGACGTCCATCCCCCAGGCCCTCAGCCATGACGGCTCGCCGCCCCTCTACTACGTTGTCCTGCACCTCTGGATGCTGGTCTTCGGTCAGAGTGATGTTGCCGTCCGAGCGCTCTCCGGTGTGGTCTCGGTGGCCAGCCTGCCGCTGTTCTGGTCCGCGGGACGCCGATTCGGAGGCCGGCGGACCGCGTGGGTGGCCTTCGGGCTGGGTCTCACGTCTCCCTTCGCCATCGACTACGCCACCACCGCCCGGATGTACTCGTTCATGATCTTCGGGACCCTGCTGGGGATCGGGGTCCTGTGGCGGGTACTCGACGAACCCACCCGCCAGCGCCGGATCGCCCTTGGGGCGCTCACCGCGGCGATCCTCTACACCCACTACTACGGGATCTACCTGGTGGGCACGGTCGGCCTGTGGTTCCTGTGGCGCATCGTCCGAGAGTCCCGCAAGGGCCCGTCGCCACAGGACCCGCCCGGCATCCGCCCGGCTTTCGGGGCCATGGTGCTCGGTGTCGTGTGCTGGTTGCCGTGGGCCCCGGTGTTCGTCTACCAGACGCTGCACACCGGGACGCCGTGGACGGGCTCAGCCGGACCGTCAGATCTGTTGGGGATCTTCGGTGATTTCGCCGGGAGGGGGGCATGGGGTGTCCTGTTGTCGTTCGGGTTCTTCGCCCTGGTCATCCTCGGGGTCTTCGGCCGTTCCACCGAGGCGCTGAGCGAGGACGGTACCCCGACCTCCGCCGTGCTCCTGGTGGGTCGCCCCCGCACCGATGTCGTGCCCCTGCTGGTCATCCTGGCCGGCACCCTGGTGGTGGCCATCGCCCTCGATGCCATCGCCCATGCCGCGTTCGTGGCCCGCTACGCCTCGGTGGTCCTGCCGCTGTTCCTGGTCCTCGTCGCTCTCGGCCTCACGGTCATCCGCAACCGGCGGACCTTCGCCATCCTGGCCGCCGTGGCCTGCCTGTCCGGGTTGTTCGCGGCCGTGGGAGTCAAGGACAACCAGAGGACCGAGGCCACCCGGGTCGCTGCCGTGCTCAACCTCCAGGCCCAGCCCGGCGACCTGGTCGTGTACTGCCCCGACCAGTTGGGGCCATCGGTCAGCCGCCTCATAAAGGTGCCGGAGGTCACGCAGCTCACCTTCCCCCGGGCGATCGGACCGCAGCGAGTGGACTGGGTCGACTACAAGAAGACCATCGCCAGGACCGACGTCCAGACCTTCGCGCAGCAGATGCTCAGCCGTCTCGGTGCCGACCACACCATGTGGCTGGTGTGGCGGGACGGCTACCCGGGGCTGAACGGCAACTGCGGTTACCTGCAGAGTTGGCTCAACATGCTGCGACCCAAAGGTGAAACCGTCGTCCACTCGACACCGGTCACGTACTACGAGTTCGAGAACCTGGTCCGGTACTCGGCGTGATGAACCGGGGCGCCTGGATGCACCCGCCCATCGCGCAGCACAATGGAGGGTCTCGACGTCGCCCCGCCATCCCCCTGCGCCTGGCGACGTCCCCCTGAGGAGTGAGCATTGACCAACCAAGCCCCCCATCCGGCAGATGATGTCGTCATCATCGGAGCCGGGCCCGCGGGCCTGACTGCGGCCTACAAGCTGATGCAGGCAGGCAAGTCGCCGACGGTGCTGGAAGGCGACTCGGTGGTCGGCGGCATCAGCCGCACCGTGGAGCGCGACGGTTGGCGCTTCGACATCGGCGGTCACCGGTTCTTCACCAAGGTCGGTGCCGTCGAGGACTTCTGGCACGAGATCCTGCCCGACGAGGACTTCATGATGCGGCCCCGCAAGAGCCGCATCTTCTATCAGGGCAAGTTCTACGACTATCCCCTCAAAGGGATGAACGCCTTGCGGAACCTGGGTGTCATCGAGGCCGCGCGTTGCGTGCTGTCGTATGTCTGGGCCCGGATGCGTCCGCCGAAGGACCAGAGCAATTTCGAGGGCTGGGTGGCCGCCCGCTTCGGTTGGCGGCTCTACCGCCACTTCTTCAAGACCTACACCGAGAAGGTGTGGGGTCACCCGGGCTCGGAGATGCAGGCCGACTGGGCGGCGCAGCGCATCAAGAACCTGAACCTGGCCTCGGCCATCGTCAACGCCCTGCTGCCCAAGCGCAACCAGAAGGACATCACCTCGCTGATCGAGGAGTTCCAGTACCCCAAGTACGGACCGGGGATGATGTGGGAGCGCTGCGCCGAGAAGCTCGAGGCTGCGGGCACCAAGGTCAACTACAGCACCTACGTCGAGCGGATCCGCCGAGATGACAAGGGCGCCGTCGAGGTTCTGACCACGTCGGCGGACGGCGGTCACACGTCATATCCCTGCTCGTCGCTGGTGTCGTCGATGCCTCTGTCCTCGCTGATCCTGGCCATGGATCCGCCGGCCCCCGAACACGTCCAGGCGGCCGCCAAGGACCTCTCCTACCGTGACTTCCTCACCGTCGCCCTCGTCGTCCCCGCCGACAGCGTGGGCTGGGACGACAACTGGATCTACATCCACGATCCCGACGTCAAGACCATGCGCATCCAGAACTTCGGGTCCTGGTCGCCCTATCTGGTCAAGGACGGCCGCAACGTGCTGGGCCTCGAGTACACGGTCGTCGAGGGAGACAGGTCGTGGAGCTCCAGCGACGAGGATCTCATCGAGTTGGCCAAGTTGGAGCTTGGCCACCTGGGCCTCGTTGAGCCCAGCAAGGTCGAAGCGGGCTACGTGGTGCGGATGCCCAAGGCGTATCCCTACTACGACGCCGACTACCACAAGGACGTGGACGCCATTCGCGGCTGGCTGGCCGCCGAGTGCCCCAACGTGGCGCCGGTGGGCCGCAATGGGATGCATCGCTACAACAACGCCGACCATTCGATGTACACGGCCATGCTGAGTGTGGAGAACCTGTTCGGGGCCAGCCACGACGTGTGGGACGTGAACGTCGAAGAGGACTACCACGAGGAGTCCCGCTCGGCCGCGCCCGCGGGAACCGGGCGCGACGCCCCGATCCTCCCCAAGCGCGTGGCCTCCTAGCACAATCGTCGTTTGAGCCGCTCCGAGCCGATGACGCCCACCGTCACCGCGAGCATGTGCGCGGCCAGCCGGGTGATCGGCGACCCCCGCCTGTCGCCGGACGGGACGACCGCGGCGTTCGTCAGCGGACGCCACGGTGGAGCGGCCCTGGTCACGGTGGCCATCGACGGCGGACCCGAGGTGGTCGTCACCACCGACCCCGCCCCGGCACGGCCAGCCCCCGACGGCCGGGGGATCTTCGATTGGACCCCAGACGGTGCCGCACTGGTCTACGTGACTGCCGCCGGCGGACTCCGCCATCAGTCTGTGACCGGTGGACCCGGTCGACCACTCCCCGGAGTCGATGAGAGCGGCGTGTCCGGACCGGCCATCTCCTCCGACGGGACCAGGGTGGCCTACGTGTCGGATGATCGTCACGTCGCCGTGGGCTGGCTCGACCCCGCCGGACCCTGGCCGGTACGGGTGTCCGCGTCCCCGGACTTCTGTGTCGATCCGACCTGGTCTCCCGACGCCACGATGGTGGCCTGGCACGAGTGGGACGTCCCGGCCATGGCCTGGGACACCAGCCACATCGCTGTGGCCAAGGCCCCCGATCCCACGTGCACCTCGCTCGCCGCCCGGCCGTCCAGGATCGTCGTCGAGCATGCCGGATCCGGCCCAGCCCGGGTGGGCGCGCCGGAGGGGGTGGCGGTCGCACAGCCACGCTATTCCCCAGATGGAACACGCCTCGGATTCCTGTGCGACGCCCATGGATGGCTGAACCTGTGGGTGGCCGACGCCGACGGGGGCAACGCCAGACCGGTGATCGACGACGACCACGAGCACGGCGGTCCGACCTGGGGTGGAGGCCAACGTTCCTGGGCCTGGGCCCACGACGGCCGGCGAGTCGTCGTGTCCCGCAACGAGGAAGGCTTCGGACGTCTGGTCGTCATTGATCTGGCCACCGCCGAGGTGGTCACGGTAGGTCGGGGAGTCTTCACCGGGTTGTCCTGGCAGGCCGACCGGCTGGTCGCCGTCCGCAGCGGCGCCGCCACCCCCGATCAGCTCGTGGCCTACGACCTCGGCGCGGCGTCCGACACCCACCTGCCCCGCCTCACCCTGGCCCGGGGTCCCGTCGCCGGCTTCGAGGCCGCCGGCCTCATCGAACCCTCGCCCGTGACCTGGGACGGCGAGGAGCGGCCACATGTGGGCCGCGTCGTTCACGGCCGCCTGACCGTGGCTCGCCGTCCGCCCGGCGGAACCGGTCCGGAAGACGAGGGGAACCCCAAACCCCTGCTCGTGTGGGTCCACGGTGGCCCGACCGGGCAGAGCCAGGTGACCTTCAATGCCCGGGCGGCCTACTTCGCAGACCGGGGGTGGAACCTGCTGGCCGTCGACCCACGGGGTTCCACGGGCTGGGGACGAGCCTACGCACAGGCCCTGCACCACGAGTGGGGTCGTCTTGACGTCGACGACATCGCCGCTGGGATCCGGGCTGCCCACGCCGGTGGCTGGGGCGATCCGCAGCGCACCGCCATCATGGGTGGGTCCTCGGGGGGGTTGGCGGTGCTCGGTGTGCTGGCGCAACACCCGGACCTGTGCGCGGCCGGCATCGACCTCTACGGCGTGACCGATCTGATCGACCTCGACGACACCACCCACCGCTTCGAGGCCCACTACCAACAGTCGATGATCGGCCCGCGGCCGGCGGTAGACCGTCGCTACAAGGAACGCTCACCGCTGCACGCGGCGGCGCGGATCGTCGCCCCTCTGCTCGTGCTCCACGGCACCGCGGACCGCAGCGTCGCGCAGGGTCAATCCGATGCGCTCGTAGAGTCACTACGGTCGCGCCATGCAACGGTCGAGTATCACCTCTATGAGGGGGAGGGACACGGTTGGTCCCGTCCCGAGACGGTGCGGGATGAGCTCGGTCGCATCGACGCCTTTCTCACCCGCCACGTACTTCGCCTTCCCAGGAGGCTGATCCCATGAGCCCGATTTCATGAGCCCGATTTCATGAGCGGAGTGTGGTACTGCTCGACGTGCGGCTACGAGGTCGGTTTCCGAGGGCGATGCCATCGCTGTGGGCAACGACTCGAGCCCTCCCCGATCCCCGAGCTCGAGGCGAGCGCCGAGGAGGACGAGGTCGGTTACCGCTTGGACGACTGGGACGACGACGCGCGTGGCCGGCTCATCGTGGCGCTGATCGACGCCGGTCTGGCTCACCGCTTCGAGGACGACGAGCTGGTCATCGATGTGGGCGACGAGCAACGGGTCGACGAGCTGGTGGCTGGGTTGACCGGCGCCGCCGACGACGGCGGTGACGGTGAGGCGGTCGATGGCGACGGCTTGGACGACGACGCTGTCGAGCCCGATGCCGACGGGGACGGACCCACCCCCGAGGTGATGCAGCTGGAAGGGGCTGCGGCGCGCCTCAGCGTCGATCCGACCGACATGGAAGCCGACGGCGAGGTGGCGGAGGCGTCGACCGGCGTGTTCCTGCTCGACGATCCTCCCTGGTCCGACGCCGATACCTGGGCGGCCGTGGGCCGGGTCACCCGGAGGCTGATGGCCGCCCTCGGCTCCGACGATGCCCTCGAGGACGAGATCCGGACCCAGGCCGGCATCCTTTCACGGCTCCTCGGCCCGATCGTGCACCCCGACGCCACGGGGGAGGGAACGGCGAAGGAGGGAGGCAGCACCACCGGCTCGCAGCCCGCAGCGACCAGCGCCGACGAAAGCGACGCTGATGCCGCTCCGGTTGGTGATGCTGATGCTGCTTCGGATGGCGACGACGCTGATCCTGGCACGGGGGTGGAGAAGCGCAGCGAGACCGTCTATGAGCTCGGCGAGTGGTTGCCCGAGCAGCGCGCCGAGCTGGCCATGCTCCTCGATCGCGAAGGTATCACCCACTCGTGGGACACGGAGAACCTGGTGGTGGCATCCGATCGCGAGCGCGATGTGGAGACCGTCCTCGACCGCATTGAGGCTGTCGAGGACCCCGACGCCGACGAGGAAGCCACCTACCGGGCACTCGAGGAGCTGTTCGCAGCGACGGATCGGCTGGTCAGTGCCCCCGCTGACCGCACACGGGGCAAGGAGGTCGTGCGCGCCGTGGTGGTGGCCGACGGCCCCACGCCCGTTGGGCTCGACGATGCCCAGTGGTGGCAGATCCGCCAGCGAGCGCGCATCCTGGCCGATTCCATCGAGCATCGGGCTCAGACCGACGTGGTGCTCGGTGAGGCCAGGACGCTGCGCGCCCTGCTCCGCGATCTGGTGTGATACCGACCTGGTCGTTGCTGCTGGCGCCAGGTGCCGGAGCCGACCGCAACCAGGATGCGCTCGTCTCCCTCGACGAGGTCGCCACCGGCGCCGGGGCGGACGTGACCCGGATGGACTTCCCGTACCGCAAGGCCGGTCGGCGGGCACCGGACCGGCCTCGAGTCCTCCTGGCGGCCGTCCTCGACCAGGTCGCAGCCCTTGCGGGACCCGGCCCCGTGATCCTCGGGGGCCGGTCGATGGGCGGGCGGATCTGTTCCCTGGCCGTGGCCGAGGGCCTCGGGGCGGGTGCACCCGACGTCGCCGGCCTGCTGCTCGTGTCCTACCCCCTCCACCCGCCCGGACGGCCCGAGAAGCTCCGCATCGAGCACTTCGGGGCTCTGCGTGTGCCCTGCCTCTTCGTGTCGGGAACCCGGGACGCGTTCGGAACGCGCCGCGAGCTGGAAGAGCACACGGCGGCGATCCCCGGCCCGGTCACCCATCACTGGATCGAGGGCAAGGACCATGCGCTGCGCAACACCGAAGCCGAGGTGGCCCGAGCTGCCCTGGCCTGGCTGAGCGGCCTGGGCATGCCGCCCTGAGAGCGTCCCTGTAGGGGGGCGGCGCGGTGGCGGGCGGCGGGTAGCGTGGCGGGGTGGGTGGTGACGATGCGCATGCGGCGACCAGGGCGTTCTTCGGGCCGCGAGCCGCAGGATGGGAAGAGCGCTTCCCCGATGATGAGCCGGCGTACGAAGGCGCCGTAGCCGACCTGTGCCCGCCCGCTGGCGGTGTCGTTCTCGACGCAGCGTGTGGCACCGGACGAGCTGGACCCGCCCTGCGCCGAGCCGTGGGCCCGGCCGGCCTGGTTGTTGCCGCCGACGTCACGCCCGAGATGCTCCATGAGCTGGCGCGCCGGGGTCGACGTTCGGCCACCGAGCTCCTCCTCGCGGACGTGGCTCGCCTGCCGCTGCCCCCTGCCTCAGTGAACGCCGTGTTCGCCGCCGGGCTTGTCTCCCACTTCGACGCCGTCGCCGGCTTCGCCGAGCTCGCTCGGGTCTGTCGACCGGGTGGCCGACTGGCCATCTTCCACCCGATCGGGCGGGTCGCCCTGGCTGCTCGCCACGGCGGTGTCCCCGATCCCGAGGACATCCGAGTGCCTCACCGCCTTGGAGTCTCCCTTGCGGCAGCCGGCTGGGACCTGGAATCGGTGGACGACGGCGACGAGCGGTATCTGGCCCTGGCCCGGCGGGTGTAGGGGACGCGCCGGTCGCTTGCCACGTGTCGCTGGCGCGGGATGGCGCGCGACGATGCGGGGCTGAGGGCTCGGAGCCTCAGGGTCGCCGCCGACGATACGCATCGAGCACGGCGGCGCCGATCCGCCCCCGATCGCTGACGGCAATCCCGTTGGCCTGGGCCCACCGGCGGATGTCCGCGGTGGTCGCCTGGCGTTCCGGCACCGGCGGGCCGGGGGCGAAGGTGAGCTCGAGGGCGTGGGTCGAGCGGGCGGCTCGGAGCTCGTGGAGGCAGGCGCCCAGCCACCGGTAGGTCCACTCTTCGGCCAGCGGGCGGGTCTCGCAGAACACGACGGGTACCGACGGGAAGCGGGCCTGCGCCTCGGCCAGAGCCTCGGCCGCCCTGGCCCCGGGGGCGTGGGGGAGGGTGAACAGCCTGCTGAAGCGCTCCTCGACCACGACAGCGGCCCGGGGCAGGGCGGTCAGCTCGGCCAGCGCGTAGGTGAGCTTGCCCGACAGCAGGCTCGCCGCCAGGTCCTCCAAGCTCTTGCGCTCGGCGGCGGCGACGACCTCGTCGTCGATGAGCACGGCATAGTCGCCGGCGGCCAGTCGTCGTCGGCGGGTGGAAGCCTGCTGGCGGGCGAATCGGTACGGGTACTTCTCGGCTGAGTCGATGCTGATCTCGAGGACCTCGCCGTGCGCTCGGGCCGTCGGGACCGTCACCTTGGGGCGGGCCTGCTTGGTCGTCCGCGGAGACTGCCAGAAGATGACTTCCCGCCCCTTGGCGGTCGTCATCACCAGCTGCGAGCGGTTCTCCCTGCCGCGCTCGAGGACGAGGTCGATGGCTGGGCCCCGGCGGGTGCAGGACCGCACGGGGAGGCGCTCGAGGATCTCGGCGTCGG
>JALYZO010000184.1 GCA_030945745.1 Actinomycetota bacterium
CAGTGTGCATTCCGCTCATGGTCGTGGCATAGGCAACGCTCCCCTGCGAATCCGCGTCGGTAAAGTTGGTGGACAGCTCCGTCAACGCCGTCTCGGTTGACCCGACGAGCATGTCACCGAAGCGGACAACGACACGGCGGGCAGCCACCTCAGGACCACCATCGTCGTTGTGGAGCAGGACGTAGGCAACGTCGTACCAGTCCTTGGTCATCCCGCGTCCATGGGCTGCGTGGACCTTCGCCAACAGATAGGCCGGCATTCTCTCTTGACACCTTACGCCCGTGGGATGTCTAGATCTACCGATGTGTCCGGGTCGTCACGCCTCTTCTGTTCCGGTACTCGTGGCCCTTCCTGCCGATTCTTGCTACCACCTGGCGCGCATGGCTCTGACGGAACTCGGGACGAGAGAGACGTCAGGCAACTCGACCCGTGGACCCTGGCGGGCTTCGGTTCGATGTGGAGCCGGACCCAGGGCAACCAGCTCTTCGTGGTCATAGACGATTCGTCGGGCGACTGGACCCGCTTGGTAGGCTGCCGCCCAAGAATCGCCGTCCGGTTCGGGTTCGGGTTCGTTATCTGCCGGGGCTCAGCTCGGCGATTGGCCAAACGCGTCCAGCAGTTGGCTGTCGGCCGGTAGCCCATCCGCTTCTGGCACAGCGATCAGCCCTGCGCCGACGTCGGTTTGTCAGTCCTATAATAGTCGGGTGTGGACCTTGCCTGGACGCAATCGAGCCGGAGACACCGGATCGGCCGAGCCCACGCTCGACATGTCATCAACACCACCGAGCCCACCGCCGTCACTACCGCCGACGGCAGCAAAGGACTCCTGTGGGTCGGTCCCGACGACCGAGGCCTGGAGCTGGAGGTCGTGGCCGTCGTCCTACCCGAGCTGTACCTGGTGATCCACGTCATGCCAACCTCGCTGAAAGGAGGCCCCCGATGACCCATTCGGTGCGGATCAACGACGAGCAGGTCACGGATCGAGGCACGGTCGACCTCGACAAGCAGGACGTCCGCCTAGCGGACGGCACGCGGCTCACCGAATCCAAAGCGCAGGAGCTGGCCGCCGAGGTCCTCGAGCGGTCCGGGCGGGGTCGTCCCTCGCTGTCGCGCCCCGGCGTCCGTTCCCCCCAACTTCGCCTCAGCGTGCCTGACGAGCTGCGCTCTCGATTGCTCCAGCGCGCCGAAGACGAGCACCGCAGCGTCTCCAACCTGGTTCGAGACGCCCTGGAGCACTACCTGGCGTCGTAGGTGGCCGGTCGGCGCGCCCAGTCAGGGATGTTTGACCGGCCGCCGAACCCATGTGCATCATGGGGCCGTGGCAACCCGGCAACTGGTGAGATGTAGCAGCGGCCATCTGTACTACCACCTGGTGGCCATTGGGCTCGCTGAAGGCGGTCCGTCTCGGGCCAGTGCGTTGGCAGCGCTGCCCCGTCGAGCACCGGTTTCGACTTGCCCGCAAGGTTGATCAGTCCAGCATCAGCGCCGACGAGCTGGCTGGCGTCGTCGACGCGTCCGGCCTGCCCTGAGACTGACGCTCCGCCCGTAGGGGGATCGTCTACCGGTCGCAGAACGCCGATTGAGCGCTCAAAGAGCTCGACTGACGGACGCCCGTAGTAGAGCGATCTGCGGGGGTATCTTCTGAAGCGGTGAGAAGTGCGCGAACGGCGGCTGTGGGCGTGATTGTGTCCGTGTTGATCGTCGGGTCTCTGGCCGCGTGCGGTAGTGCCGACCATCGGCAGGCGGCCCGACCGGCTGTGGGACCGACGGCGGTCACTCAGATCGTCTATGACTGCAAGTTCGGTGGGGCGTGCGCTCTCTCCCCGGGCGGTGAGCTTCCCCATGTGCTGTTCAGCCTGTCGGACCTCAATACCGGCGGGGCGGTCTTGTCGCCGGGCGGCAAGCAGGCGGCGTTCACCGCCAGCGCCAGCGGTAGGAACTACTTCGAGAACCTCGGGTTGTGGGTCAGTTCGCCTAGCGGCGCCGGAGCACGGCGGCTCGCTTTCGCTTGCACCAACATCCGTTGCGGCGCCAACGCCGCAGTCGGCCAACCGGCCTGGGACCGCTCAGGCACCCGACTGGCCGTGGTCGAACCGGTGGCTGACACGACGGCCTACGCCCCTCCCTACCAGGTGTGGGTGGTCGACGTCGGCGACGGTAAAAAGCAGCTGGTCCCGGGCAGCACCGGCCGGTGCGGGCTGGCGCTGGCCTGGAGCCCCGACGGCAACGACCTGGCCTGTGCAGGCCCAGCCGGGCTCGTCGTGTTCCCCGTGGGCGGCGGCCGACCCCGGATCCTGGCACAGCTTCCCACCCGGCGGGGTGCCCGCGAGACGATCTCGTGGTCACCCGACGGCCGGACGATCTTGTTCGCCGACGGAGGCCCGGCTGTGCATTCCGTTCCTGCCGCGGGCGGCGCCGTGACGAGCCTGTTCGCCGGGACCCCGGCGACCGCCTACGGCAGCGCCTTTTGGTCCCCTGACGGCTCGCGCATGGTCGTCGGAGCGACGATGGCTGAGCAGCCGGTTCCTCATGGCTACGGCCGGGACCCCGACCTCGGCAGCAACCGGGTCTTCACCGCAGATCCCGCGGGCGGCACGGTGACCACCGTGTCCACCCTGCCAGGCCTCACCCCTCTCACCGGGTGGGTCGACCAGCCGCCGCCGGGCGCCACAACGGTGCCACCGCCGGCCGGGTACGCCGAAGTCACCGCCGACGGTACCGTCACTGACTTCGGCTCCGGGCTGCCGGCCAGGGCGGCGATCCCCCGTCTCAGCTCGCCTATTGTGGCCGCCGCCGACCCCGGGTCTGCCCCGTTCCGCGGCCGAGCTCAGGAGAACTCCAGCAGCTACTACCTGGCGACGGGGGCCGGGACCATCTACGACCAGTCGGGCTACTACCAACAGATGCTCAACTATTCGACTGCGTCGCCGGCGCCGCTCACCGTGCCCGTGGTGGCCGCCGCCTACAAGGGCGGCCAGACCGGCTCCACCGTGCTCCCACTCCTCGTCGGTGCCGACGGATCCGAATATCCCATCACCCCGGCTGGCAACCCGCCCGGCCCCTACAGCTACAGCCCGACAGAAGGCCCCATCGTCGCCGTGGACGGCGGGTCGTTTGTGACCGCAAAGGGTGTCGTCACCGACCCCTACTACGGTGACCTTCCATCGGGGCTGACTGCCACTGGCCCGCCGAGCGCACCGATCGTCGGCATCGCACGCGACGGCGCCACCGGCGACGGCTACTGGCTCGTCGGGTCTGACGGCGCCGTCTACGGCATTGGCGCTCCCGTCCTGGGATCGCTCGCCGGCCGGCCCTTGCCCTCCCCGATCGTGGGCATCGCCGCAGACGACACCACCGGCGGCTACTGGCTGGCAGCAAGGGACGGCACGGTCTACGGGTTCGATGCCCCGCTGCGAGGATCAACCGCCAGCAAAGGCATGTCGTCACCGACGCTCGGCCTGATGACCCGACCCTCCAGCAGCATCGTCGGCCCCCAACCCTAAAATCTGGAGTGGCGGAAACGTTCGTGGATCAAGGGCGCGCCTCGGCAGGCGTCCCGTTGGGGGAACCCCTTACGGGAACGGCCCAGGTCAGAGGGGCCGAGCGCCGGAGGGTGTCCCGTAAGCCTGTCCCGGTGAATGCCCGCTGGCGGGGGGCTAACCGCTACACACTCGCGGCCGGTCCTCGTGGTCCACCCCCGTGGCCACAGCCCAGCCCAACAACTTCGTGACCGCTTCTCCATAGACCCTGGTGCGAGGTCCGAAACCGTCCCGTCGTGCTCCGCTCCCGTAGCTGTCGGCTTCTAAGTTACGTTAGTAGCCGCATTCTTTGCCACTTTGGCACCTTTACCCCGGAGACCCGCATTGGTCGCCGATTGAGTGCCGTCACGTCCGAAGTGCCGACTCCGACCGCCTACCCGGCACGGCGGCAGGTCGACACGGTCCCTCGGGCTGACGAGGCACCGCCAGGTTGTGGCTCGGGACCAGCTTCGGGAGTACCGGGCCTAAAAGCCCGGCTCCTCGAACTTTTCGGGGTCTCCTGCTTTTTCCGTGGGTCGCCTAGCCGCCTTCGCCTCGGGCAGGAGCCGCTTCGCCGAGATCCGCCCCGAGGTCTTCTTTCACCCGGGCGGACACCACCTCGACCACGATGTCGTAGTTGCGGGCCCGGGCCGCCCGGGCCGGCGTAACCTCCTTCCCGGCCTGGTGGCCGTCGATGATGCGCTTCGCGGTCTTGTGCGTCGTGCCGCACATATCTGCGGCCCCTCTGTAGGTGCCCACCTGCCGGTAGGCGGCTATCACGTCCATGCGTTCCCTCGCGTTCTTCAATGGAGCTGTCCTCCGGGTGGTCGGTGTGGTTTGGACACCGACACCGTCACCACCCGGGGGACACCCAGTGGTGGATGCTCAGCGAGGGGCGAGGACAGCTACCCGGCCACCGGGCGGGGACCTCAACTTGGCCACCACCGGGGACCTCCGACTTGGCCAACCACCGGGGACCTCAACTTGGCCACCAGAGGGGACTTTTACATGGCCACGGACACGCCCGGCCCGTCGTCGCCGACCCACGAGGCCTCGGACGTCACATGCCCGCCGGCTCGACTGATCTTGTCCAAGACTGCCGCCGGCACGACGTCTCCGTTGTTCGCGATCAACCACTCCTGCTTCTTGGGATCCAGCCGTGGCCACCATTCTTCGATCTCCATCAGTCGAGCATGACAGGAGGCGCTGGGTGTCGCACAGTGGATCCTCCACTGGTCACGGCATAATCTGCCCTGCTTATACGCCCACGGTGGGTCATCCTGGGTAGGTGCAGCCGGTTCTAGACGTTGCCGCCGCGGAGTGGATCCGGCCGCGGCTCACTGGGCGGTTCGGGGCCGTCAGCCGTGCCTCACCGAGCGGCTACGAGGCTTATGCGCGGGTGTTGCACCCGGTCGAGGACGACACCGGTCGACGGTTCTCATGGTCGCAAGTGGCCGCCCTGACCGGCGGCCAGGTCCACCCGAGCGTGCAGTGGGCGGCTTTGATCGGCTCGCAAGAGGTCTCCGATCCGCGAATCGCACGCTGGTCCGGCAGCAACCCCGCCGTCGGAGAGTTGGCACCCGACATCCTGACCGTGCTGTGCTCCGTGCTGGTCAGATACACCCAGACGGCACAGGATTGCCGCTTCGCGTTGTGGGACGGCTACGGGTGGATCCACGGCGGCTCGGCGGTTTCCTTGTTCACCGCATCGAACCCCGCTGTCGATCCGTCACCACCGCCGGCTCACGGGCACTCATCCACGCCTTGCTCGCGGCGCCAGGCCTCGAAGCCTTCCCCGTGCACCCCGACGACTCACTCGCCTACGACGCCGACACCCTCAACACCCAGCCACCGTCTGGCCCCACTGACTGATCATCCCACATGTTCGGTAGCCGATCCCTGAGAGACACAACGCAAGTTCGTCCTCGCAGCCGATCGCGGTCCCGTAGGCCCTTCGGCCTGCGGGACGGCGTCGTCACCCTGGTTTGCCTGACTATGTGGTGACGGGTTTGGCGCACGACGGTCTCGAAGCCGTGCGGGTTCGACAACCGCCGCCCTCGAGTCACCTTCCGATTTATGAAACGATGCGGCCCGTTTAGGTGGGTAGGATCCGGGTGTGTCAGTGCAACTCGACGCCACACCCGTGCGTGGGCGGCCCCGCGATGAACGTGCCGATGTTGCGATCGCTGCGGCACTCCTCGCTCTGCTCGAAGAGGCCGGCTACGCGGCGGTGACGATGGGGGCCGTCGCCGCTCGCGCCGGAGTGAGCAAGGCGACGCTCTACCGCCGACACGGCTCGAAGGCTGAACTCGTGTTCGCCACCGTCATCCACGGCCGCACGCTCGAGACGCCCGATACCGGAACGCTGCGTGGGGACCTGAGACTGCTGGGGCAACGGATCGTGGCTGACGTCGGCTCACCAGCCGCCGCGGGGGCGATCCCCGGGTTGCTTGCCGATCTCGCCTTGGATCCGCTGTTGCGCGCCCGCTTCCAGGAGAGCTTCATCGCCAGCGAGCAGAGCGTGATCGCCGAGCTGCTCGGCCGCGCTCGGGTTCGAGGAGAACTGGCAGCCGCAGCGGACCCCGACCTCGTCCATGCGCTGCTGCTCGGGTCGATCTTCGCGTCGCTGTTCCTGCTCGACCTGTCAGGGACCGATGCCCTCGGCGAGCGTCTCGCCGCCCTCACCGCCACCGCAGTCGAAAGGCCACGCCCATGACCGCCACCGCCGCCACGCCAAACCTCGCCGGCCACGTCACGCCCACAGGCCGGTCGCGCTCTCGGTCGTGGCCGGCGTACGCCGCCGCCGTCGCCGCGTTCAGCTTCGCCGCGACCAGCTTCTACTTCGCCGCGGGTGGAATGACCGGGGTAGGCACACTGGGCGGCAAGATCGAGGAGCTGGCTCACACCCGACCACCGGCGTTCGTCGCGGTCGTCTGGTTCACCGCCGTGCTGAAGGTCGCACTCGGCATGCTCGCCCTCGCGCTCGTGCGCCAGTGGGGACGCAAGCTGCCACGCCGATGGGTGCTGCGCGCCGCCTGGCTCTGCGCCGGCGTCCTAGCCCTCTATGGCGCCGTGCAGGTCACCGGCGTCGCCCTCGCCACACTCGGCATCGCCACCACGTCATCATCGCACTCCGTACTGCTCTGGCGCCTGCTGCTATGGGAGCCATGGTTCCTTGTCTGGGGACTCCTACTCGGCCTCGCAGCGTGGCAGGCGCGCAAGCGTCCGGAACCCGTCCGCTGACGGCCTGGTGGTGAGCAGCGCGATGGATGCGCCGCTCATCACCGGGTGGTCACGCTCGAGCCGAGCCGATCGTCACATGACGATCCCCTTGAGGACGGCTGGGCCCCCGGTTACCGGTCGTACCGATCGTCCATGCCGCCTCGGTCGGTGAGCCATCCGACGTCGCTGGTGGGGGGACGGTCTGGAGGACGTCCGGTGCTGCTCCTAATACTCCTTGTCGCCCTCCGTTGTTCGTGAACGGCTACTAACGGGGTTCCAAGGGACTGCTAGGGTCGGTTTGGGACTGCGACTAACAGGGGTAAGGGGTGACGACACGCTCGCGGAGGACCGAACAGGGGGTGCTTGACGCCGAGGCGGTGGTGGCTCGCTATGGGGAGTCGCTGGCGGGCCAGCCCCTGGCGGAACGGAGCCGGGGCGCGTACCTGGCCCAGGTCCGCTCCTATGTCGGATGGCTGGCCTCCTCGGGGCGGGGCCCGGCGGCGCTGTGCGAGCCTAGGGTGCGGGATTCGGCGGTGCGTGACTACAAGCGGCACGTGAAGGCGACTCTGCGGTGGGCGCCAACGTCGGTCAACCAGGCGCTGGCCGCCATCGACAACTTCTACCGCTCGTTGAACCAGGGCCGACCCGAAGTGGCCCGAGAGGACCTTCCCCAGCTCGCGCCCCGGGCCCTCGACGAGGCGCAGCAACGGGCGTTCCTGCGAGCGGTCGAGCGTTGCCCCTCAGCGCGCGACCGCGCTACGGCCACGGTGTTCCTCTACACGGCGTTGCGGCTCTCCGAGCTGGCCGCTCTCGACTTGGCCGACGTGTCGATGTCGGCTCGGCGGGGCCGGCTGAAGGTTCGCTTCGGTAAGGGCGACGCGTTTCGGGAGGTCCCCCTCAACAGCGCCACCCGCGCCGCTGTCGAGGAGTGGTTGACTGCCCGGGCCGACCAGGTCGCCCGCTCGCAGCGGGCGTGTGACGCTCAGGCCCTGTGGCTGGCCCGGACCGGCGGGCGCCTGTCTCGTCGGGCTATCGACATGGTGGTGCGCACGTTGGCCCGAGATGCTGGCCTTGACGCCTCGGCCCATCTGCTACGGCACACGTGCGTGACCAATCTGGTCCGGTCCGGCACCGACGTCGTGTTGGTGGCCGAGCTGGCCGGCCATCGACGCCTCGACACCACCCGCCGCTACAGCCTGCCATCCGAGGCCGATCGCGACGCGGCGGTCGAGGCGCTCCTCGGGCCGTGAACGCCCGCCCCGGGAGTTGAGGCGACATGGCATCGGGCGTCCTGTCCCAGAGCGACCTTGACCGCCTCAGGGGCTGGCCGTCGGAGGTTGGCCGCAGCGACTTGGTGGAGTACTTCGCCCTCGACGTCGGCGACCTGCGCTGGGTGCGCTCGCATCGGGGATCGGCCACGCGCCTCGGGCTGGGGGTGCAGTTGTGCGCGCTGCGCTTCTTGGGGTTCGTTCCCGCCGATCTCGCCTCGACGCCTGGGGAGGTGACGCAGCGGCTGGCCGAGCGGATCGGCATCGGCGTCTCCGCCCTGGACCGCTACGTCGACGAGGTCGACGGCCGGCTCCGCCGTCTGCATGTCGCCTCGGTGGTCGAGCGGGCAGGGTGGCGCAGCTGCGGGCGAGCGGAGCGTAAGGCGCTGGGCGACTGGCTGGTGGTCCGGGCTCTCGAGCATGACGACGCGCCGCTGCTGTTCGCCCAGGCCCTCGAGCACCTCCGGGCCGAGCGCATCGTGCGCCCCGGGCTCGACCGGCTCGGGCGGGAGGTGGCCGACGCCCGCACGGTCGCCGATCGGGAGGGTCACTGGCGGCTGCGCCCCCAGCTCGGTCCGTCACGCTGCGCCCAGCTCGACGCTTTGATGGCCAAGGACGCCGAGCTGGGGATGGCGCCCCTTACCTGGGTCAACAAGGGCGCCCCCAGCTCCTCGCCGGAGACGATCAAGGCCGAGGTCGCCAAGCTGGGCTACCTGCGCGAGCGCGGAGCGGACCGCATCGACCTGTCCGCTGTTCCCCCCGAGCGGACCCGCCAGCTGGCCGGCGTGGGACGTCGCTCGACACCAAAGGCGCTGCGGGCCATGCTCCCTGAGCGCCGGCACCCGATCCTGTTGGCCACCCTGGCCGGGGCGTATACGAGCATCCTCGACGAGGTCGTCGAGATGTTCGACCAGTCCCTGGCCGCCACCTCGAGCCGAGCCCGATCCGTCCTCGCCGGCCGCCAGCTGGCGGTGGCCGAGGCCAACGCCGGGCGCCTTGAGCTGCTCGACGAGATCCTCGACGTCGCCTTGGACCCCGAGCGCGACGACGCCGGCGTGGGGGCAGGCGTGCGGAGCCTCGGCCCCGAACGGCTGGCATCGGCGAGGCGGGCCGACGACGAGCGCCTTCCCCGCGACGGCGGTCACTTGGCGCTCATCGAGGCCCGCTACTCCCATGTCCGATCGTTCGCCCCCCAAGCCCTTTCCGTCCTGAGCTTGCGGCCCGGCGGGACCGGCGAAGCGTACGAAGCGGCCAAGCTGTTGCAGGCCATGAACGCCGAGGGCTGCCGCCACGTGCCGCCCGACGCGCCGGTCGGCTTCGTCCCGACCCGTTGGCAGTCCTACCTGGCCGCCGCCCGGGCGGCGGGCAACGAGAACGCCTATAGGCACTACTGGGAGCTGTGCGCCCTCTACACCCTCCAGGGAGCACTGCGCTCGGGGGAGGTCTGGGTGGAGGGGTCGCGCCGCTTCGGCAACGTCGCTTCCTATCTGATCCCGGCCGCGCAGTGGCCCGACCGGCGGGCCGAGGTCGCCGAGCTGTGCGGCTTGGCGGGCACCTTCGCCGAGCGTCTGGCCAGCATCGACGCCGACTACGACCGCCACCTCGGCGAGCTGGAGGCGCTCCTGGCCGACGGGGACGGGTCGGTGGGCGTCGACGGCGCCGGTCAGCTGCACCTGCGGCCCCTGGCCGCCGAGGTGGTCGCCCCCGAGGTCCAGGCGGCCAAGGACGCCATCCTGGCCCGGCTGCCCATGGTACCACTGGCCGAGGCGATCATCGACGTGGACCACGTCACCCACTTCAGCGACCGGCTGACCCACGCCGGCGGAGGCACACCCCGTGCCCCCGCCCTCGAGCACCGCCGCAACCTCTACGCCGCCCTGCTCGCCCAGGCCTGCAACTTCGGCACGACCCGCATGGCCGAGCTCACCGGCATTCCCGCAGACACCTTGGACTGGTACGTCAAGTGGTACTTGCGCGACGAGCCCAGGCTGGAAGCGGCCAACGCGGCGGTGGTCAACGAGCACCACCGCCAACCGTTCTCCGGCCACTGGGGCGGCGGAACGCTGTCATCCTCTGACGGGCTCCGCCTGCCCATGCGAGGCAAGTCGCTGACCGCCCGGGCCCTGTCCCGTTACTTCTTGGACCAAGGCGTCACCACTTACTGGCACGTCTCCGACCAGCACTCCACCTACGGAACCCAGATCATCGTGTCGACCGACCGTGACGGCCTCTACGTGCTCGACGAGATCCTGGGCAACACCACCGAGTTGCCCATCGTGGAGCACACCACCGACAGCCACGGCCAGCTGCTCGCCACGTTCGCCCTCTTCGACCTGGTCGGCAAGCAGCTGTCGCCTCGGATCGCCAAGATCACCGACAAGCCTCTGTGGCGCCCGCATCCGCCGAGCCACTACACCTGCTGGCCCCTAGCCGGGCCGCTGCTGTCGGGCCACGCCCAGACCGGGCTGATCGACGAGCAGTGGGACGAGCTGGCCCGCGTCGCCGGCTCTCTCAAGCTCGGCCACGTCTCGGCGTCGCTGCTGGTGGCACGCCTCCAGGCCGGCTCTCGCCAGCACCCCCTGGCCAAGGCCCTGGTCGAGTACGGCAAGCTGCTGCGCAGCCTGCATGCCCTGCGTTGGTTCACCGACGAGGCGTTCCGGCGCCGCATCGGCCGCCAACTGAACAAAGGCGAGTCCCTCAACGACCTGCGCCGCTTCATCGCCTACGCCAACGCCGGCAAAGAAAAATACCGCCGCCACGACGACCAGACCGCCCAGGCCCACTGCGTGACCCTGATGGTCAACATCTGCATCCTCTCCACGACCTGGTACCTCCAAGACGCCGCCGAAGCGCAGCGGGCTGACGGCCACGACGTCACCGACGAGGTCATCGCCCACATCAGCCCAGGCCACTTCGAGGCCCTCAACCCCTACGGGACCCACAACATCGACGTGGCCGCCGTGCTCGGCCGAAACCATCGACGGCCGCTGCGACGACCAGCCGGCCCATGAAGCCCAGCGTCCTCCTCAAGCGCCTGGCCGACGGCCAGCTGGCCAACGTGCGCTTCGCCGACGCCCGCCGCCTGGCCGAGGCCCTCGGTTTCGAGCTTGACCGCGTCCGCGGCAGCCACCACATCTTCTGTCACCCCGCCACCGGCCAGCGCCTCAACCTTCAAGCCAGCGGCGGGAAAGCCAAGCCCTACCAACTCCGCCAGCTACTCGATCTCGTCGAGCGCCACGCACTTCGCCTCAAGGAGGACGACAAATGACCGAATACCACATCAACATGTTCTGGAGCGACGAGGACCAAGCATGGATCGCCGACATCCCCGACCTGCGCCACTGCTCCGCTGTCGGCGCCACCCCTCAAGAGGCCCTTACCGAGGTGCTAGAGGCCAAGACCGCCTGGCTCGAATCCGCCAGCGACCACGGCGACCCCATCCCCGAGCCCCGCTACCGGCCGGCGATCTATGCCAGCGGGTCCACGAGCTGAGAGCCGCACACCTCGCACAAATGCTCAGTTGAGATCCTGCTTTCCCCGGCGGCCAGCGGCCGCGGTCAGGTGGGCCAAGTCCACCAAACCGGTGACCGCCTCGGCGGCTTCCGTCAAGCCTGCCGCCGCGTCCGTCAGCTTCGACATCGCCTCCGTCTGATCGGCGGCGGTGGTGGCGGTGACGCAGTCGCCGCGGAAGCCCAGGAGCTTCGCCAGGGCGGTGGCGGCGTCGAGCGCCGCGTCGAGGAGGGCGTCACGGTCAGGGGCGGCCGGGTCGGGCTCAACCGCCGCCAGGCCGGTCACGATGCCCATGGCGCGGGCCGTGAGATGGAAGACCGGGTCGGGCACGCCGTTGAACGCTGCCGCGTGCAGGGCCAGCCCCTCAGCTTCGGCGATCTTCCCGGTCGACACCCTGCCCTCGATAGCCATCGACTCCGCCGCCAACGCCTGGGCCTCAGCCGCGCCGAGCAGCACCTTCGACAGCCGCAACCGGACCAGGTCGACCTTCTCCTTGCCACGTCCGACGTCCAAGCCGATGTTGAACGTCTTCCTCAACAGGGCCTCCAGCTGGGCCACATCGAGGATCGCTGGCAGATCGGTCGTCATGGAAGAAGGAGGCTACGACGCTGTCCGTCCCCTGCCACCCCTCACACTATCTACAGCAACAAACTCGTATTAGTAGCCGCATTCTTTGCCACTTTGGTACGTTTACCCCGGAGACCCGAAGTAGGGCTGGGCTCGTCTACCCAATCCCCAGACCGTCCTCGGGTGGATCGACCGGGCAACGAAGCGGGGGTAGTTCTGGTCGCCGCCGTTGGCGTGGCCGGCTGGTGGACAGCTCTCCTGTTGAGCCCTCGGCCGGTCCTCGTCGCCTTCCGTTGCCGGTCGAGTTCCTCCGGCGGGCGCACGGGGCCCGTAAACCCTTGAGGGGAGCACGTCCCTTGCCTTCCTGGTCTCCCACTCGTCGCTGCGATCTACCATCTCACCCACCTCTCGTGTTGCCTGACGCTATCGCCGGGACAGGAACGGGTACGAACACCTGGTCGACCCACAGCCATCGGCCTTGGCCGGGACATCGGCGAGCCACGCTCACACCGAAAGACACGCGCCAGCCGATGACCCCGGCGGGAAGAGCTCACGCCCACGAGCGTGGTGGTGCGCAGGGGTTCACCGCCGTCGACGAAGCTCCGGCCGAACACGGCGCCGGCGTCCCAGCGCAGCCCGTCGCCCGGACCCTCTGTCGACCGGAAGACCTCCGTCGCCCTCGGCCACGCTCCCCACAGCGCGGCGACCGCGTGTACATCTTGCCGGGCTGCTCGCCCGGCCTGATCAGGTGCGAGCCGACGAGTACACGGACCGCACCTCGCAGCGCCTGCACTGCGGGCCGGGGGAGGGCGCGTAGTCGCGGTTGTGGAGCCGCTCGGCGGCCTCGAGGAGCCGACCTCGGCGCCGTTGACCACCTCTTCTCCCACATCGACGGGGGTGCGGGTGCCGGCCGCCAGGTCGTGGACGTAGGCGCGCCGCACGTCGAGGCCCTCACGGCGCCCGGCGTCGGCGTAGGTCTGGAGCTGGAGGTCGTGGTCGGTGCCGGCCCGGGTGGAGGTCTTGTAGTCGAGGATGGCCAGGGCGGTGGGGGTGTCGCCCTCATGGTCCGAGATGACGTCGGCCCGGCCGGTGACCGTGAGCCCGTCGAGGTGCAGCTCGAAGGGGCGCTCGGTCTCCCTCACCCGGTGAAGATCGTCGGCATGGTCGTCGATGTAGAACTGGACGAGGCGGCGGGCGGCGCCGCGCAGCTGACGGTGGGCGGGCTTGCTGGCTGACGGCAGGAAGAAGCTGGTGGCGAGCAGAGCCTCGACGGCGGCCGGGTCGGGGACGGTGCCACTGGCCCGGGTGGCGTCGGCGATGGTGCGCAGCACATGGTGGATGACCTTGCCGTAGCCGAGCTCGGGGGTGAGACGGGGCTGGAAGCCGACGAGGGAGCGCAGCCGGTAGGCCATGGCGCAGTCGAGGAAGGTGGTGACCCGGTGCTCATCGAGGACGTCGAAGGTCTCGAAGCGGGGCACGGCCGTCTGCAGCAACCGGAAGCAGTAGGCGTGGATGGTGCCAACCGACAGACGACCAAGTTGATCGACGACGTCGCGTCCCAGCCGTTCCTCCGCCCGCTCAGCGATCCGCTGGCGCAGTTCCGCCGCCGCCTTCTCCGTAAACGTGAACGCCAAGATCCCGTCCGGCGGCACCCCCTCAGCCAGGAGATCGGCCACCCGCTGGGACACCACCTCGGTCTTGCCCGACCCCGGCCGATGCGATGATCTGCAGGTGCCCCTGTAGCCTGAGGACCGTGGTCATGACAGCCGCCTGATGGCCAGCTCTGGGCGGGGCAACCAGCGGCGCAGCTTGCCGGCCGGCGACGTGGCCACCGCCCGGCCGTGGTCGACCAGCAGAGGGTTGATGGCCAGCTCGACGACCTCGGGGAGATCCTCGGCCAGCCTTCCCACCCGGGCCACCACGTCGCGCACGGCGGCCAGCTCGGTCTCGTCCCACCGCTGGTCATCGGGGCGGGCGGTGGCCACCGCCTCGTCGACCAGTTCGGCGATGTCAGCCTCGGTCAAGGGCGCAGCGCGGCCCGCCGTCGGTCGTGGCGTCTCGCCGAAGTGGGCGCTGGTGCCGACGGAGATCAGGGCCCCGAAGTGCGGATCCTGGCTGACCGCAACGGCCACCGGCAGGGTCTCGAACGAAGCGACCGGCGCCTCCTCGGCGACCACGATCCCGTAACAGGCGAGCAGGCCGGCGGCCTCATTGGCTTGCAAGGGGCGGTCCGGCTGGGACTTCTGGTTCTTTGATGACGGGTCGGGCGATGGGGATGGATCCTCCGAGGCGGCTTCGACATCGGACAGCCAGGCCTCGACCTGGGTGCGCGCTCCCTCGGCGTCCACCTGATCGAGCTGTGGCAACGCGCTGTGCGGCTTGGCCCGCCACTCGGCATACCGGGCCACCACACCGAGCGCCCTGGCCGCCGCTTCGGGGAAGGCGAACGCCGGGATCTTGGGGCGACCGGTGCCGCAGTCGAGGAGCTCTCGGCGACCGAACACACAGGCCAGCAAGGGCTTGGTGGGCGTGGCGGCCTCCCCGAGCGCCTCGGTGACCGCAGCGATGGGAGCGGCCATGGGCGAGGTGTAGAGCGCCAACCCGGCATCGACCCCAGCGTCGGCCAGGACAGCGGTGAGCACATGGCGGAACAACGAAGGCGAAGCGCCGGGGGGCAGGCCCACCGGGTTGACGCCCTCAGCTCCGCCGACCGGGTGGTCCTCGGGGCCGGTCAGAACCCGGATGCGGTCTTCAGTGGCCTCGGAGAGCGTGGCCACCTCGAGACCGGCGGCAGCGCAGGCGTCCGCGGCCAGCACGGCTGGGCCGCCCACGTCGGTGACGATCGCCACCCGGCGCCCGGCTGGAAGCGGCTGGGATGCCAGCACCTGGGCCACGTCGAACAACTCCTCGAGCGTCTCGGTGCGCAGCACCCCCGCCTGGCGGAACAGCGCATCCACCACGCCGTCGTCCTGCACCGGTCGATGGGCCCCCGCCGCCCGGGTGCCAGCCGGAGAGCGGCCGCTCTTCACGGCCACGATCGGCTTGTGGCGTGCCACCCGCCTGGCCACCCGGGCGAACGTGCGGGGGTTCCCGAACGACTCGATGTACATCAGCACCACGTCGGTCGCCGGATCTTCGTCCCAGTACTGGAGCAGGTCGTTGCCGCTCACATCGGCCTTGTTGCCGGCCGACACGAACGTCGACACACCCAGGCCGCGCCGGGCCATCTCGTCGAGCAGCACCACCCCCAGGGCCCCGGACTGGGCGACGAAGCCGATCCGTCCCCGGGGCGGGCTGGGAGAGAAGGTGGCGTTGAGGTTGACCGTGGGATCGGTGTTGACGATGCCCATCGAGGCCGGCCCGATGACCCGCATGCCGTTGCGCCGAGCCGCGCCCACCAAGGACCGCTCCAACGCCGCCCCCTCGGCGTCGCGCTCGGCGAACCCGGCGGAGATGATGGCCAGTCCCCCGACCTGCTTGCGCGCGCACTGCTCGACGACTCCGGCGACCTGGGCGGCGGGTACCACGATCACCGCCAGATCGACGCTGTCGGGGACGTCGAGCACGGTCGGATAGGCCCTGACACCCGCCACTGCGTGGGCGTGGGGGTTGATCGGGTAGACGGTCACCTGGGGGTCGCCGTCCAAGAGGCTGCGCAGCAGGACGTGTCCAAGGCTGCGGCGGGTGCCGGCCCCGATGACGGCCACCGTCCGGGGGGCGAGGAGTCGACGGACGGAGCGGGCCGCGGCTCGCCGTTCGCGGTCGTGGGCCACCGTGCGCGACGCGTCGGTCGGCTGGATCGGGAAGGCCACCCGGACGACGCCGTCAGCGAAGGTCCGCTGGTCGTCGAAGCCGGCTTCGTGGAACACGCGGAGCATGCGCTTGTTGTCAGGAAGGGTGTCGGCCACGAAGCCGGTGATGCCCGCCGTCGCGGCAATTGCGGTCAGGTGCTCGAGCAGGACCGTGGCGATGCCCCGCCCCTGGTGGGCGTCGTCGACCAGGAAGGCCACTTCGGCCTCGGCCTTCCCGGGAACCCAGGAAGGCAGGCGTTCGCTGCGAGCCACGGCGATGATGTCGTCACCGAGCACCCCGACGAGGGCGAAGCGATCGACGTAGTCGACCCGCACGAAGTGGTCCAGCAACCGGGGCGACAAGGTGGAGAGGGGCGTGAAGAACCGGAAGTAGATCGTCTCCGCCGACAGTCGCCGATGCAGCGCCTGGATGGCCGGACCGTCCGCCGGGCGAATGGGTCGAAGGTGCATGGTGGCCCCGTCGGCCAAGACGACATCGGCTATCCACTGGCGGGGGTAGCCGGGCGGGTTCTCCGGGTCGTCGGCTGACGTCACCACTTCAGCCGACGGGGACAACGGGGGCCGGCCCGATCCCCTCGCTGGTGGCGCCTCGGGAGCGAGCCACCATGTCCGCCAGGGTCAGCGAGTCGAGGTGCTGTCGCATGGTCTCGCCGGCGTCCGCCCATACGGCCAGCAGCACGCACTGGCCCTCATGGTCACAGGCCCCGTTCTGGTGGGGCTCGCCGAAGTCACCAGCCACGATCGGCCCTTCCACGGCACTGACGATCTGGCCCAGGCTGATCTCCTCGGGGAGGCGGGCAAGCACGTAGCCTCCTCCCACTCCGCGCTTGGAGCGCACCAGGCCGGCACCCTTGAGAGCCAGGAGGATCTGCTCAAGGTAGGGCTGGGGGAGCCCCGTCCGCTCCGCGATGTCGCGCACCGAGGTGGGCTGGGTGGAACCGGCGTGCAACGCCAACGAGAGCAACGCCCGGCTGGCGTAGTCGCCGCGGGTAGAGACCTTCACGGGACCATGGTACGCCCCCAGCAGGCGGAGACCGCCCCACCCGGATCCGGCTTGCGGGGATTCCCTACGCCCCCGTAGCTCGTAACGTCTTGTTGATGACGAACGGTCCGCCTGGAGCTTCCACCCCCCAAGCCGCGAGCGCGGCCGGGCTAGCCGACCTGGTGCTTCCTGACTATGCGGGAGCCAGCCTGATCGGTGTCGTTCCCGGCCTGTTGGCCGCTGCCGGGGCCCGACCGTTGTGGTTTCCGGCTCCGGCTGCAGCCGCCTCTCAGCTGGTCCTCCTGGTTGTCGATGGCCTGGGCTGGCACCAGCTGCAGGCCCGGCGTCACCTGGCGCCCACGCTGGCGGCCATGAGCGGTGGCGCCATCACCTCGGTGGTGCCCACCACGACAGCTACCGCCCTGACGTCCATCGCCGTGGGCGTCGCCCCCGCCGAGCACGGGATGGTCGGCTTCCGGCTTCGGGTCACGCACCCGACGGCCGGTCCCGAGGTGCTCAACGTGCTGCGGTGGAGGACGCCGACGGGCGATGCCCGCAAGACCGTCGAACCGCAGGCCTTTCAGACCCGACCGGCCTTTGGGGGTCGAGCGGTGCCGGTGATCAGCCGCATGGAGTTTGCCGGCACCGGCTTCAGCGCCGCCCATCTGGCCGGAAGCCGTACGGTGGGCTGGGCGACGGCGTCGGGCATCGGGGTCGAGGTCAGCCGGGCGCTGGCCACGGGGGCGTCGTTGGTGTACGCGTACTACGACGGCCTGGACAAGACCGCTCACGTCACCGGCCTGGGTGAGCACTACGACGCCGAGCTGATGGCCGTCGACCGACTGGTGGCCGGCCTCGTCGACCGGCTGCCCCCTGGGGCGGCCCTGGTCGTCACCGCCGACCATGGCCAGGTGGAGGTGGGCCCCCGGGTCAGGAGCCTCCCCGCCGACATCCTGGCCCTTTCGGCGATGGTCAGCGGCGAGGCCCGCTTCCGCTGGCTGCACGCCGCCCCTGGCCGGTCGGGGGAGCTCCTCGCCGCCTGCCGGGAGTGGTGCGGGCCCGAAGCATGGGTTCGCAGCGTGGACGATCTCGACGCGCAAGGCTGGTACGGGGGACCGCTCGACGGTCGCGTCCGGGCGCGGCTGGGGGACGTGGCCCTGGTGGCCCGGGCGCCGGTCGGCTACCTGGAGGGGGCAGATCCCGGCGAGTCCCGGCTGGTGTCGATGCACGGCTCGGTGACCGGCGACGAGATGTGGGTGCCGTTGCTGGCCGCCGGCGCCTGAGTCCTCTCGATTCACGGGGCGCTCGCCTCAAACTGCCGATGGCGGGAAGAATGGGACCATGCCCGCTGAGGAGATGTCCCCGTCCGACCTCGTCATCGTCGCCGAGCCCGGTCCTTCCGAGGACGGCGACCCGGGTGGCGAGGCGGTCGAGCAGCCAGGAAAGGTCATGCGGATCGGCTCGATGATCAAGCAACTGCTCGAGGAGGTCCGCCAGGCACCGCTCGACGAGGCCAGCCGCAGCCGCCTGCGCGAGATCTATGACACCTCGGTCCTGGAGCTGGCCGACGGCCTGTCCCCGGATCTGCGCGATGAGCTGGCCCGGATGGCGCCCCCCTTCAAGGACGACGAGATCCCGAGCGAGGGGGAGCTGCGGGTCGCCCAAGCCCAGCTGGTGGGCTGGCTGGAAGGGCTGTTCCACGGCATCCAGGCCACCCTGTTCGCCCAGCAGATGGCTGCCCGGGCTCAATTGGACCAGATGCGCCAGCGCAGCCTCCCGGCCCCCCACCAGGACACGGCGCCGGGGTCGGGCACCTACCTCTGATCTGAGCGCGCTGACCAGTCTGGGCACGGCGGCCCGGACGAACAGCCGTATGACGGCTCCGCAACGCGGCTGTGAGCGTCGAACGTGCAGGTCCAGGTGAAGCTCGGGCTCGACCCACTCGGCACCTGCTCCCTGCCCGTCCCACCGTCGGAGAAGGAGATCCGGCGCTGGGAGCCGTCGACGGCCCATGTCGGTCGTCATCCCGGCGCGCTACCCTCGCTGACGAGGGAATCACACCGCTGTAACTTGTCCACAGCCTACCCCACAGGGGTTGTGGAGAACTTGATGGCGGCGTCCCGTTCTCTCATCCCTTTGCCCTGCCAAGCCCTCAGCCCTGGAGGTGATCGTGGGCTCGTCGTTCACCCATCTGCACAACCACACCGAGTTCTCGATGCTCGATGGGGCTGCCCGGGTGGGCGACGTGGTCGCCCGAGCGGTGGCCGACGGCCAACCGGCGATCGGGATCACCGACCACGGCAACATGTACGGGGTCCTCGACTTCTACAAGGCGGCCCGCGAGCACGGCATCAAGCCCATCATTGGCACCGAGGCGTACATGGCCGCCGAGTCCCGGCACGACCGCCCGGTGCGCCGGGGGCGCCTCGATGATGGTGGGGGCGACGGCGACGGTGGCGAGAAGCTGTACTACCACCTGACCCTGCTGGCAGAGAGCAACGTTGGGTACAAGAATCTCCTGAAGTTGAGCAGTGAGGCGTATCTCGAGGGCTACTTCTACAAGGCTCGCTGTGATTGGGAGATGCTCGAGCGCTACCACGAAGGCGTCATTGCCACCACCGGGTGTCTCGGTGGCGTCGTCCTTCAAGCCCTGCTTCGTGGTGACACGGAGAAGGCCACCACGTTGGCGGCTCGGCTCCAGGACGTCTTCGGTCGGGACAGCCTGTTCGTCGAGCTGCAGGATCACGGGCTGGCCGCCCAGAAGCAGACCAACCCCCAGCTGATAGACATCGCCAAGCGCATCAGAGCACCGCTGCTGGCCACCAACGACGGTCATTACACCCGCCGGGAGGATGCTGTTGCTCACGACGCCCTGCTCTGCGTGCAGACGGGGTCGACGATGGATGACCCCAAGCGGTTCAAGTTCGAGGGCAACGAGCACTACCTCAAGAGCGCAGCCGAGATGCGCAGCCTCTTCGCCCACTACCCCGAGGCCTGTGACAACACGCTGTGGATCGCCGAGCGGGCCGATGTGACGATCGAGTTCGGCAAGCCCCAGCTACCGTCCTTCCCGCGACCCGCCGGCTTCGCCGACGCCGACGGCTACCTCCGCCACCTCGCCTGCGAGGGTGCCGTCGCCCGGTACGGGACGCCGCTGCCGGCCAGGGTGACCGAGCGGCTGGAGCGCGAGCTGGGCGTCATCTCGTCCATGGGCTTCTCCGACTACTTCCTCGTGGTCTGGGACCTCATTCGCTACGCACGGGAGCACCACATCCGGGTCGGGCCCGGCCGGGGGAGTGCCGCCGGGTGCTGCGTCGCCTATTGCCTGAGGATCGTCGACCTCGACCCCATCACCTATGACCTGCTCTTCGAGCGGTTCCTGAACCCGGGCCGCAAACAGATGCCCGACATCGACATGGACTTCGACGAGCGCTACCGCTCCGACATGATCAAGTACGCGGCGGAGCGCTACGGCTGGGATCACGTGGCCCAGATCGTCACGTTCTCCACGATCAAGGCTCGGGCCGCGGTCCGTGATGCTGCCCGAGTCCTCGGCTATCCCTACGGGCTCGGTGACCGGGTGGCCAAGGCCATACCGCCATTGGTCATGGGCCGGGACACGCCGCTTTGGGCCTGCTTCGAGGAGCATCCCAAGCACGCGGATGGCTACAAGACGGCCACTGAGCTGCGGGAGATGTATGCCACCGACCCGGACGTGGCCAAGGTCGTCGACGTGGCCAAGGGCCTCGAGGGACTGCGACGCCAGGATGGTATCCACGCTGCTGCTGTGGTCATCTCCGCCGATCCGCTCACCGAGTACCTGCCCATCCAGCGCAAGCCGGTGTCCGGCGGCAAGGCCGAGGACGCGCCGGTCGTCACCCAGTACGAGATGCACGGTGTCGAAGAGCTGGGCCTGCTCAAGATGGACTTCCTGGGGCTGCGGAACCTGTCGGTCATCGAACGATCCCTGGACCTGATCGAGGCCAGCACCGGTGAGCGACCCGACATCGACAAGGTGGCCCTCGACGATCCAGCGGTCTACGCCATGTTGCAGCGGGGCGACTCCATCGGGGTCTTCCAGCTGGAGGGCACCCCCATGCGGGCCCTGATGCGTTCCCTGGCACCGACCGAGTTCGAGGATGTCGCCGCCCTGGTGGCCCTGTATCGGCCCGGCCCCATGGCGGCGAACATGCACTACGACTACGCGGATCGGAAGAACGGGCGAAAGAAGGTCGAGTACCTCCACCCGGATGCCGAGGAGGTGCTGGGGGAGACGTACGGGTTGTGCCTCGCAGGCGACACGATCGTTCACGACGCCCGGACAGGCCTTCCTGTCCGCCTTGACCAGGTCGACCCTGCGCAGGGCATGACAGTGCAGGCAGTCGACAAGGACCTGTGCCCGGTCAAGAGGGCCGTCACGGATTGGCGCTGCAACGGCGAGCGAGACACGGTCCGCCTTCGGTTGCGTAACGGGATGAGTCTGAGCGGCACGCCGGACCATCGGGTGTTGACCGAGCACGGGTGGAAGCAGATGGGTTCCCTCGGCGCTTCCGATCACGTGGCCGTGCCCCGCCAGACGCTGGGACCGGACGTGTCTGTGGCCGACTTCCGCAACACCGATCAGTGGGTGCTCGATCGTCCAATCATGGGGTCCGCCGGCATCAGCCGCTGGCATCTGTCCCCCTACGCCAGCCGCCATCATCCCCGGATCAGTGAGCAGGCCGCTCGACCGATGGCAGAAGCCTCAGGCGTCGAGGGGATCGAGCGCTGGCAGGGCTGCAAATGGGTCGCAGTCGAGAGCGTCGAACCCGCCGGAAGCCAGCCGGTGTATGACATCACCGTTGACGAGGTGCACAATTTCGTGGCGAACGGGATCATTGCTCACAACTGCATCTATCAGGAGTCGATGATGCGGGTGGCCCAGAAGTTCGCCGGCTACTCGCTCACCGAGGCCGACAACCTCCGCAAGGCGGCGGGCAAGAAGGTCCGCGAGATCATGGCGTTGGAGCGGGCGAAGTTCATCGATGGTTGCGAGCGAACCGGCTACGGCCGCGAGCTCGGTGCCCAGTGGATGGACATCATCGAGCCTTTTGCCGACTACGCCTTCAATCGGAGCCACGCCTTTGGCTACGGCTATGTCAGCTATCAGACCGCATGGTTGAAGGCGCACCACCCGGCGGAGTACTTCGCAGCGCTGTTGACCAGCGTGAAGGACGACAAGGACAAGACCGGCATGTACCTGGCCGAGTGCCGCGCTCGGGGCATCGAGGTCCTCGTCCCCGACATCAACCTGTCCTCCTCGGAGTTCACCGCGCTGCGCGATGGCGGCGTCAACGGCAAGGGATCCATCCCCTTCGGGATGTCCGCGATCCGCAACGTCGGCTCTGGGCTGGTCGAGCGCCTGGTTGCCGAGCGAGAGGCGGGTGGGTCCTTCGTGGACTTCTACGACTTCGCCCACCGGGTGGACCCGGTGGTGCTCAACAAGCGCACCGTCGAGTCGCTGATCAAGGCGGGTGCGTTCGACTCAGTCGGGCATCCCCGCCAGGGGCTGTGCCTGGTGTTCGAGCAGATCATCGAGCGGACGCTGGCCCGGCGGCGGGAGGCGGACCAGGGGGTGATGAGCCTCTTCGAGTCCCTGGGGGTGGCCGACGACGTTGGCTTCGACGACGCCCGCCTCCCGGTCCCTGACCGGGAGTTCGACAAGTCGCAGCGCCTGGCGTTCGAGAAGGAGATGCTCGGCCTCTATGTCAGCGATCATCCGCTGCTCGGGGTGGAGGCCGCCCTCGCTCGCCACACCGACCTGAGCATCGCCGAGCTGCTCGAGAACCGGGAGGCACCCGGCATCCGCTGGGTGGGCGGCGTGGTGACTGGCCTGACCCGCAAGTACACCAGGAAGGGCGACCTCATGGCCACGTTCGTCCTGGAGGATCTGCAGTCGAGCATCGAGGCCTGGGTCTTCCCCCGGACCATGAGCGAAGTCGGCTGCCTGCTGGCCGACGACGCCGTGGTCTGCGTGAAGGGCCGCTTGGACAACAGGGAAGATCAGGCCAAGCTCATCTGCATGGAGGTCAAGCGGCCGGCGCTGACCGCCAAAGGCGTCGCTGCCCTCCACCTGGAGCTGCCCCTTCACGCCCTCTCCAATGATCGCGTCGACCATCTGCGCCGGATCCTGATCGACCATCCCGGCACCTCGCCGGTGTTCCTGCACGTCGGCACCAAGTGCATCCGCCTGGGCCTCGAGCACAACGTGGACACCTCCAATGGCCTCGTAGCAGAACTGCGTGTTCTGTTGGGGGAGGGGTGCCTGTGGAACAAACGTGCTCCGAGCGCGTAAACTGGTGACCGACGTTCGAGAGTGATGAGGAGAGTCTGAGCAACGATGACGCTCGAAGTCGACACCAAGGACTGCACCGCCTTAGCGGACAGTGAGCTGACCGAGATGGCGGACATCGTGGCCGACGGACCCGCGGGGTTCGATATCGGGCTCCTCTCCAAGCAGGCAGAGGAGTGGGTACTCGTGACCCAGGCCCGCGACGGGGCCAAGCTCGTCGGGTTCTCGTTCTGCACGCTGGAGCGGATCGGTGGCACGCCGTGCCTGCTCTGGGGGCTCGCGTCGGTGAAGCGCAACGCCAGACGGGACCAGGTGCTCAAGGTGGTCATCGCGGATCAGTTCCGCAGGGCCGTGCTGGCATTCCCTGATGAGGACGTGCTGATCGGCACCAGGTTCATCGATCCCGGCGCCTTCGCCTCGTTCAAGGGGCTCCACGACGTCTGCCCGAGACCGGACCACAAACCGAGCGGCGAGGAGCGAGCCTGGAGCCGCCGCTTGGCCAAGCGCTTCGGAGCCGAGGGCCGAATCAATGATCGGACCTTCGTGATCACCGGCAACGGTGAGGCTCCGGGGGTGTTGGACTTCTCGGCCGCCAGACCGCAGACCGTCCCAGAAGAGGTCACGACCTTCTTCGAGCCCCTCGACCATGAGCGCAAAGACGTGCTCATCGCCTTCGGCTGGGGAATGGCCGAGGACCTGGCTGCCCGCTACGCCCCGTGAGCGGCCTGCGCGGTCGGGGGGGCCTCAGGACCGGGGCAGGAGCGTTTCGACGACCTTGTGGCAGTGGCCGTCGATCGGGGGAGTGAGGGCGACCACCAGGCGGTCACCCTTCTCGCCCAGCCGGCGGGTGGCGCCGGCGGCGTCCATCTCTGTGGCTATGCGCCGATCGAGGCAGGCCAGCTCCCGGACGGTGCCCAGCCAACCGAACCGGCAGGCCAGGAACGATCCCTCCCGGCGCAACGAGATCCCGCCGTCAGGCTCGACCAGGGTGATCGACGGGTGGTCCGCCCGGCGCTCCCAGAACGGAACCGCCGGAGCGTGGAAGCCCAGCAGGGGCTGACCCCTGGGGTGCAGCAGGGGCCGTAGGAGACGCTCGGCCCGCCTCCCGGTGATCCGACCGACCACTTGGGGGGCGCCGTCGAGCATCAGCGCCTCGGGCTCGGAGGGATCGGGCACAGCGTCGACGTCAGCAGCCAGGGTGACCGACACGACGTCATAAGGTTGGGGACGACGCTCGCCGTGCACGGCACACCAGGCGCGAACAAGGGCCCCGGAGGCGAGGTCCACCCCAGCGCACTGGCCGCCGTCGGAGGCCAGCACCAACAGTTCCAAAGCCGTCCCAGGGGCGGCACTGAGGCGCGGTACGTCCTTGGCAAGCGTCCCGAAATCGGGTGCGGTGGAGGTTGACACGATGGACATGGTGGCGGTTGGCGGGCTCCGACTGGTGGATGGTTGTGGCCGGTGCGGCCGCGAAATCGTAATGGATGTCTGTCGGAGCATGGGGGCGCGCTTGCCCCATTCGAAGAGATCCCCCGCCTATCCCCAACCTGGTCCACATGCCGGTGAGCCCCGCCCTGCTGCAACTCGTAGCATTGCATGGCTGTCGAGCGACCTCGAAGGCTTTCCCGGAATCGTCAGGGTCGGACGCCAAGTTGGTCGGCCAGCACGGTGGGATCGCCGGTAGGCGCCGCGCACGTGAAGTTCCGGCACACGAAGGCCAGCCCGCCGGTTCCCGCGCCGGCACGTCCCTCCCACAGGGGGGAGTCGAACGCCTCACCCCAGGCCAGGACGGTCGTGGGCAGGAAAGCCCGAGCCACGACCTCGACCAGATCGGGGCGGTCGCCGGTGACCACCACCTCGGTGATGCCCCGTCGATCGAGCTCGGCGGCAGCCACCAGCCCGGTGAACGCCGTCGGCGCTCGACGCAGGGCCGAACCCATGGCCTCCACCACGCCGGCGGCCCGGTCCCGGTAGCGGTCGACGCCGGTCAGCGCTGCCAGGCGGAACAGGGCGGCGGCGGCCACCGAGTTGGCCGACGGGGTGGCCCCGTCGTAGGTCTCCTTGGGGCGGGCGATGAGCACCTCGGCGTCGGACCCGGTGGTGGCGAACCCGCCGTCCTCGGGATCCCAGAACAACTCGATGAGGGCGTCGGCGGCCGTCCGGGCCTCGGCGATCCACGACGCCTTCCCGGTTGCCTCGGCCAGCAGGGTGCACGCCTCGATGACCCAGGCATGGTCGCTGGCGTACGCCAGGTGAGCGGCCTTGCCGGCTCGCCAGGCGCGCAGCAAGCGCCCGTCGGGGCGTCGGAGGGCCCCGAGGAGGAAATTGCCCACGTCCTCCGCCGCGTCCACCCAGGCCGGCACCCCCATGGTCGCTCCCGCCTCGGCCAGGGCGGCGATGGTCATGGCGTTCCATTCGGTCAGCACCTTGTCGTCGAGGCCCGGGCGGATCCGCTTGTGGCGCTTCGCGAGGAGCGCACGGCGACCAGCCTCGACCTCGGCGGGACGCAGCAGGTCCCCCCGTTGCGGGCGCCACAGGATGTTGCGGCCCTCCCAGTTGCCCAGAGGCGTGACTCCGTACCAGGCGGCGGTGGTCGCCCCCGCAACGGCTTCGACCTCGTCGGCGTCCCAGACGTAGTAGCGCCCCTCCACGCCTTCGCTGTCGGCGTCCTCCGCCGAGGAGAACCCGGCACCGGGCTGGCGCATAGGGGGGCCCAGGAGGTACTCGAGGGTCTCGGTGACGACCTGGCGGTAGCGGGGCTCGCCGGTCAGCTGCCAGGCGTGGGTGTAGAGCCGGGCCAGCAGGGCGTTGTCGTAAAGCATCTTCTCGAAGTGCGGAACCAGCCACCGCCGATCGGTGGCGTAGCGGGCGAAGCCGCCGCCCAGATGGTCGTAGATGCCGCCCGAGGCCATGGCGTCGAGGGTGGTGACGGCGGCTTCGCCGAGCGAGCGATCGCTCCGGGCGCCGGCCGCCCAGGCCTGCAGCACCAGTTCGGTCATGGCCGCCTGGGGGAACTTGGGCGCCGAGCCGAAGCCTCCCCATTCGGGGTCGTGGCGCGCCAGCAGCCCGGCCATGGTCGTGCCCACCAGATCCTCGTCCGTCGGTGCTCCGTCCGCTTCGTTGCGGAGCGGCAGGCCGGTGCCGGTGCGGACGGCGCTGGACAGCTGAGCGGCGTCGGTCTCCAACCCCTCCCGGCGGTCCTCCCAGGCGCGTCGGACCTGCACCAGAAGGTCGTTGAACTGCGCCCTGGGGAAGTAGGTGCCGCCGAAGAACGGCCGCCCGTCGGGCAGCAGGAACACCGTCATCGGCCACCCACCGCCGCCGGCGATGGCCTGAACCGCCTCCATGTAGATGCTGTCGACGTCGGGTCGCTCCTCGCGGTCCACCTTGATGCTGACGAACCCGGCGTTCATGGCCTCCGCCGTCGCCGGGTCCTCGAAGCAGTCGTGGGCCATGACGTGGCACCAGTGGCAGGCCGAGTAGCCGACCGACAGGATGACGGGTCGATCCTCGGACAGGGCCCGGGCGAAGGCCTCGTCGCCCCAGGGATACCAGTCGACCGGGTTGTCGGCGTGCTGGCGCAGGTACGGGCTGGCTTCTTCCGCTAGGCGGTTCGTGGGGGCCACCGGCTCAACCTACCGGTGAGCGACGGCGGCCAGAACGGCGTCCAGCTTGGCGTCGATGCGACCTTCCAGAGCGTAGAGGTCAGACATCTTCGGGTTCTGAGCCTCGCCCTTGAGGGTCACCACGATGGCCCCCCCAGGGGACAGGACGGCCTTGGCGACCTGCGCCACATCGTCGGCGCCTTGGCGGCGGATGGCCGAGACCACGTCGGCTTTGCGCAGCCCCAGACGGTTCAGGGCCCTGGTGTCGAAGAACCCGTCGGCCACGATGACGCTGGGCTTGCCCTCGAAGATCTGGGCCGTGCGGTCGGACCTGCCGAACAGGCGGACGACGACGCCGTTGGCCACCAGGAGGGTGGCGGCGCCCAGCAGGCCACCCGACAGCGAGGTGTCGTTGCCGATCACCGCGTTCTGCACCACGTTGGACAGCAGCAGCAGGACGACCAGGTCGAAGGAGTTGAGCTGCGCCAGGTCACGCTTGCCGGCGAAGCGCAACAGGATCACCAGCCCCAGGTAGACGCCGACGGTGCGGATGATCTTCTCGACGATGGGGATGCCGGACCACAGGTCATTGCCGACGAGAGCGAGAGATGCGATGGCGTGCATGGACGGCGAGGTTAGGACCCCGGGCAGGGGGTCATCACAGCTCCTTGCGGCGGATCTTGCCGACGGAGGTCCTCGGCAACTCGTCGACCAGCACCAGCTCCCGGGGGGCGGCGAAACCGGCCAGCTCATCAGCCACCAGCGCTCGCAGGGCATCGAGGCTCGGTGGTCGGCTGGGGGTTCGGGGAATGACCCACGCCACCACGCGTTGCCCCCACTCGGGGTCAGCCCGTCCGGCGACGGCGACGTCGGCAACACCAGGGTGGCGGCGGAGGATGGGTTCCACCGCTGCCGGCCACACGTTCTCGCCGCCGGTGATGATCAGCTCGTCGAGGCGTCCGTGGACAGCCAGGCGTCCGGTGGCATCGAAGGCACCGGCATCGCCGGTGGTCAGCCAGCCGTCGACGTCCATGGGGACGCTGCCGTCCCGGTAGGCGCGCAACAGCATCGGGCCCCGGAGGCGGATCAGCCCGGCGGGGGTGATGTCGACCTCCACGCCGGCCAGGGGGACGCCGTCGTAGACGACCCCGCTGCCCGTCTCGGTCAGGCCGTAGGTGCTGACCACGTTGGCGGCCACGACCGACGGGGCGGCGGCCCCACCCAGCACCACGGTGTGGAAGTTCTCGGGTCCCACCCGGGCCAGCGTGGTGGCCACCAGGGAGACCAACACGTGGGGGCCCGAGCGGGCCAGCACGACATTGGCGTCGAAGCCGGGGAGGACGTCGAGAGGGGTTGCCGTGTGCAGCGCCCGGGTCAGGACCGACAGGCCCCCGACGTGGTTGAGGGGCAGGCAGGCCAGCCACCGGTGACGCTCGGGGTCCACCCCCAGGCGGGCGGAGGTGGCCGTCGCCGACGCGGCCACAGCGTCATGGGTGAGGACCACCCCCTTGGGCTTTCCGGTCGTCCCACTGGTGGCCACGACCAGGGCGTCGCCGTCGTCGACGGCCACACCCGGGCGGCGAACCTCGCCGTCGGCGCAGATGACGCGCGAGGGGGCCAGGTGATCGAGGAGCGCCTGGCGGGCAGCAGGGGCCAGACGCTGGTCGACCGGGAGGGCGGCGTCGCCGTCCGCCCACACCCGCTGGAGGGCGTGCACGAACCCCGGCCCGCCGGGGAGATCGATTGCCACCAGCTCCGACACGGAGACTAGTTTGCCGCCATGCGGTTGCCCGGCAACACGTGAGCCCACCTTCGCAGCCCGCAGCCGGGCCCGTCGGGCGATGGGTGCTGGGGGCCCGGCCGCGCACGCTGCCCGCCTCCGCCGTGCCCGTCGTGGTCGGCTCGGCGGTGGCCGGCGCCGCCGGTCACTTCGTGTGGTGGCGAGCCCTGTTGGCCGTCGTCGTGGCCCTGGCCCTGCAGGTGGCCACCAACTACGCCAACGACTACAGCGACGGGGTCAAGGGCACCGACGAGGTGCGCGTCGGACCGCTGCGGCTGGTGGCGTCGGGCCTGGCTCCTCCGGCCGCCGTCAAGCGGGCGGCCATCGTCGCGTTCGCCGTCGCCGGTGCCGCCGGACTGCTGCTGGCCGCAATCGCGGGCTGGTGGCTCATCGGCGTCGGCGTGGCGTGCATGGCCGCCGGGTGGCTCTATACCGGAGGCCCGCGCCCCTACGGCTACGCCGGGCTGGGCGAGGTGTTCGTGTTCGTGTTCTTCGGTGTGGTGGCCACCGTGGGTACGGCGTTCGTCCAGATGGGGCGCATCGACGGCTTGGCCGTGACCGCCGCCATCCCCGTGGGCCTGCTGGCCGTGGCCCTGCTGATCGTCAACAACCTGCGTGACATCCCCGGCGACACCGGCGCGGGCAAGCGGACGCTTGCGGTCCGCCTCGGGGCGCCGGCCACCCGCATCGCCTACGCGGCCTGCCTGGGAGCCGCCCTGCTGTTCGCCGTCGCCGTGGCCACGGACCGGACCTACGCCGTCCTTGCCCTTGCCGCCGCCCCGGTTGCCGTCGTCCCGGTGCGAAAGGTGCTGGGCGGAGCCACCGGCCAGGCGCTGATCCCCGTGCTCGGCGAGACGGGCCGGGCCCAACTGGTCTTCGGCGCCCTGCTGGCGCTCGGCATCGCACTGTGACACAGCGCCCTGTGAGACAGCGCCCTGTGAGAAGCCGGCAGCTTTCAGGCCAGGAACGACTCCACGGCGCTCGCAAACACGTCCGGAGCCTCCAGGTGGACCGTGTGGCCGGCGC